>NZ_JBKKHP010000043.1:0-313 GCF_046613985.1 Niallia laureatilytica | reverse complement strand
GCCAGCCAATTAGCTGTGTGCTAAAAACTCTAACTTTAAGGGGTCACTACCATGCAGAGACATTCCAGGTCTTTTAATATAATAAAAACTTTTAGGTTGTCTGCTGGTTTTGTTCATGTACTTATGGGTAAAATGCAGATATAGTTATTAGAATATTTTTTCTTTAAAAAAAGAGTTGCATAGGGTCGGATAGGGTGGTATATTTATATTCGTTGCTGAAACAAGCCAGTAACACAAATGAAAAATAATTTTAAAAACTGTTGACTTGAAAGTAGACTTCTGGTAATATTAAAAAAGTCGTCTGATAGCGACA
>NZ_JBKKHP010000042.1:0-462 GCF_046613985.1 Niallia laureatilytica | reverse complement strand
ATGGCTCCGCAGGTAGGATTCGAACCTACGACCGCTCGGTTAACAGCCGAGTGCTCTACCACTGAGCTACTGCGGAACAATAATATGGTGGGCCTAAATGGACTCGAACCATCGACCTCACGCTTATCAGGCGTGCGCTCTAACCAGCTGAGCTATAGGCCCATATATTGGAGCGGGTGATGAGAATCGAACTCACGACATCAGCTTGGAAGGCTGAGGTTTTACCATTAAACTACACCCGCGTTATTAAATTTAAAATATGGGGCGACTGATGGGAATCGAACCCACGAATGTCGGAGCCACAATCCGATGCGTTAACCACTTCGCCACAACCGCCATCATGTTAATCTATTATAATCATGATATTAATGGTGGCTCAGGACGGAATCGAACCGCCGACACAAGGATTTTCAGTCCTTTGCTCTACCGACTGAGCTACTGAGCCTTTATACTTTTTTTGAA
>NZ_JBKKHP010000041.1:0-733 GCF_046613985.1 Niallia laureatilytica | reverse complement strand
TAGCTTAAAAGAAAATACATCAGGTAAGCATAAAGGGAGGACCAGAATAACCAAACGTGGTCGAAAGAAATTACGAGCATTGTTATTCCGGGCATCTATGATTCTAGTAGCCAAGAACAAAGCCTTTAAAGCGCTACATCATTACTACACAACGAGACCTGATAATCCGTTGAAAAAGATGCAGTCTTTAATTGCTTTGTGTAATAAGCTCATCCGCATACTCTTTTCTATTGGGAAGAAACAGTTTGTGTTTCAAGAGGAGAAGATGTTGAAGGACATCCCTCATATGCATGCATTTATACAAGAAGCAATAGCAGCTTAATCAGTATAAAACTAACTTTTAACAACTAGAATTGAACAGATGAACAGACAAAATCAGCATGGGATTAGTCGGCAACGGAACTAACGTAAGGACAAGATATGATCCTGTATGGCAGCATGACCGACATCCACCTTATGGAAAGGTTGAACGAAGGAATGTAGGAGCGTAGACTCTGTGAGACTTGGGAGGGTAGACCCCCGTAAGAGATGTGGACATCCATTGGTGCGTACATACCTATTTATCCAACTTTTTGAAATAAACCGAAGGTTGGCTAGTTTCTTGCGCTCATTTTCTTCGTAAACTGCTTATTTTTAATCTTTTCACACTAACTTAATCTAAAAAGTTATATGAGTTGGATAGAAATATTGAGAAAAACTGCGTAATTAAGAGATAAGTGTTTGTTTATTGAGG
>NZ_JBKKHP010000040.1:0-738 GCF_046613985.1 Niallia laureatilytica | reverse complement strand
TACACTCGATACGATACTAGAAAGAATAGAAGAACAAGAAGTTATACCAGACTGTTATCCAATCATTAAATGTGTATCTGATGTAAGAGGGTCAGTCAGACATTCGGCTATTAACGCATTGGGAAGATGTAAAAATTCAGACGCAGAAGATGCATTAATAAAAGTCATAAGGAATTCAAAAGATGAGTATGACCTTTGTTATGCCATTGGTTCTCTAAGCATGATGGGTGCTACTAAAGCTATTCCAGAAATTCTTCCTTTATTTAAAAATGGAAAAGGGGAAGTAAGACGTGCTGCTCTTTGTGCTATTGATAAATTGGGTGGTTCTGCATTCCTTCCCCTTTATATGGAGGCCTTAGGCGATCGTTCATTATCTGTAAAATATTATGCTCTATTAGCTATTAAAGATCATGGGGATGAAACAGCTATCGATGTTGTATATAAACGAGTAAGAACGATTTTAAGTAAAAAGCGGAAGATTAATAGTGACGAGTTAGTAGCAGCCTTTGAATTTCTGAATCAGTTCAAAAATCATGATGAGAAAATCGAAAAACTATTAGAATGGATAAAATCAAAAAAGTGGGATTTCCTTTCAGATAGAGAAAAAGAAGGATTCAACAGTTGTTTTTCAACTAATGATCTATCTTACAGGTGACAAGAATTTCCTATCAAAAGGGTTAGGAAAATTATAATGGATTTGGATTTTTAGATTGCAATTTAACTTCCATAATTAAACTA
>NZ_JBKKHP010000004.1:0-385155 GCF_046613985.1 Niallia laureatilytica | reverse complement strand
AGACAGTACATTGAGTACGAATATACCAATGGCCATTCTTTTTGACAATGCTTTCGTACGGGATGCAAAATTTTTTAAAGGTTAAAACATATAACAGAAGCATAAAAGCAACGACAATTGGCTGACCGATAATGACTGTTAACGTATAACTTAACTCACCTAATAAGGCATCACCATTAACCTGGTAGGAGATGATGCTTAAAAAAAGCAACGGAATATACTTAAGCCACTCCCCATAATCTGTTTTCATCTCCTGTGCAAGGCTTTCCATATAGCTTTTCGGGGAAGCACCTGTGATTTCAGATATGTCTTTGCCATCCTTTTCTGCTTCTAATAAATGATCTGTCAGTTCCTCTACTATTTCTTTTATTTCCTCATCCTTTTTACCGCTTGTCATAAGGTATAAGTGAAGGTTATCAATAAATTCCTGACTTTTTGCCGACAGTTCCACTTTTTTATGTCCTCCTTTATGTTTTTTTTAATAGTTCGTTGACACTGTTGGAAAGCAGCAGCCACCTTTCTTCGAATTGCTGTAATTGGTGGTGTCCTTCCTCTGTCAATGTATAATACTTTCGTTTAGGACCTGATGGGGATGCTTTTGTTTCTACATGGACGAGCTTTTCTTTTTTCATACGCAACAGTACTGGATAAATACTGCCTTCGCTTATCATAGTAAAGCCATACGCTTCGAGCTTTTCAATCATTTCATATCCGTATACTTCTCCTTTTGAAATGACTGCCAATAAGCACCCTTCCAGCACTCCTTTAAGCATTTGACTTGAAGACATTTGTTTCTTTCCCTTCACGTAACCTTAATCGCTATTTTGCATTGCAATATAGCTTATATTTAGAGGATATCATACACTATTTTGCTTTACAAGATAGTTCTGGTAATTATTTTCCTGAATTAGAATAAATGGGCTTTTCTGCTATACATAGTGGACTTCCACTCTTTCATAAATTGAGGTAAAGGAGGTTATTAAGTGAAAAAAGTTATTTTTTGCACCATTTTACCCATTATCTTCGTTTTATCTGCATGCTTTAATGATCCAATTCAAGATGATTTAATGAATTATGTGAACAGTGAAATGACAACAGCATTTGAGCTTGAAGCAACAGCTGTTAGTGCATATGACCAAGTATCTGGCATTAACTATACGGATGACGTGACAATGTATGATGCGTTAGTGATTACTGTCATCCCCACTTATAATGAATTCATTAAAGAATTGAATTCCGTTCCGATTGATACAGAGGAGTTACGAGCTGTTCATGAAAAATATATAGAAGGAGCAGATCTTCAGTATAATGCGTTCGTGAAAATTGTAAGGGCCCTTGAAACCCAAGACCCATTATTAATAGAAGAAGCGAATGGCATGCTGGAGGAAGCTCGGTCTTTACTTCGTGAATATCAAAATGAAATTGATAAACTTGCAGAGGAACATAATGTCGAGTGGGAGGAAAAGGATAATCCTTCTTCTTCTCTATAAAAAAAGGCGAAGCAGCTTAATAGCTGCTTCGCTCTTTTTATTTATCAGACAAACTCTGATTGCGGGGGACTTTTGCATAAAACAAGATTCCGCTAGCAAGGAGAATGATTCCGAACATAAATGTCTTAATATCTGCTGTCCCCGCAATTATTACCCAAATAGAGTAAACAGAGGCAAGCAAACCGATGATCATGTCTGTAACTCGTCCTTTTCTTTGACCATAAGTTTCTCCAGTGAAAGTAAGTTTCACTTGGAACAACGAGGCAATTAAATATGGAACAAGATATGCTAGTGTCGCAATGTAAATGACAAAATCAAATGCTTGTGAAATGCTGTTAGACACGGTTGAAAATATAAATAGCTGTCCAAGGATATTTGTCAGCACTAAGGAAAACACAGGAATGCCCTGTTTGTTTTCTTTCTTAAAAGGTGTCAGGAAGATACCTTGCTTTGCAGCTTGGTATGGTATCTCTGCACTTAGCATGACCCAACCGATTGTTGAACCGAACAAGCTGATCAATCCAATAGCTGCTAGAACTTTTCCGCCAATTGGTCCAAGCACGACCTCGATAGCATCAATCAATGGTTTCTGCGAGGAAATAAGTGCTTCCTGATTTAACAGTCCCATAACCAATGTGCTTATCCCAATGTAAATCGCAAGTGCAAGCAACAATCCTAAAATCGTAGCACGCTTCACATCTATTTTCCTTTTCGCTCTGCCTGCAAACACGACCGCAGATTCAACACCGAGAAATGCCCACAGTGTGGTTACAGCTGCATTATTAACTTGCCCAAGTAGACCTACTGAATTGCCGGCAGCATCTGTTTTTGCTTCTGCAAATGGCAATATATTGCTTGATTCAAAAGCAAACAGTGCAATAATAATGAACAGCAAGAAACCGACCACTTTCGCTGCAGTCGCAAGGAAATTCAGTTTCCCTGCATTTTCAAGCCCACGCAAAATAATAAAATGTGTTCCCCATAATAAAAGCGTACAAACTGCGAATGTAAATGCATTGCCGACTTTTAACGTAAAGGATCCTGCTGTAAAGAGAACAGCTTCACTCGTTAAAATAGGGAAAAACGTGGATAAATAACCAGCAAATGTTGTGATGATTGCAACATTTCCTGCAAGATTACCAATCCAGTATCCCCATGACGACATAAAACCGGAAAGCAAGGATAGATTTGATCCTTCTTTAAACAGCTGCTTTGCATATATTTGCGGCCCGCCAGTCAGCTCTGGCTTCCTGATTGCTAAATTCCCAAAGACAAGGGCTGTGACTAATACTCCTAAACCAGTTAAAACCCATGCAAGTATAACCCCAGCAGGGCTTGCTACCTCTGCTAATGTGCGAGGAAGCATAAAAATTCCAGAACCGACCATATTGCCGACAACAAGTGATGTCAATATGGCTAGTCCGAGCTTATTACCATTGCTCATGATGTAAGTGTTCTCTCCTTTAAAAGTTAATTGTCTAGTTGAAGTTGGGAGATTACTTATAGCTTGTATAAGCTGTGAATACAGCTGATGTTTGACGATAAACGCATAAAAAAAACACCTGTTATAGTTTGGTGTAGACTAATTTAAAAACCAGCCGATTCAATAGTAATATCCGAAAAGCAGCACTAATGGCTGTATTAATACGACAGCCATTTCCCCCATAAATCAAAATACGTCGGGCGGTATATATATACAATACGGGAAGGTTACTAGTGATGTCAACCATAAAGTTTACTCTGCTAAAGTACTAAAATATTCTGAAAAAAACAGTTGAAAAAAGTTGTTTACACACAAAAAAATACAGCCAGCAGAAATGAAAAATCTGCTGGCTGTACTATTTATAGTGTTGTAATAATTGGCTTATCTTTTGTAATGATTACTGTATGCTCATACTGTGCTACGAAGCTTTTGTTTTTCGTTGAGAAAGTCCAGCCATCGGATTTTTCATATACTTCTTCAGCACTTGTCGAAATAAATGGTTCAAATGCAATAACCATTCCTTCTTTCAAAAGGTCATTATCCCATGCATCAAAATAGTTGAGAATATGCTCAGGCTCCTCATGCAGAGATGTACCGATTCCATGGCCAGTAAGGTTTTTGATTACTGTAAATCCATGTTTTTTAGCGGTATTATAAACAAATTTTCCGATTCTGTTCTTTTTGCCGCCTGGTTTAAAGCATTTTAGTCCTTCTTCAAAAGCTTCCTTCGCAACTTCACACAGCTTCACTAAGTTTGGATCACCATTGCCGACAACAAAAGATTTGCCTGTATCAGCAAAATAGCCGTTTTTGCTGGCAGAAACGTCAATATTTACTAAGTCGCCTTCTTGAATAATGCGGCTGCCTGGAATGCCGTGAGCTACTTCATCATTTACAGAAATACATGTATATCCTGGAAAATCATACATATCCTGTGGTGCAGATACAGCACCATGTTCAGCAAATAGCTTTCCTGCAAGCTCATCCAGTTCCTTTGTTGTAATGCCAGGAACAGTTTTTCTATATAATTCTTCCCTAATTAAGCTTACTATTTTTCCAATTTCCTTTAGACCATTGATGTCTTGTTCATTTTTAACAATCATATACTTACTCCTCTTTGTTTCTTCTAACGCATTTTATTCCATTTAAACGTTATTATTATAGTTTAACAAATTTTTTTAGTAAAATATATCCCCTAATAAGGATTAGGTTTCTATCCTGCTGTTACTTCTCTGGATACGTTTCTTTCAAAAAATCAACAGAAGCAATAATCAGCTCTTGTAAAACAGCTATATCAATGTCTGCAATTTTGTTTATGTAGACACATGCCTTGCCAGTTGTATGTTTGCCAAACCGCTCTAACATTTCAGCCCGCTTTGATTCTCCAGGCGCAAAATAAAGGCTCGTTTTGGCCTTGCGAGGTGAGAATCCTACTAACGGTGCATCCCCTTCGTGACCTGAAGCGTATTTATAATGATACGACCCAAAGCCAATGATGCTTGGTCCCCACATCTTGGCTGGAAAACCAGTTGTTTCAGTAAAGATATCCAGCAATTTATAGGCATCCTCTTTTTTCTTCGGATTTTCCACAGTTTCAATAAATTCAATAACACTGTTATCTGTTTCTTTTGTCTTCAATTCATACACTTTTTAAGAAGCTCCTTTCTAGTCAGTCGTTACCGTATCGACACCCATTTGTCTTCTTGCATCATCTAGAATTTCCATCACAGCCATCGTGTTCGACCATGTATTGCGTGGTGATTCGAGACACTCAGACTTGATTAGATCAATAAACTCCTCGATTTCATAGTACATTGGATCAAATTGCTCCTGTTCGCTTATATCCTCTGCTACCCCACTTGAAAAAAGGATTTCTGCTTTTTTAGGACTAGAAATATGATGAACAAGGATTGTTCCGTCCTCGCCTTGAATTTCTGTCGGCAACGTAGATTCTGAAATACAAGAAAACATAACATTCGCTTTAAAATTACTGTAGTGAAGGGTAATTTGCCCATTTCCGTCCACACCCGAATCTAGCACGTTACCGCTTGCATCCACCGCTTTTGGAACACCAAATAAATCTACGATTGGGGCTATTGTGTATACACCTAAATCCATTAGAGATCCGCCAGCAAGCTTAGGGTTGAAAAGATTCGGCAGCTCTCCCTGTTTATATTGCTCATAAAAAGGCGATAATCTGCAATTCGTGGAGAAATACGATTGAATCTTACCGATTTTATGTAAATTTTCCTTCACCGCAAGAAAATTTGGCATGAGCGTTGATTTCATTGCTTCCATTAGTGTAACCCCATTATCCTTTGCAGCTGTAATCATTATTTCTGCTTCCAGCTTATTTGCAGCAAATGGTTTTTCGCAAAGCACATGCTTGCTGTTGTTCATAAACAGCACTGCTTGCTCACAATGAAGGCTGTTCGGTGTTGCAATATATACTGCGTCAATCTCACTAGATTGCGCCATCTCCTCTAAACTATTGAATGCATTTTCTATTTGATGCTTCCAAGCAAACTCTTTTGCTTTTTTTTCTGTCCGTGAGTAAACAGCCGTTACTGTAAAATCTGCATGCTGTCTACCTGCTTTAATGAATCTCTCCGTTATCCAATTAGACCCAACAATTCCAAAACGTATCATTTTGTCACCGCTTTCTATTTTATTATTTATAGAATAGCAGACTGCCAGACAAAAGCATATGCTGATTAAACTTTTCTGTAAAAAAGCAGATTCAGATAAATGCTCGCATGAAACATATTTGTCTCCAATAAAACATAATAATGGATGTACAAGCAGTTGTGATGGGAGGAAAAGGATTGAGCCTAAGTATTTTATTCAGCTATATTCTTTTAGGGTTAACATTAGCTGCCCCAATAGGACCAGTTAATTCTGCTCGTCTTGATAAAGGTATTAAAAATGGGTTTTGGCATGCCTATATTGTTGGTTTTGGATCAATGGTTGCTGATGGGCTTTTTATGTTAATGGTCTATATTGGCATGGTCAATTTTCTGGAAATACCATTCATTCAAGTATTTCTTTGGCTCTTCGGCGGATTTATCCTCATTTATACAGGCATAGAAAGTATTAAAGGCTCCAATTCCATTACCCTTGATTCGTTAAGAGGAAGAGATTCCTTGTTCAAATGCTTTATTACTGGCTTCATTATGTCTGCAACTAGCCCGTTATCTATATTGTTTTGGCTTGGAATTTATGGGTCTATTTTAGCGAAAACAGCAAGTGAAAACGGTACAGGGATGCTGCTAGTGTACAGCAGTATGATATTTTTAGGGCTGATAATTTGGGATGTTATTGTCGCTGCACTAACCTCAAGTTTTAGGAGATTCCTAAATCTCACAACATTAAGAATGATTTCTATCATTTCTGGCATCACCTTATTATTATTCGGTGCCTACTTTGCTTATCAAGGAATTGACAGTCTTTTTTAAACGATAAAAAGGAATGGCGTATAAAGCCATTCCTTTCTTACTAGTAGCATTCCATCTCCATCCACTAGAACAAACGTCATATCCTCCCAATCTTTATCCATTTCTAGAACTGTCTTCCCTATTTTTTACCATCTTCTAATGCATAGCTATGAATTTCTCCTTGATTTTTTTTACTTACTTGATATTGATAAAGATAATATATTTTATTTTGTTCAATTTGGATATCACCAATAAGCCTTCTGAACTTTAGTTTACTTAAAAACTTACTTGACTCCTGTATTGAGTAAATTCTAGCTATTTTATTAAATGTTGCCAAATACCCTTTAGTCGTAAATAAATTTGAAAAAGATACTGAGTATTCCGCTTCATCCATTTTATTAAAATTATCTATAGTACTATCATCACTTGAGCAAGAGGTTAGTAAAATGGTACAACATAAAATTAAAACTCCGCATACAGGAAAACTTTTCATAATTAAAGCCACCTCAATATCTTTAAGTATTGTTAATAAGTAGGCTTGAATCTATATCATTTTGTATTTGAAGCACCTTTCACCCACAAACCGTAGTACTAACCCCCTTTTTACTAATAGGACTCCAATAGTTTGCAAAAGATTCAACTGTATACTTTTTTTATAGAGCGTTTACATTTAAGCGGGCAATAATACTGAGCAAAACTTGTCACATACATAAAAAAATGTTCGTGTTAAGCAAAATGAAGAGGTTATTATCTTTTCATTACTTAGGAAACTACTCCGGCCACAAGTAGACACAAAACAATAAAAACAACCGCAGGTACTATTTGAATATCACTGAAAATAGAAGAAGACGAACTAAACAAGTTCGCCTCCTTCCTACACAACAGCTAGAAAATTTTTAGTAATCTTATAAATCAACAGTTGAATCCGATTATCCATCGACTTATCAATTTAAACTTAATCCGCCAATCCCCAAACAGACACGCTTTGCCCATTAACAGGGAAATCGGCAAAACCATCCTCTTCAATGACAATTTGCTCTTCTCTTGTATTTGTTAAGTCTATCCAAGTTTCTCCAGCACGCTCTTGACCGACAAACATTCTTTTGCTGCCTTCTACATTATTGGATATAACTACAGCACAGCCGGATTTTTCGATGTTCTCATCGCCATGGCGAACCCAACCGATGACATTTTTATCATCAAAATAATCGTCTTGTTTTCCGTATGCTTTTCTTTTTCTAGCATATAACAGTGGATCAATTGCTATTTTTTTGCCATCAACAGGCACTGGACCGTTGATACCGTAATAATCGCCGTAGAACACACATGGATACCCATCTTTACGAAGCAAAATTAAGCTGTATGCAATCTGTTTAAACCAATCCTCTACCCATGATTCTAGCGATTCATTCGGTTGTGTGTCGTGATTATCGACAAATGTAACACTATGTGTTGGATGGAGGTTTACAAGAGTATCCTCAAAAATGGTGGATAGATCAAACTCACTGCCTTGGATGGAAGCAGTATGTAATTTATAGTGAAGCGGAACATCAAATAAATCAATAGTGAAATCCATTTCTTCTAAAAACTGCTGACACTCTTCAATATCACCTTTCCAAAACTCACCGACAAAATAAAATTCGTCGCCTCGTTCTTTCTTTAACTCAAGGGCGAAATCTTTAATAAATTCATGATTTATATGTTTTATCGCATCAAGACGGAAGCCGTTGCACGATAATGTTTCACTGATCCATTTCCCCCACTTAAACATCTCTTCCCTGACAGTCTCATTATTAAAATCTATATTAGAAAACATTAAGAAATCATAGTTTCCTAGTTCCTTATCGACATTCTTATTCCAATATTTATTCTCACCAAGAATGCGGAAGACGCCTTCCTTCTCTTCTTTCGCATCATAATCTGTTCCATTAAAGTGGTTGTAATTCCACTGGAAATCAGAGTATTTACCATTTCTTCCTGGGAAGGTGAACTTTGTCCAGCCTTCGATATCATATGGTTCAGAAATATCTTCTTCTCTGTTCTCTGGATTCACTTCAACCACTTTAAAGGTTTCCGCTTCATCAGCGCCTGCCTTATGGTTCATTACTATATCAACATAAACAGCGATTCCAACATTATGACATGCCTGGATAGCCTCTACTAATTCGTCTTTAGTTCCGTATTTTGTCCGGACACTTCCTTTTTGGTCGAATTCACCAAGGTCATACAAATCATAAATTCCATATCCGTTATCATCACCAGTGATTCCTTTTGTTACTGGAGGAATCCAGACAGCATCAATTCCTGCTTCCTTAAGTTCACCAGCTCTTTCCTTTAATCTTTTCCAATGGTTCCCATCTGCTTCTAAATGCCATTCAAAAAACTGCATAATCGTTTTATTTTCCATAATAACACTCCTTTAAAGTTTAAGATTATGAGTAATAAGTACCCCAATTTTTGTTTTTTTAAAGCACTTAGCAGGTTATTAAGAAAATTTTTTTCGCGATTGAATTTCGCATTGCGAAATAAGTGTATTGCTTATACAATAAAACTGAATAGTCTAAAATAACTGATATTAAAGGAGCAGCGATGAATAAGAAAGTTTTTTTATATGTGAAGGCATTCTCCGACTTAGGGACCTTTATGGATTTAATCGCTATAAATGTCTTAATGTATGCTGCTACAGGATCTACTGGTTGGCTAGCAGCGACAATGGCGTTCCGCACACTCGGCGGCGTGCTTTCGAGCCTATTTTCAGGGGTACTTGCTGACCGTTTTGACAGGCGGAAAATCATGATAACAGCAGATGTTTTGCGGGCAGCTATTATTCTTTTGCTGTTGATTTACCCAAATCCAGTTATGATTGTGACTGTATGCTTTCTGATCGGCTTAACGACCAGCCTGTTTGCTGTCAGCTACAGTGCGGAAATCCCGCAAATTTTCGGGGAGGATAAAGTGATTAATACAAACGCCTTAATCGCACGGCTTACTTCTGTAAGTCTTGTGTTTGGATTTATTGGCGCAGGTATAATCACGGAGCTTATCGGTTATCAAGCCACACTAATTATTGATGGGGCAACGTATATATTGTCTGCCTTTATCTTAATGCGGATGAAGTGGCAAACGTCCGCACAAACGAAAACTCCTCTTGCTGCTAGCAGTATGAAAAGCGTATTAACAAGTCTTGGCAATGACCTGAGAGAAGTCAATGCGTTCATTTTATTAGCACCAATGCTGCTTTTAGTTAATCTTGTTTTCTTAATCGGCTCCTTTGCAGGTGCTTCTCATAATTTAGGAATTCCCTTGCTTGCTGAGGTGATTAATGGAGAAAAACAAAGTCTTTATTATGGGTTGATATGGGGTGCTTGGGGAATTGGTTCTGTTTTTGCAACAATGATTATGCCGAAAATTAAATTCCAGACGGAAAGAAGCATTTATTATGCCTGTTTCGTGTCTGCTATGTTGATGTCAGCAGGTTTTATTACATTCTTTTCTAACACAAACAGCTGGATTATCTTAATATTTGCATTTGTCACAGGAATTTTTGATGCAACCTTTACTACCCTGCATGCTGTATTGCTTCAAAAAACAGACAATCATATTAGAGGAAGAATCTTTGGTGTTGGCATGCTCCTCAAATCTCTTGGATTTGCATTAGGTTTCGTTATAGCTCCATTCATCCTTGAAGCAACCTCACTAAAGCAGATGGTTTGGATATTTCATGGGTCATTGATTGCTTCAACAGTGTGTATTATTTTTATAGCCTTAAACACAAGCAAAAAACGAAAACTATGGAAAAGCGTTTCTTAAAAAAAACCTCCTGGCAAGCGCACCAGGAGGTTTCTGTTATTTATTGCGGTTAAATTCATCTTTAATTTGTTGAAGCAGCTCTTTGTTTGTTAATACTTCATAGCCTGTTAACGCCATCGATTTAGCCCCAACAATCATTGCTTCTCTCGCCTGATCTGTCATTGCAGCCTCTCTAAATTCATGTGTGTGGCATGCATATGCTTCGTTGCAAATTTTAATATATGGGTGAATCGAAGGCACAGCTTGGCTGACATTACCCATATCAAGGGAACCAGATCCGTCTCTTTGCTCATAGATTTCCTGTGCAGGTATGCCAAGTGAAACTAATTCCTTATTAAATGCTTCAGAAAGCGTATCGTTTGTAATCATATCATCATAAGAGAATTCATAGTTAGACACTGTTAATGTTGCACCAGTCTGCAATGCAGCACCTTCTGCGCATTTTTTCACCTTCTCAACAAGCTCGTTCACATAGTCTCGTCTGGCTGCACGTACATAGAATTGGGCAACTGCATAATCAGGGACAACATTGGCTGCCTTGCCGCCTTCTGGAATGATGCCATGAATGCGTGCATCTGAAGTAACATGCTGGCGAAGGGCATTGATGCTGTTAAATGTTTGCAGTACTGCATCTAATGCGTTAATTCCCATATGAGGGCTTGCAGCAGCGTGGGCTGCTTTCCCGAAGAACTCAAATTGGATCGCATCCATCGCTAAGGAAGATCCGCTTTTCATATTATTATCAAGAGGATGGACCATCATGGCTACATCCAGTTCAGAAAAGATATCTTGTTCTGCCATGGTAACCTTGCCGCCCTTTGTTTCCTCTGCAGGCGTTCCATAAACGATAACTTTACCGCCAGTCTCAGCCAGGACTTTGCTCAGACCAATACCTGCCGCAATTCCCATCGTGCCGATTAAATTATGGCCGCATGCATGGCCAACTTCTGGCAATGCATCATATTCTGACATAAAGCCAATGACTGGACCTTCCTTCCCGCTGTCAAAAACGGCACGGAACGCAGTTGGCAGTCCGCAAAAATCTCTTTCTACTTTGAAATCATGTTCTAATAATGTTTTTATTAAGACTGCACTTGCCTTGAATTCCTCATGGCCAAGCTCAGGGTTTTCGCCGATATATATGCTGATTTCTTCAAATGTTTTTTTATGCTGATCAATTGCATCGATGATTGTTTGTTTCAAGTAAACCTTTCCCTTCTCCCTATTATGATACTATCTTACCAAAATTTTTGGCTATTAACATTATAAAATGATTAAAAATTATATTTCAAGCATATTTATACAAAAAAAGAACAGGCTAAACGCCTGTCCCTGTATTAGTTGTTGATATTTTTTCCATAGAAAATCTCGTTCATTTCTACTGTCAGCTTTTCTGTTATGTCTGCCTGCTCTTTTTCACTTAATTCATCAGCTGTATATCCAAACAAGTAATTGTTTAAATCAAACTGCTTCAGCTTACATTTTGTATGAAAAATATTTTCTTGGTAAATATTTACATCAATCATATCAAAGGTTTTTTTCGCTTCATCGGGAATATAATTCTGAATTGAGTTAATGTCATGATCTATAAACAGCTTATGTCCATGAATATCACGGGTGAAGCCTCTGACGCGGTAATCAATAATCATGATATCTGTATCAAAAGAATGAAGTAAATAGTTGAGTGCCTTCAATGGAGAGATTTCTCCACAGGTGGAGACATCTATATCAGCGCGGAATGTGCTGATTCCTTCATCAGGATGGTATTCAGGATAAGTATGAACAGTTATATGGCTTTTATCAAGATGCATTACAACAGAACCAGGCAGCGGCCCTGGTGATTCTTCAAATACCTCTTTAGGAGCTTCCGCCACAGGGCCTTCTGAAACTAATAAGGTGACACTTGCTCCTTGCGGTTCATAATCCTGCTTTGCGACATTTAGAACATGTGCCCCAATAATATCGGAGACATTTTTTAAAATACTTGTTAACCTATCGGCATTATATTGCTCATCAATGTATTGCAGATAGCTTTCTCGTTCTTCCTTTGTTCTTGTATAACAAATATCATACATATTAAAGCTCAGCGATTTTGTCAGGTTATTAAAGCCATGCAATTCTATACGCTGCTCAGGTGTTAAGCTCATGTTTGTATTCCCCCTATTTCTGCTTTAAACTAGTCTCTCAAATAGTTTTATGTTACCCCTATCTATTTGAAAATAACCAAAAGCAGAAATAGAATGGATCATATCATTTACTCAGATGGCGACAACTCAATCAAAACATACTTAAAGAATATTTCTTCGCTAAGATTTCAAGCAGCTTGACTCCTGCCACACTATTTCCTTTGTCATCAAGGGCAGGACCGGAAATGCCGATACCAAAACGATTAGGAACAGCGCCTAGAATTCCGCCGGAAACACCACTTTTTGCCGGAATGCCGACACGAACTGCAAACTCCCCAGATGCATTATACATTCCGCATGTTACCATAAAGGTTTTGCAGATTCGGGCCACATGCGCTGGCATTATCCGGTTATTCGTTACTGGCTCTACACCATCCATTGCAAAAATAATCCCTATTCTTGCAAGATCCAGGCAATTAACCTCAATGGCACATTGCTTCGTGTAAAGGTCCAGCAGTTCTTCCACATTTTCATTGATGATGCCGTGCTGTTTCATAAAGTGGCATAAAGCTCTGTTTAGATGAGATGTTTCAAACTCAGAGCGGGCAACCTCTTCTGAATAGCTGATGTCATCATTGCCTGCCAGTTTTTTCACAAAATCTACAATACGTGTTAAACGCTCCTCGACAGAATTTCCTTTAATCATGCTTGTGACCGCTAATGCACCTGCATTTATCATAGGGTTAAGCGGCTTCGACGGATTGCTCATTTCCAATTTAACAATGGAATTAAAGGGGTCTCCTGTCGGTTCATAGCCTACCTTTTGGAAAACAGTGTCTTCTCCGGACTCCATTAATGCAAGTGCTAAAGTAAGCACCTTTGAGATACTTTGCAAGGTGATTTTTTCCTTAATACACCCTGCTGAATAACATGTACCGTTCGGATAATAGACCGCAATCGACAAATCATCACCATTTGCTCGGCTCAATGCTGGTATGTAGTCAGCGACTTTTCCATCTTTCGTATATACCTTTGCTTCCTCTAGAACTGCTTTCAATTCATCTACTGTTTTACAGGGCATACATCATCACCAACTTCTTTCAATTCATTTCCTTATTTATTTCCTTATCGAAAAGAAATAAACTTCCACTTAAATATAGCGGACTTCTATATACTTATACTATACAATATGAATGGAAACAATCGCCAAGTTTGGTTATTATCCTAACAAAAAGGACTTGAATTTATTCAAGACCTTTCTGATTTTCCTGCAGAAGCCTGTGCAAACAGCAGTTGTTCTATTTCCTGTCTCGGCAACGGCTTGCTGTAATAAAAGCCTTGTCCAAGTACACAATGATTAACTTTTAAGAAATCTAGCTGTTCTTCGTTCTCTATCCCCTCGGCAATAACAGAAAAATTCATATTATGACCCATATCAATAATTGCTTTTACTAACGACCCTTTATGAACTGGATCTGTTATATCATCGACAAATGTTTTGTCTATTTTAATCGTATCAATCGGCAAATACTTTAAATAGCTTAAAGAAGAATAGCCTTTGCCAAAATCATCAATTGAAATATTAAAACCTAAACTTTTCAGCTTATGCAGGATATTCAAAGATAAATCAATATTTTGCAGCGTGCTTTCTGTAATTTCTAATTCAAACATTTTTGTGTTCAAGCTGTACTCTTTTGCAAAATTACTGATAATCTCTGCAAAATCTTGACAATGAAATTGTCTTGGCGATATATTAATCGACATTTTAATATCATTTATGCCTTGCTTGTTCCATTCCATCATCTGCCTGGATGCTTCTTTTATAACCCAGTCTCCAATTGGAATAATTAAGTTTGTTTCCTCAGCGATTGGAATAAATTCGGCTGGAGAAACAAATCCAAATTGGGGATGCTTCCAGCGCAATAATGCTTCCACCCCAAAAATCTCACCTGTAATAATGTTAAATTGAGGCTGATAAACTAAAGAAAGCTCATTAAGCTTAATCGCTTTTCTTAAAGCCATTTCCAGCACCATTTTTCTCGAACTGCTTTCCTCCAGTGCGTGGGAATAAAACTGATAATTGTTTTTGCCATTATCCTTAGCCAAATACATTGCCGCATCTGCATTTTTAATTAATGTTTCCTGGTCTTTACCATCAGATGGATAATGGCTGATGCCTATGCTTGGTGTGACGAAAAACTCTTCCATCTTAATGAAAAGCGGCTGCGTGAAAGCCTCCAGAATTTTGTCTGCTTTACTTTTTATTTCCTGTAAGTCTGCATTTTCGAGGATTATGACAAATTCATCTCCGCCAAGCCTTGCGACGAAATCACCTTCTTCAAGAGAAGATTTCAGGCGATTAGCTACCTCCTTTAGAATCATATCTCCTGTTGAATGTCCCCTCGTGTCATTTATCCGCTTAAATTGGTCAAGATCCAAAAACAGCACATACAAGCTTTCAACAGCAAGACAGTGGATACGATCATGCAAATAGACCATACAGCTGTTTCTATTCGGCAAATCGGTTAACGTGTCATTATATGCCAAACGCTTAATTAAAGTATCAGATTTCTTTCGTTCTGTAATGTCTCGCCCAACAACAAGCACGGCATGACTTCCCGCGAATAAAATTGGCATGCAGGACAACTCAACATCCATTACTTTTTGCTGTAATGTTTTAATTTGCACTTCTACTCTCAAATTTTTAGCGCCGTTAATGGAAAACTCGTGATTAATCTTTTCATAGTCTTCCGTTGACAGCAACTCATACACGGTGTTGCCAACGAGCTCTAATGGATTGGATGCACCAATGAGCTTACTGCCTGCAAAGTTGATATAAAGCATTTCGTAGTTACTGACAACAGCAATTATGTCAGGCGACATTTCCACAAGTGTACTAAAACGGTCTTCATTTTCTTTACTTTCCGTTATATCAAAAAAAATGCTAGTGAATTCTATCATTTTGCCATTACCGTCATATAAGGGAATGCCCTTGTCTTTAATCCAGCGGATTTGACCGTCTGGCCGTATAATTCGGTATATGCTTGTGACTTCTTTATCGGTCTTTAATGCTTCCAGTCTTTCCGTTATCAGACCTCGGTCGTCTTCATGAACTACTTCTTTCCATAAATCAATATTTTGGTAAAATTCTGCTGTTGATCGACCATAAATTCTTTCCATTCCCGAAGTGATGAATAATGTTCCTATCTTATAATCGTGAAACCAAATTGCCATATCCATCGTTTCAAAAATAGTCTGCAATTTAGTGCTGCTGTTTTTCAGCTCCATTATAAGGGCAGAAATGTTCTTTAACAGCACCATCAAGGAAAAGATGGAAATAAGGCTGAAAAGAAGATGCAGTAAAATGAATACAACATGATTTAGAAAGTGATAAAAGATATTTACAAGCATTGATAGAACAACACATAAACAAAGGGTAATGATCCATTTCGTTTGACTGTTTTTATAGATCATTGTTGCTCTCTCCAATCGTCTCATGTACCTCCTTAATAAGAAGGAAAATAAGGATTTTGCACCCTATTTACACTCTTATATCGGTACAATTCCGTATTTTGTTGAGAGGATTTCACTACGATAACAATAAAAAAATCAGGAAGGATATCCTTCCTGAAAATAAATTAATGAAGTGCTGCTAAAATAACACCTATTGTAATTAATCCAATCCCTACACCGTTCAGAAGACTAATCTTTTCTCCTAAGAAAATGATAGCGATAAGTGCAGCCAAAACGACACTCAATTTATCAATTGGCGCTACTTGTGTGACCTTTCCTGTTTTTAATGCTAGAAAGTAGAACAGCCACGAAGTAGCCCCTGCAATGCCGCTCAATACAATAAACATGAAATTCTTTTTATCAGAAATAATGCTCGGAATTTTATGCAGGTTGCCTTCTATCGCTACAATGATGAAGAGAAAAACTGCCATAATCATTGCTCTGACAGCTGTTGCTGTATTAGCATCAACATTTTGCAAGCCAATTTTTCCAAAGATACCAACTAATGCTGCACAAACGGCTGAAAGAATAGCATAAATTAACCAAGACAAACAAATTCCCCCTTTTTTATAGTTTGGTTGTTTAATCTTGATTTACTCTTCCTTCCTGAAAATATCTGTATTTTCATGCATAAGAAAATGCTTTTTTTGTGAATTTATACGAGTTTCAAAGCAATCTGAGTATTTATATAGGATTTAAAGTGTCCACTCTATTGACAGTTAGTATATCTCTATAATAACATTATAAATATTCTAAAAACTTTAGCGTCCTAAAATATCAGATTACATAAAAAGGAGAATCAACATGAAATATGGATTTTGGCTGCCTATTTTTGGCGGATGGCTTAGAAATGTAGAAAATGAAAACATGCCGCCTACATTCGATTATGCAAAAAAGGTCATTCAAAGTGCAGAAAGTTGGGGCTTTGATACAACGTTGATTGCAGAACTATACTTAAATGATATTAAAGGCCCTGAAAGAGATTCATTAGAAGCCTGGTCAACTGCCGCTGCACTTGCAGCAGTTACCGATAAAATAGAAATTATGACAGCGATCCGTCCTGGGTTTCACAATCCTGCAGTTGCTGCTAAGATGGCCGCCAATATCGATCATATTAGCAACGGCCGATTCACCTTAAACGTTGTGTCTGCATGGTGGGAGGAAGAAGCTAGGCAGTATGGCGGGATCTTCACAGAGCACGATGAGAGATATGAGCGTACAGAGGAATTCTTAGCTGTTTTAAAAGGATTATGGACAGAAGAAACATTCAGTTATAAAGGGAAATTCTACGACATTAAAGAAGCAAAGCTTTCTCCTAAACCTGTGCAGAAGCCTAATCCAATCCTTTATGCAGGCGGAGAAAGCCCGAAAGGCAAAGCAGTCATTGCTGAAACCTGCGATGCTTATGTGATGCATGGCGGTACAGTCGATGAGATTTCTCTAAAAATTCAAGATATGCAGAAGAAAAGGAAAGAGTTTGGAAAAGATTTGTTTACGTCCTTTGGAATGGCTGCCTATGTTATTTGCCGTGATACAGAGGAAGAAGCACAAGAAGAGCTTGCTAGAATTACAGATGTGAAAGAATCCTCTGCCTATGCAGGCTTTGATGATTTTGTAAATAAATCACAGCTAGAACAGCAAATTAAATTGCAAGATTATTCTGTTTCTAACAGAGGCTTGAGACCAGGACTTATCGGCACTCCAGAGCAAATTGCTAAAAAAATTGTTGAATACGAAGATGCCGGCATTACGCTGCTCTTGCTGCAATTCTCTCCTCAGCTCGAAGAAATGCAACGATTTTCAGAACAAGTTATGCCCCTTGTCGCATCATTAAAAAAAGAAAGAGAAGTGACGAAGTGATGAGTAAAGTTTATGTTATCCATGAAAACAGTGAATGGACTGTTCATTTAACGAGACGTTTGGAGGAGCTTAATATTCCATTTGAGGAATGGGATTTGTCAGAAGGCAATTTTGACTTAACTGAAGAACCGCCTGAAGGAATTTTCTACAGCCGTATGAGCGCTTCCTCCCATACGCGAGGCCACCGCTATGCGGCAGAATATACTTCTGCTGTGCTCGAATGGCTGGAATCATACGGCAGAACTGTGATAAATGGAACGGGCGCACTTCGACTTGAAGTGAGCAAAGCGGCCCAATACGCGGCCTTGTTCAAACATGGTATTAAAACACCTAGAACGCTTGTGGCTACAGGAAGTGAGCAAATTATCCAAGCTGCTAGAAAACTAGGCGATCCTTCTTTTATTACGAAACATAACAGAGCAGGAAAAGGCTTAGGTGTCCGCCTGTTCCATTCAATCGAAGAGCTGGAAAGATATGTGTATGGCCCTGAATTTGAAGAGCCTGTTGATGGAATCACGCTTATTCAACAATATATTGAAACACCTGACCAAAGCATTACACGCTGCGAGTTTGTCGGCGGCAAGTTTGTGTATGCAGTGAAGGTTGACACAGCAGGCGGCTTTGAACTGTGCCCGGCAGATGCGTGCCAGATCAATGATCTCTTCTGCCCTGTCGGCGAACAGGTGGAAGACAAGCCAAGCTTCACCATCCAAACAGAGTTTAATGAGCCTATCATTGAAAAGTATGAACAGTTTCTGCAAGCACAAAAAATTAAAGTAGCAGGAATTGAATTTATGAAAGATAAAGATGGAAACTTGTATACGTACGATATCAACACAAACACTAATTATAATGCGGATGCTGAAAAAGAAGCTGGTATATTCGGGATGCTGCAGCTTGCTGAATATTTGCAGGGGTTACTGCAAAAACAATACGGAGTTCCAAACTAAAGCTTTATTTAGGACTTGCTAATACTTTTAGCAAGTTCTTTTTGTGACAAGCTGTGTTATGATTAGGAAATGACTTTAGTTTGAGGAGGCAACTTCTTTATGGCAAAACAAAAATATTATGTCGTGTGGAAAGGTCGTAAGCCGGGGATTTATAAAACCTGGGCTGAATGCGAAAGGCAGACAAAGGGCTTTCAAGGTGCGTCCTTTAAATCGTTTCCGACATTGGCAGAAGCAGAGCAAGCATATAAGCAAGGCGGATTCAGTTCGTCCTCCGCAGCAGGAAAAAGCAGCAATGCAGCTAGTAGCAGTTCTTCTCTGCCGATTGACGAAAACAGCATTTCAGTAGATGCAGCATGCAGCGGAAATCCTGGCATGATGGAGTATCAAGGCGTCGACACAAAAACTGGTGAAAGAATCTTCCATTACGGTCCTGTGTTTGGCACAAATAATATTGGCGAATTTCTAGGAATTGTCCATGCCCTTGTGATGCTTAAAAAACAAGGAAAAAACACAACCATATACAGTGACAGCATGACTGCACTGTCATGGGTGCGCAATAAAAAAGCCAATACAAGTCTCACTCGAGACAGCCGTACAGAACAGCTTTGGCAAATGATTGAACGTGCAGAAGCATGGCTGAAGGAAAACAGCTATGAAAACAAAATTATCAAGTGGGAAACCCATCTTCACGGCGAGATTAAAGCTGATTTTGGCCGGAAATAGATGGGATAGTGTTTACGTAAACATGAATTGCCAGGAAGGCTTCCCCTTCCTGGCTTCTTTTTATTGGGATGCTAACAATTCCACAATTTGATCTTCTATGACCTTGCCCTGCTTTTCATCCATTAAGTGATTCAACAAAATCGAGAATATGTATGTTTTGCCGCTTTTACTTCTAACATAGCCTGACAGGGAGCTGACTGCAGATAATGTACCTGTTTTTGCTTTAACTGCCCCTTTTGTATTTTCAGAAAAAAGACGGTTGCGCAGTGTGCCGCCAATCATTCTATCTTTATTGCCGGAGACAGGCAGTGCCTTTTCATAAATCGGAAACCAGGCTTGCTTTTGCACGTTGAAAAGCAATGTTGACAAATCGTTTGCTGTTATTAAATCAATTGGCGAAATGCCAGAACCATCGCGCAGAAGTATTTTGTTTTTATCTAGACCAAATTGTGTCAATTGGTCCCGCAAAACAGCAATTCCCTCATCAAAGCTGCCTTCCCCTTTTTCCACTCTGCCCATTTCCTTTAAGAGTGTTTCTCCTATCGTATTATTACTGAGCTTCATAAATGGAATAAGCAGTTCTGACAGCGGCATGGATTTATGCACAATAATTGGAGTGGACAAATCTGGAGTTTTCCCTTCCTTAACTTGACCTGTCCAAGTAATGTTCTGTTTTGCCAATGCTTGCGTAAAGACATCCAGCACCATATCCGGAGGACTTTCTACTGCTACCCAAACCTTTGTTTCCTCTGCACCTATTGGGATATTTCCCTTTAAGCTGA
The DNA here is from genome assembly GCF_046613985.1 of Niallia laureatilytica. NCBI lineage: Bacteria > Bacillati > Bacillota > Bacilli > Caryophanales > Bacillaceae > Niallia > Niallia laureatilytica. The sequence continues at coordinate 364,984 of NZ_JBKKHP010000004.1, read as the reverse complement.
TAGATTCCCCGCCATGCTCCCTTTCTGCCTCTATATCCTCTTTTGCTCCTTGTGCGGCAGTTGTGGTTTTATTGTTCATTTCAAGCTTAAGTGAAGAAGGCAAAACACTGACGATTGCCCTGCTTCCAGCTTTTGCCCCAGGTTTCACCTTCATCATTATAGTGCCTGCATCATATTCTTTATCTGGTGACATAGTCAAAGCAGAAACTGGTGCTCCATAATAGGTGGATTCATCACTCCAGGCTAAATCAACTGAGTACGGCACATCATCATACCAGCTCGCATCTCCAATAATACTGCCATTAATTTGATTAATCCCTTTAGCATGCAAATGTTCAGCAATTTTATCTAAATCACTTGCCAGTAATGTTGTATCTCCTTTTCCTTTCAGATAGACATTCCCACTCAACACCCCATCTTCCAGCTTTCCGTCTGTGTAAATCTCTGTCTGAAAACGGTAGTCAGGACCTAAAACCGAAAGAGCAGCAGCTGCTGTTAACAGCTTTAAATTCGAAGCAGGAGCTAATCTCGTTTCAGCCATTTGTTCAAACAACACTTGGCCGCTGTTTTGATCACGAATGCTGATACCAGCGAGACTTCCCTTTAATTCAGGGATGGTGTTGAGCAAGCTGTTCATTTGACTGTTCAACTCGCCCTCATTTCCTTTAGCATTTGCTTCCACATAAAAGGAAATGGTTCCGCTCAGTTGTAACACAATCATTCCAATCATAACAGGAAGCAGTACGAATTTACGTCTTTTCAACATCCAACTTCACTCCTTGGCAGATGCATTTATAAAAGACTATTATGACCACAAGAGCAGCTGTTTAGACACTTAGTGCTGACAGTTAGGGCAATAGAAGGTTTTTTTAGAGGAAATCTCTGTTTGAACAATCTTTGTACCGCATCTTTGGCATGGTTGGCCTTCGCAATCATAAACACGGCAAAGGTCATTATATGCGCCTGTTTTGTTATCGTTAGTGAATAGAGGATGTTCCATATAGCCACCAATATCAGTCGCTTCTTTAAGTACAGTCTGAATAGCCGTATATAATGCTGTTTTTTCTTCAGAAGTTAAGTCCTCCAGCTTTCTTTCAGGAAGCAGCTTTGCATGATAACAGATTTCGTCTGAATAGCAGTTTCCGATGCCTGATAAGAAATGCTGATCGACTAGCTTGAGCTTTAATGTGCCGCGCTTTTTTTCTATATATGCCAGAAAATCCTCTTTAGTAAAGCTTAAGTCAAGTGGTTCAGGTCCTAAATCAGCAAGCTCGGCTTCTGCTTCAGCGTTTGTATATAGGTGAAGATAGCCTAACCGAAGTCCAATAAAATACAGATGCATATTTCCGAATGAAAGCTGGATTTGAACCGTTCGCTTTGGCTTGTCTTTTTCCTCTGAATAAAACATCCAGCCTCCCAGCATTAAATGCAGCAGCAGTACTTTACCGTTGCTTAACCGAAACAGCAGATGCTTAGCTCTTCTCTGAACAAGACTAACAGTATTTCCCTGAACTGCTTGTATGAAAGTTTGCGGATCAACGTTAATAGATTTTTCTCTGTTAACTATTACATTAGATATGACTTTACCTTGAATCAACTGATTTAGATTGCGCTTATAGTTTTCCATTTCTGGTAATTCAGGCATTTATGGAGCCTCCTAAATTAGTATTTGCTTGTTATCATCTGACTCTGCTGCTCTTTTCATGCACAAAAAAAGCTCCATCTTTGACTTTGCAAAGATGGAGCAGAATGCTTACCGTTTTTTTACGATTTCATAGCCAAGCAAGTCGACTGCATGCTCAATACCTTGTTCTAATGTTGAGAAGGTTGGAATAGTACTTAAATCTACTCCTGAGTTAACAATTTGCACACCTAATGTCGGACTGATGCCAACAAGGATACATTCCCCGCCTAAAAGGGACACTGCCTTTACTAAGCCCTGCAGGCGAAAAACAATATACTCGTCAAATTCACTGATTGCCGTCATATCCAGCAACAAATAACTAGCTCTTTTTTTGGAAAACTCAAATAAGGTTGTTTGGAGCAGTCCTTCAAATCGCTCATCATTAAATTTCCCGACAAGGGAGACTGCTAATATCCCTTTTAACACAGGCATAATCGGTGTAGACAAATGTTTGACAAGATCTGTCAGCTCATGCGTTCTGTCCGCTACTTTTTGTTCCAGCTCACTGATATATGCTTGTTCTTTTTGTCGTGCAAGCTCATGGATATTATCATTAGGTGTAATAGAGGATGGGAAAATTTCAATCTCATCATATTCACTGCCAGACAGCTGCGATTTATTGACTTTATACCACATGTTTTCCTTCAATAAGCCTGTAAACACTCCGGCCCAATGGCTTGGTAAAAGAACGAGCGCCTGCTCTTTTTTGAGAGATTGATAGATGCGATGCTCCCAGCTGTTTTCAAGCTGCAGGATAATTCGTTTCTCCTCCAGACAAAAATGGCGGACATTAATTTTCCCCCAGCCTGCATTCCGATAAATATCGATATATTGCGTAAGTACATTTCGTGTATCAATTCTATCTTTGTAATAACTGCTCACCAGCTCGCCCATTCGGAATCCAGTTGCCTCTAAAACGGTATTAGACACATCTTCCCCTGATATCTCAATGATCGTGCTGATGAATAATTCTATCGCGGAGTCCCAAAACAGCATAGATGGGGCTCCGTCAAATGTAAATACACCTTTTTCTTTATCCCAAGTAAACACAGTTGAATCAACCTGTGTACGTATAATAGAGTCACCCATCGCTACTCTCTCCCCTTTTTATTTCTCTTCCAGCTTTTTTCCTAACCCAAACATGAATTGGTAAAACAGCTCTAACGCTTGTGCGATTGTTAAATCCTCTGTAAAACCAGCTGCATTTTCAATCGGAAGGTTTACATCCCAAAGTCCGTCCTGTCCGTTAAACATCAAGCTGTAAGAATTCTCTTCTCCCAGCTGTTCAGCAAAATAGGCACGGATTACGGCTTCCTGTTTTTTAGGTGCTTTGAAGCCGAACAATGCATCATACTTGCGAAATACAGAATCTACTTCCAATGTCAGTCCTTCCACTTGAATAATGTCAAATAAATCAGACTCGATGTATAAGTATTCCTCAAGATTTGCTTTTAATAGTGAAATCTTGTCATTCAAAAAAGAGGCAGGCAAGTTGTCCTTAACAATTTCATCACTCTCTTTATTGGCAAGCTCCATATAAGTTTGACCAAGTCGGTCAGTTAACTCGCTAACAGCGATATTTTCTTCCTTTGCCAACTCATTTTCAAGTACGTATGCTCTTTCTAATGGAAGAACGGAGATTTTACTGTTAGTTGCATTTTTTTCAATGTATTTCATCATGTTTGCTTTAATCACGTTCCTGATAGCTCCTTTACCTTATTATTTCTTTTTAGATCTTTTTGGTTTATAGACAGCACTGCCTGTATGCCTGCTTGCATTTGAACCATTCGTGCGCCCTTTTTCCTGTCTTGTTCCACTATTGCTGTTTCTTTTTCCACTATCTTGCTTTTTATCTTCATTCGAAGACTGTTTTTTTCTTCCTTGAACAGCTTTTGCTTTTTGCGCAGCACGGAAGCCAGTTTTCCGTTTACTGTCTGGGGCCTTTTTCTCCTGAACTTTTTTATCATCCGTCTTTTTTAATTGCTGCATTTTTTCAATACGAATGCCAAGCTCATCTTCTATCATATCCAATGTTTGTCTGTCATCAGAAGTATATAAAGTAATCGCAAATCCTTCTAAGCCAGCTCTTCCTGTACGTCCGATTCTGTGCACATAGCTTTCTGCATCTGCTGGGATGTCATAATTGAATACATGTGAAATCCCGTCAATATCCAACCCTCTTGCTGCAACATCTGTAGCAATTAAAATTGGAAACTTTACATTACGGAAATCTTTCATCACTTGTTCACGTTTCGCTTGGGAAAGGTCACCGTGTAATTCACGGCACTCAAAGCCATTGTTTCGGAGAACTTCATACAATTTGCTTACACGTCGTTTCGTACGGCAAAAGACAACAGCCATATAAGGATTAAAGGATGTAATTAGACTCATTAATGTTCCTTGTTTCGCTCTGTCTGTTGAGTGCATCGAAAACTGTTTTACCGTTACAGCAGGACCTTGTTTTTTCTCTGCTGTTATATATTCAGCTTCTTTCATATATTTCTTGGCAAGCATTTTAATATTATCTGATATCGTTGCAGAGAACATTAAAGTTTGTCTGTTTGCTGCTGATTTACGCATTATGTATTTGACTTCCTCTAAGAAGCCGATATGAAGCATCTGGTCTGCCTCATCTAACACTAGCACTTTCAAGCGGTCGAGCTTAATGTGGCCGCGTTTCATATAATCGATTAGTCTGCCTGGTGTTGCAACAACAATGGAGATATTATCCTTCATCCGATGCAGCTGCTTCTCTACATCCTGCCCGCCGTAAGCAGTGAGCACCTCTGCATAATCTGGTTTCACTTTCTCTATTTCGGCAGCGATTTGGATCGCTAGCTCTCTTGTTGGGCTGACAATCAATGCTTGAATATAGTCTGCATCTTTTTTTAGCTTTTGTACGATTGGCAAAGCAAATGCATATGTTTTACCTGTACCAGTCTGGGCTTGTGCTATCACATCTTTTCCTTCTAAAATGGATGGAATAACCATTTTTTGAATAGGAGAAGGTTCTATTATACCTCTATTTCGCAAAAGGTTTATTGCATTATCATTGATTCCTAAGCTTTTAAAATCTGTCAATTCATATCCCTACTTTCTACTGGCTGACTTAATGTAGCCAACCATTCTTTATTTTGGCTTTTTATGATGAAAATAGCAAGTATATGTGAAGAATTCTTGACTGAAAACCTCTGTTTCTTTGTAAATTTCTCAAAAGAAAAGGAGCAATAGACCTTAGTCTATGCTCCTGGCATTGCTTAGACCAACTTTAGAATTTCGGTGACTGCATAAGCTACACCATCATCATTGTTGCTCTTAGTTATATCACTTGCTCTTCTTTTTATTTCATCAGGAGCATTTTCCATTGCAAATGATCTTGTAGACACTTCGAACTGTGTTAAATCATTGCCGCCATCTCCAAATGAGTAAATTTCATCGAATACCATTTTCTTCATGTTTTCATATCTTCTAATTGCTTTGCCTTTTTGAGCAGCACTTGAAGTGATTTCACAGTTATTTGGGAAAGAGGATGAAAAGGATACGCTGGAAATCTCTTTTAAACTATTTTTAACTGTATCAATTCGCTCAATTTCCGTTTCATTTACTACAGCTATCAATTTATATAGCTTAATATCTTCCATGTCAACAATGCCTTCATAATCCTGGCTGCTGAACATTTCTTCAATTTGGTCCCATGATTTCCCTCTTAAGGAAGGTAAAGTACCTGGGAATCCTCCTCTATTTGTATAAACAAGAATACCGACGTTTAACGGCTTTAGTTTTTCTAAAAGTTCAAAGTACAATTCTTTGGAAAGAGTAGTTTCATAAAGCAGCTCCCCTGTTTCTGAATACATCATACTTCCGTTCAAACAGAAAATTGGCAGCTCCAATTCAGCGACACCAGCAACTTTAATAACGTCTGCATACTGTCTGCCTGTATTTAGAATTACTTCTATATTATTGTCCTTCATTTGTTTAATAACATTTCTATTATTCTCGGAAATCAGATGCTGGTCATCTAACAGAGTTCCGTCTAGATCAATGGATACACATTTCATTCTGTTTGCCCCCTTAAGTACTATACTCTTAGTATTATAACTTTTCGTTTCTCTAATAGACAGCCTTTTTGCCTCACAAAAAATAAGGAGAGAGCTAAAGCTCACTCCTTATTATGCATCTAGCTTTGTATCAAGGGGTTTTAATCTTGCTTCAATCTGTTCACGCTGCGGCTCTAAAAACGGCGGAAGTGCCAATGACTCTCCAAGATGATCAATATGCTCATCTGTATCAAAGCCAGGACCATCTGTTGCCAATTCAAACAAGATACCGTTTGGTTCTCTGAAATAGAGAGATTTGAAATAGAAACGGTCTACGAAGCCTGAGTTTTGGAATCTTGATTCATTGACTTTATTGATCCATGCATACAGCTCTTCTTCATCATCGACACGGAAGGCAACATGATGGACTCCGCCTCTGCCTAGCCGCTGTACAGGCAAATCGGTTCTTTCCTCAATATGAACTTCTGCGCCAGTTCCCCCTTCTCCCGTTTCAAACACTAACACATCAGGCTGATCTTTAATAGTGGAAGGAAATTGTCCTTTTAAACGGAACCCCATTAGCTCTGTAAGCACACGTACGGTTGATTCTGTTCGGCGGACGGTCAGCTGAACTGGTCCAAGGCCGATAATTGCATGCTCTAGCGGAATTGGTCCGTTCTTCCATGGTATTCCTCCTGCTACCCCACTGTTTTGTTCATCAGAAACAAGGAAGAAACGCTGGTTTTCATAATCTCTGAACTCAAGTGTTTTCCGTCCCGCTCTTTCCAGAATGTCCCCATGAGTGACTTGCAACTCATCAAAACGGTTCACCCAATATTGTAAGGATGCATCACTCGGCACACGTAAAGAAAGTGCAGAGATACTGCTGACACCTTCTTTGTTCGGAGCAAGATTTGGAATTTCAAAGAAGGTAAGCTCTGTCCCTGGATTGCCCTTTTCATCACCATAAAATAGATGATAAACAGATGGATCATCTTGATTTACTGTTTTTTTAATAAGGCGCATGCCTAAAGTTTTTGTGTAAAAATCATAGTTCTGCGCTGCTTTTGCTGTCATGGCTGACACGTGATGAATGCCTTTAAAGTTCATCTTAACTCCTTCTTTCTATTTCTGAATTTTTTTTAGCAGATGAAGCAGCTGCTTTTTTTCCGTATCTGTTAATGCATCAAATTGAGCCGCTTGAAACATCTCTTGTTGAGGAATCACTTCGCTGTACAGCTTAGATCCTTTTTCTGTGAGCGATACGTATTTCGTTTTCCATTCCTGTTTTCTTTCAATCAGGTTCTGCTCCTCCATCTTCTTTAAAAGCTGAGCAATATTCCCTTTTGAAACAAGTAATTTATCTGCAAGCTCTTGCTGGGAAATAGATTTATTATGACCAATTTGCGCCAGCAAATCCAGCTGTGCAACATTCAGTCCGAATTCTTTCAAGTGCTGGTTGCTTTTTCTGTTGCTTTTGTTATAAAACCGGGAAAGCCGGAACCATAACAATACGCCTAGCTTTACATTTCTGTTTGTTTTCGTCATTTTTATTCACCTAATTATGAGTTTAGCGGTAAACTTATAATCTTAGTTTATAACTAAACTGATATTTCGTCAAATACTTTTACCTTAAAAATTGGATTATTTATGAATTTATTGTATGTCTTAAACTATTATCTTCTCGATTTCTGCAGACATACATATAATCGAGCAGGAAAAATGGCCAGCGAAAAGCCCAAGCATTCAGCTTGGGCTTTCATCAAATATTTATTTGCAACATTACCGGACAATGATCACTGCCCATGACATCACAATGAATTTCTGTATCTATCAGTCTATCTTTTAAACGTTCAGACAGGATAAAATAATCGATTCTCCAGCCGATATTCCGCTCTCTTACTTTTGCCATATAAGACCACCAAGTATAAACATCACCTCTGTCTGGATACAGATAGCGGAAGCTGTCAATATAGCCTGAATCAAGCAGGCTCGTCATTTCTCCCCGCTCCTCCACTGTGAAGCCGGAATTGCCGAGATTTGATTTTGGGTTTTTTAAATCGATTTCCTGATGGGCCACATTTAAGTCCCCACAGTAGATAACCGGTTTAACGGCATCAAGTTCTTTTATATAGGTTTTTAGCTGTTTTTCCCATTCGATTCTATATCCAAGTCGGCTTAAGTCTCTTTTCGAGTTGGGTGTATACACGTTCAGCAAAAAAAATTCAGGGAATTCTAGTGTAATAGCTCTTCCTTCTAATTCCTCAAAGTCTTCCCCAATGCCGTAAGTGACACTGATTGGCTCCTGTTTTGTAAATACAGCTGTGCCGGAGTAGCCTTTTCGCTCCGCATAATTCCAAAACTGATGATAGCCTTCTAAGTCTAACTGTATTTGGCCTTCCTGCAGCTTTGATTCTTGTATACAAAATATATCTGCATCTATTTCATGAAAAAAGTCTAAGAAGCCCTTTTTTACACATGCTCTTATGCCGTTCACATTCCATGTTACTAATTTCATCTGTAATGCTCCTTATTAATAATAATCATTCTAAATTAATAGATTACCATGAAACTAGCAATCAATAAAGTAATATCCTTTTTCCAATTTAAACACAAAAAAATCTTATCCCTGTTGCTGATATGAGCATGGGATAAGATTGCCGTTTATACAACGGTTGGCGATTCAGCAAAACCAACATCATAATGGCGAATAAGCTGATAAAGACCTTTAGCAATTTGCTCTTTACCGTATAGCGGTTTTCCATGACCTGTATAAATGGTGCTTGGCTCTAGTTTTGCCAGTTTAATGATTGATTCTCTGCTTTCTGCACGGTTTGGTGTAAAGTAAGCAGGAGGTCCATGTATCTCTTCTTTCTGCGTTAATACAGCAAGTAATGACTCTTGTTTAACGGTAACAAAAGCATCTCCTGCCAGCATCAGTCCATCTTCTTTTCTGTATAACGATATATGTCCTTTCGTATGCCCTGGTGTATGAATGCCCTCCCAGCCCTGCATGAATTCTAACTCTGTGCCAGTTTCTATTTCACGTAAATTAGAGTGAAGCCCAATACCATCACGGGGATAAAACGGCGATAAAAACGACATTAGTCCTTTAACAATAAATGGTGTTGGTCTTGGATACTCCTTCTCTCCTGTTAAATATGGCATCTCCTCGTGATGGGCATATATTGGTACATCCCATTCTTTAAGCAAAACCGGCAATGCCCCGATATGGTCAAAGTGGCCATGTGTTAATACGATTGCTTTTGGCTTCTTGCTGCCAAATAACGTGGAAGCATATTTCAAGATAAATTTAGCAGAATACGGCACCCCTGCATCAACCAGTACCCATTCATCTTTATTTTTGCCTAGTCCAGAAATGAATGCGATATTTGCGATAGCTGTTCTGTATCCATATACATCTGTGGCTATTTTCATGTTCGATTCTCCTTTTTCCTATTATTGTTGCCAATATTTTTGTTCTGACACTGTAATTCGATTTATTTTTTTCAGGGATACATGTAATTTTCCGTTAAAGCGAACACTAAACTTAAACACTTAATGGAGATGCTTTAAATGAATACACAGCAAAAAAGTCTGCTTGAAGAATTAAAAAAAGATGAATGGAGTCACTCTAAAGAGTGGTTTGAATATTGGCTCGGCTATTCAGGACCAGATCACTGGCAGTTTTGGATTGGACTTGCTCTTTTAATAGTGCCGTTAATTGCTTTTTTTCTATTGATAAATAAGCGTAATGCCCTCCAGCTCGGCTTCTATGGATACAATGTTCATGTGTTCTTTACCTATATCGATTTATATGGCGCTAATAATGGTTATTGGTTTTATCCTTATAAGGTGCTGCCAATCCTTCCATCCAGCTTTGCATTGGACGCCTCATTTGTACCGGTGTTTTTTAGCTTCATATATCAGTGGTCTCAAGCAAAACAAAAGAATTATTATGTATGGTCAATAATATTATCTGCTGTTTTCGCATTTGTTTTAAAACCTTTGTTTGTTGCTATTGGCATGTTCGAGTTTGGCAAAGGTGCAAATTACCTTCATCTATTTATTGGCTATGTTATTGTTGCCTTAACAGCAAAATGGATGACAAATCTGTTCTTGTATTTTGAAAAAAAAGCCAAAGTTCAGCATTCCTAATTAAACAAACCAAGCTATTCTAGCACAGGTTCACTTATTCAAAATGGATGTTTTGACCAATCTGGAGAAAAAGTGTTAAGATGGCAACGAGGTGAAACGACAATGATAGATTCATTTAAAGCAGTAGTTGTAGATAAAAAAGACGAGGATTTTTCTTTAAAAGTGGACCAAGTCAGCCTAGATAACTTATCAGAAGGAAATGTTCTTATTGAGGTTCATTATTCTGGAATAAATTATAAAGATGGACTTGCAAGTGTATCAAACGGCAAAATCGTCCGTTCCTTTCCACATATTCCAGGCATTGATCTAGCAGGCATTGTAGTCTCATCTGATGATGAACGCTATCAAAAAGGCGATAAAGTTATTGCCACAAGCTATGAGATTGGCGTATCGCACAGCGGCGGATACAGTCAATATGCAAATATCCCTGCAGATTGGATTGTGCCCCTTCCAGATGGCCTTACATTAAAAGAAGCAATGATTGTTGGGACAGCAGGCTTCACTGCAGGCTTAAGCATTCAACGACTTGAAGAAAACGGCTTGACTCCTGAAAATGGCAAAGTACTCGTAACAGGTGCAACAGGTGGTGTCGGAAGCTTTGGTGTGGCAATGCTTGCAAAGCTGGGCTATAAGGTCGATGCAAGTACAGGCAAGCAATCGGAGCATACATATTTACAAACTATAGGTGCTGACAGCATCATTTCCCGCACAGATATTTATGACGGCAAGTTGAAAGCCCTTGATAAACAACAGTGGGCTGCTGCCATCGACCCTGTTGGTGGAAGCACATTAGCTGCGATCACAAGCAAGCTTCTTTATAACGGCTCGGTAGCTGTGAGCGGCTTAACAGGCGGCGGTGATGTCCCGGCAACAGTATATCCTTTTATTTTAAGAGGTGTTAATATACTGGGGATAGATTCTGTCTACTGCCCGATGGAAACAAGAAAAAAGGTTTGGAACCGAATCGCTACAGACTTAAAACCAGCTGATTTAACCCAATTTATTTCAAGTGAAGTAACGCTCGAAGAGCTTCCTTCTGTCTTGCCAACCATCTTGGAAGGCTCTGTACGCGGAAGAATAATTGTTAACATTAAAGGATAAAAAAAGGACCTTCAAGGTCCTTTTCTCATTTCATTTGCATCCATGTTTCGATATAATGGACTGCAAAGTTTATATTTTCTTGTGGATACGCTTTAGCTACCTTCGCAAGCTCACCTTTCATATAAGACTTACCCTTTTCATAAAAGCTTATATTTGCTCCTTCAGAAGACTCTCCTGTTTCAACACCAATATTGATTGCTTTGCCAAAGTCTTTCGCATATTGCACCTCTGTTTTTACAAGAGCATTAATACCATTGATTCCTGCTGCTGCATTTCTGTATGCCATGATTGTGGCAAAATCACTGTTTTTAATAGCCCATTTTGCAAGATTGCTTTTCCCATACGTATTGGCAAATGTTATTTCATCAAACCAAAAAGGAATGTCCATACTAAACTCAAGGTTTAAGTTATTGCTTAGTTGTCCGCTGCGTTTGATTAATTTTTGATATGCTAATACAACGTCAGCTCTGTCTGTATTCCATTCTTTCAAAATATATGGTTCTACATCTAGATGAACACCTGTAAAACGTTGATTTTCCGTACTGTTTTTTTGATAGCTTTTCACCCATTGAAACAAGCTGTCAGCATAACTTTGACCGCCGTCCAACGCCCATTTCGGTGCACCATCTAATGCATGAACACTAATTTTATTATTAGTCGCTTTAGTAATAAATTGTTGATATACCTTCCGTGCAACCTCTTGGTCAACCTGCAAATAAACATCCGTTACCTGATTTTTCACTAGGAAACTAATGATTTTATTTTGACCAGCTGCTGATGTTAATGACCATGGATTCCAAATCCAAGTAGCATTTGTTTTACTGCTTTCTGCAGCATTTGCATTAATAGCAGGCAGCATTAATCCCACCACCAGAAAAAGAATGACTAGTTTCTTCATATATATACTTCTCCTTTTAGAAAAGCCTAGACTAATCCAAAGGAGAAGTCTGGCAGCCTGGCAGCCATTCGTTTTTACTAACGGTTAGGCCCATAGCTTTGCGTCCTTGCTTTTCAACAAGTTTGCCCTTTTCAGATGTAATTTAGTTACCTATATTATAGCTTTTCTCAATCTATTTTCCTACTACTATTATCATAGTTGTTAAATGTAAAATATGGTTATAAAGGAAGAAACAACAAAAAAAAGATGTGTTTAGTTACAACACATCTTTACCTAGTTAACATAATAATATTATATTTAACCATTTTCAATTGCCTTACACACTTCAATCGTTAATTCTTGAGTGATTTCATCGAGCTTCGGCTGGAGAACACTATTTACCATTGGTGCAAACGTTCCAAACGCATTGATTTCCAAGTAGCCAGTCATCCTCGTCTCATTCACTCCGCTTTGCTCGGCTGAAAAATACCCGTTTCCCATAAACTTTTCATTTATACCAGTTAATTTAAAAGAAACCTCAGAAGGTTCTTCCCATTTAAGAATATCTACTCTTAACGAGATTTTCTTCTTTAGAATGCCTAGATCCGTCTTGAATTCCCATGTTGACACCATTTCTGAGATAAGTTGATGCTGTATATACCCTGGCACAAGCGGAGCCCAATTATCCATTGAGCGAACAAAATCCCATACTTTCTCCATTGGTGCTTTTACTATAACGCTATGTTTTCTGCTTGGCATTTACATGAACACTTCCTTCTCCATATGTCTATTATTATGCATATTCATATAGGAAGAAAGTATGTATACTGACAATAATTTTATTAGTTTACATAATATTATTATCGTAAAATTAATTAAAGTAATCTGACAGCTCCATCTCCATCGCTTTTTCTTTTTGCGCATCAGAGACATGTGTATATTTTTGGGTTGTATTTAAATTTGTATGTCCTAACAACTCTTGAATTGTTCTGATATCTCTGCCGTCCCTGACAAGATGTGTTGCAAAGCTGTGGCGAAGCTTATGGCTGGAGATAGATTTTTGTTTCCAGTTATATTCTGGATATTCGCTTTCAATCGAAGCACATATACGCTCTGTTATTTCCTGAATCCTTCTTCTTGAGATCCTTTTCCCTCTTCTGGAAATGAATAATGCATCTTCATAGCCTTTCATTGGCAGAATTCTATCTTCCTTAATATAGGCCGCCAGCTCATCATAAAGCTTTGCTGGCAAAGGAATATATCTATTTTTATTACCTTTACCTAAGACGTGCAACCCTCTTTTGCCAGATTGAATCGAGGATATGTTCAGAATATGAATCTCAGAAACCCGCAAACCAGCAAAAGCCATCAAGCCCATCATGATTTTATTTCTGCGCTGATGCTGCTTTTGGGAAACAATGCCGACCATTTCAAAATATGCTTTCAACTCATCCTTTTCTAAATAACTCGGCAGCTTTCCTTTTTGTTCTTTTGCACTTACCAGTTCAGCGGCAATGTTTTTATCGAGAAGTTCATAGTCCATTAAACATTTGAAGAAAGAGCGCAATGCTGTCAGCCGTCTATTTCTTGATGCAGCACTGTTGCCTCTTTTCGTTTTAAGCTCATTCATAAATAGAGTTATATGAAGTTTTTTTACATCCCCTAATTCTACTTTTGCTGCCTTTTTTCTTGTTATAAATTCTAAAAATAAGAAAATATCACGTATGTAGTTTTCTATTGTAAATTTGCTGTAATCTTTATTGTCCATCTCTGTTTGAAAGATAGTAATTTCATCCTCATACCAACTTGCTAATAAATTATTATCCATCTCTATAATCCACCAATCTTCGACTTTTATCTATTATTTATTATACTATATTCCTTAATAAACCGCACATAAGAGATATTATGCGCGGTAATGCAGTCAAAACTGCTACAAAAGAATGAAATTATCTTCTCCGTGTTATGACCTATTTAATTTGTTGCTATTTATTGGGATAATTAGTAAGAATAACTAGCTGTTAACTACTAGAACTAGAGGTGTTTTTTTGTGAAAATACTCTTTTTAATAATCAGTTTTTTAAATTTAGCAGATGGGTTATTAACCTATATTGGGATACAGCTTGAGCTAATAGATGAAGCAAACCCGTTAATGAGTTCTGTCTGGGAGATATCTCCTTTTTTGTTTTTAGCTTTGAAATTCTTCTTATCAATCTTACTCTTTATTTTCGCTTATACTTTTTCAACAAAACATGTAAAAACATGGACGATTATTCTCATTGTTCCCCTGTTATTATATGCAAGTATTTTCGCTGTCCATCTAACTTGGATTTCATACGTAATTAAAGTGCAATATAATAATATTATGTAAACTAGTATTTTTCACTCTTTATCTGAGTATATAAAAAAAACTAAATTACTGTTAAAGGAGCTTTAATCATGAATGTACATAAAGCCATTACCAAACATGTTAATAAAGTGAATGTTCGTGTAAAAAGTTCCAAGCATTAGATCAGCAGCGAGAATTCATTATTGAAGAAGCAATTGCTCTCTGCAAAAACGAATATCCCTTCACTGTCGATAATATTAATGCAGTCACAGAGCAAATTAATGAATTAGCAAAACAAGGAACTATTCCAACACGAAAAATCGTTACAATTAAAATGGTTCAGGATTTTGTAAAGAAAGAAAACTCCTTATCTTAACGATAAGGAGTTTTCTTATATTATTTTCCTGCCTAGCTGTCCCAATGCATAATGAATGCCATGCTTTAACGTTTGGAAACAATCAAATTGAGATAAATTAATATTTGCCTGTGATACGACAATACTCAGTTCTGGGGAAATTCCTACTAAAATCGTTTGAATGCCAATAAGATTTGCAGCCGAACCGATTTTCTCCAAAAGACTTGCAGTATGCTGACTGATATCCCGGTCCAAACCAGTTAAGTCTAATACTAAATAGCTTGCCTTATATTGAGGTAAATTATTTAGTGTATTAGTAACAAGCAGTTCAGAACGGTCTTCATCATACTTTCCAAGGAGCGGAACAATTACGATGTCATCATGAACGGGAATAATCGGAGAAGAAATTCTTTTGACTAATTCCTTCAGCTCTTTCGTTTTTTCCTCAACAACCTGTTCTAATCGAGCAATCTGTTCGGATTCTTTTTTCCTCGCGAGCTCATGGATATTATTCGTAACAGTAATTTCTGATGGGAAGTATTCAATAATGCTGCACTCATTGCCTTCAAGCTGCTCTTGAATAATTTTGTACCAAATATTTGTGCCGAGTAATCTGGTAAATATACCAGCATAATGGGCAGCTAAATAACATCCGCCCTTCTTTTTTCCTTGCTCTACATTTATTTTATATTCCCAGCTGTCTTTAATATGAGCGGTTAAAGTTTTCGTTTGATAATTCAAATCAAAAATTTCAGCCACACCCCAGCCTGCCGATGCATATGTAGCGGTAATAAGATTCGCCGCCTCCCTCACATCTACATCCTTCATTTTTTCAAAATACTCGCCAACGACTAGACCTTGACGATAACCGGTTGCCTCAAACACTAAGTTTGAAGCCTCTTCACCAGATATTTCTTCAATCGTATCAAAAAAAGTTTTCATCGCACTAGAAATCCAAAAAAGAACAGCATCTTGCTCTTCAAACAAAAACCTGCCCTTTTCTAATTCCCACTCAAAGTGTAAACCACCAATATGAATAGAATTATTGCTCATGTAAATCCCCTTTTTCCGTCCATTTTTCTTTTCTCTATTATTGTTATATTCACCTAGCTTATATACACTGTTTTTCATTTTTTTAAACCTGTTTCGTGAAAATTTTATGTGGAAATAATAGTTTATTTATCTTTTTCGTTTTGAAACGGTGCTTTATCTACTTATATTACTTCTCTAGTTGATTATATTTAAAATAGCTGTTATTAACACTCCATTCATTTATTTTTCCTTTCCTCTTAGTTTTACTAGGCCTCCGCCAACTCCAAATGTAAAGCATTGCATACAATATGACATGGTTATGCTTGGTGCTATTTTTCAGGGGTGCTCATACAATAGTTAATGGTAAGTACTTCATTGCTTGTGTTTAGACGTTTGAAGGAGGAGCTAATGAATGGCGGCGAAAAGATGGTCAGAGATGTCATTTCAGAATCTTCAAGAAAAGTCGATGACATTTGATGTTGTTTTTCAGCGCATTTCCAATTTTATGAGAAGAAATCCACGGGGAAATTATCGGTTGATGATTGGCACTGATTCTCAGGTTCACCCTAAGCATACTACCTTTATAACGGGCATTGTAATCCAGAACAAGGGTAAAGGAGCTTGGGCATGCATTAGAAAAATAATCGTTCCCCGCAAAATGCTGGCGTTGCACGAAAAAATTTCTTATGAAACAACCTTAACAGAGGAAGTGGTGTCTCTGTTTACAGAAGAACGGAAAAACGAACTGATTGATATTGTTCTGCCATTTATATATAGTGGAGCGACATTTTCAATGGAAGGACATATAGATATTGGCAGCGGCTCAAGAAATAAAACGAGTGAGTTTGTTAATGAAATGGTTGCAAGAATTGAATCAATTGGAGTTGAACCGAAGATTAAGCCTGATTCGTTTGTAGCCTCTAGTTATGCTAATAAATATACGAAATAATTTTTTACATAAAAAAAGCCTGTCCCAAACTGGAACAAGGCTTAATTTGTTATTCTTTTGTTGATGCCACTTCTTCTGACATCTTTTTGTTTTTGTTGATGAAGTGGATGATAAACGTAATAATGAACGCAAGAATCAATATAGCAAAGAAGATATAATGATCTAATTCAAAGCCAAAGATACTTGCAAACATTTTAAGAGCAATAATGCCAATTAGCACAAATGCAGTGTTTTCCAATTCAGGCACTTTATCAATTAATACAAGGAATAGCTTCGCTACTGTTCTCATCATTAAGATTCCAAGCATTCCACCGAGAAGCAGAATCCAAATTTCTTCAGAAACAGCTAATGATGCGAGAATACTGTCAACTGAAAATGCTAAGTCCAACAATTCAACAGAAATGACCGTAGCCCAAAATGAACCAAACATCCGGACAGTCCAGCTGTCTTTTTTTATTCCCTTAGCGTCCTCATCCTTGTTGTCAAGCCAGAAATGTTTAATAACAATCCACGCAAGATAAGCGGCACCAAGGACTTTAATCCATGTGAACTTGATTAAATATACCCCAAGTCCGATAAATAGAAAGCGGAAGAAATACGCTCCAAACAATCCGTAAGTGAGTGCTTTTTTTTGCTTGTCCTTCGGCAAATCCTTGACCATAATGGCAAGTACTAACGCGTTATCTGCAGAAAGTAGTCCTTCAAGGATGATTAATGAACCAATCAATCCCCACGAAACTGGATCTGATAATACTTCTACCCACATGTCCCAATCAAAAAAGGAAGCATAAGTGGAAAGTATTTGATGTAGTATGTCCAATGAAAAAGCCCCCAAATATAAGTAATGTAATTTCGATAATGAAAATATTATACTCCTAAAAATACACAACTGCAAACCTTTAAACAGTATTTGGAAGCTTAGCCCTTGTAATGATGCTGTTATATACTATTGTAAATCTTCAAATTCCTTTGCTATTCGATCTAACGCTGTTTGAATGAGTGAACGCGGCGATGGAATACAAATTCTCTGAAAGGCTGTGCCTTCTTCTCCGAACATACTTCCATCCTCTAACAGGACATTCGCTCTGTTATAGATGCGATCATGGACTTCTTCAGGTGTAATATTATAGGCGGAAAAATCCATCCACATAATATAAGTGCCTTCTGGTATGACCACTTTCACCTTCGGCATTTTTTTGTCGATAAATTCTTTCACCATTTCCATCGTGCCGTCAATATATGTTTTCAAATCTTCGAGCCATTCTTCTCCATCGTTATAAACAGCAATAAGCGCAGATATGGTAAACGGTGATGCCATTTGGTGACCCATTGTTTTTATAAATTGTTTGCGCAGCTTTAAATTCGGAATGACCATATTTGTGCAATGAAGACCAGCAACATTGAAGGTCTTGTTGATGGCTGTACAAGTAATTAACATCTCATTATCAGCGATTTTCGCCATTGGAATGAACTTTTCATTTTTTCTGATCAAATCACCGTGAATTTCATCAGCAACTATCAATACTTGATGCTTTTTGCAAATCTCCGCTAATCTTTTCAGTTCATCTTCGCGGAAAATCCTGCCTGTTGGATTATGAGGGTTGCATAATATAAACATTTTTGTGCTGTCTTGACTTGCCTTTTCCTCAAAATCTGCAAAATCAATCGTATAATAGCTCTGCTCATCATATAGAAGAGCGTTGTTCAAAACTGTTCTGCCGTTCCCCTCAATTGCTGTTGTGAAGGGCGGATAAGCAGGACGCTGAATAATAATGCCGTCGTTAGGCTCTGTATAGGCACGGATTGCCATATTAATTGCATGAACAGTGCCAGGGCTATACACAATATGCTCTTTATCGATGTCCCAATCATGTCTTTTTTTGAACCAATGCTGGATGGCTTTATAATATTCATCTGGAAAAATGGAGTAGCCGTAAATTCTGTTTTCAACTGTCTTATGCAAGGCATCAACAAGAGCCTGTGGTACTGGCAAGTCCATGTCAGCAGTGAATAAGGGAATCGTCTCTTCATCATAGCGCTCAGTGAGACCCATCTCCTTAATGAGCTTGCCGCCATCCCATTTAACCGAATATGTATTGCGCCTGTTTACTACTTCATCAAAATTATTAAGCATTATTGCACCCTCCTTGCTTTTTTTAGAAATCAATCTTCTTCATAAATCATCTTAACCGTCATCCCGCCGTCTATTGTAAGATTTGTTCCTGTGATGAAATTATTCTCTCTGTCTGTCAAAAATAGACATGCTCTAGCGATATCAGAAGGTTTACCAACTCTTTTGGATAAATGCTGCTCATGATCCACATCCCTTAATGAATCATAATGCTTCGTTTCAATCCAGCCAGGAGCAATGCTGTTAACAGCAATCCGGTCATCTGCAAGACTGTTCGCCAATGCATGGGTAATTGCCATAATTCCACCTTTGCTTGCACTATAGCTTTCTGTATTCGGTTCAGACATATATGCCCTTGTCGATGACATGTTCACAATTGCGCCGCCGTTTGCATTGTGCCTCATTATCTTAGCTGCCTCGCGGGAGCATAAAAATACACTCCGCAAATTTGTATTTATAATGTCATCCCATTCCTCCACTGTTAGATTATAAAAAGATTTAAACAGAGACTTGCCTGCATTATTGACTAAAATATCAATCCTGCCAAACCTCTGTTTCGTTTCTTCCATCAGCCGAATAATATCCTGCTCCTGCCTTATGTCTGTTTTAATGAAAGCTGCATTTTCAGAATAAGCTGACGCTTCAATTATTTTATTAGACGCAGCTTCATCCACATCTGCAAAAACAACCTTAGCACCTTCCTTTAAATAGTGCTCTGCAATGCTTTGACCGATTCCGTTGCTTGCGCCTGTTACGATGACGACTTGATTTGAAAATTTCATCGCTGTCTCCTTTATCCTTTTTTGTTCCCATCCATTTTAGTTTTTACATTTCATTATTATTGTAATAAAGGAATCCAGACATTTCAAAAATTAACACTTTAAAATTAAATTACCTGCGATTAGATACTTAGACTTATCGTACTAACAAGGGCATTTACCTGCAGGAGATTAAAAAAAGTAAGCAAAAACGCTCCATATAATGGAGCGTTTTTTATTCATCTAGTTCTTTAACACTAATGTTTTCAAACAAAGCTTCCCAATAATCATCATTGTTTGTCCACTTTTCGTATTCAGGCATTTCCACTACTGTAACATTTTTGATTGGCCAGCTTTTCACTTCCATATCCTCTCTGTCATTATGATTGACGACCAGTATATGAAACTGATTTTTCACAATATCAGACAAGACAGCTTGCAGCTGAAGTGTATCTGAAAATGATGCTTCTGTCCTAACAAATAACAGGCGTTCTCCTTCATCAAAAAATTTTAACATTCTTTCCACACGTCTATCTACCTTCTGTTTTACCTTTGAATATTCCGGAAAGTTTGTAAATGTATTGCTGTCTGCTCGAAAATCATGGCTGGAAACAATATTGTAAGCGGTATCTGTAATGACTAAATGTGGATCTGTAGAGTTGATGCCTGTCGAGTACTCTCCAGTTGCTTTTAGGTTATGAAGTTCCATATATCCTGAAAATCTGTTAGCCAGCAGTCTAGTAACATCTGGCAGGTTATTTGAAGCCATCCAGTCCAGCGGCCCTGCAAATGGACGCAAATTAAATTTACGCAATTGGATGCTTGCTAAGCACAAATCTCCTAAACTGAAAATAGCGTCATATGTTCCTTTCATATCTTGTACACTCATATACTCTAAGTCTCCTTTATTCATGCCTTCATTTCGGACGAATAGAAATTCCATCGAAAATTTGTTGCCAGAGATGATTATTTCCATCCCATATATCTTCATTTGGCAGCCATATAGAACAAACATTATCAATATTGCATTCTTGCTCAATAAGATCAGAAACTGGATAGTGATTAACGACTAATAGTGTAAAGTCACCTTTGACAACCTCACGAAGTGCGGATTGGAGTTCAATAATTTCTTCAATGGATGCTACTGACCGAATGAATAAGATACGTTTATCAGTCTGTACACTCTGAATGAATCTGGTGATTCTTCTGTAGTACTTCTCCTTAACAAACGGCAAATCCATCAGATTATCAATCGTATTCCTGTCTGTTTTAAAATCATGGTTAAAGCTGATGATATTATCAATATCATATACAAGCAAATCGGAGTCTGAAGCATATCCGGTAGTGACTAGGTTCTCTTCTGCAAGAAAACCGGTAAAATAAGTGCGAATCAGCTTGGCTACATTGTGCACATACCTAATCCCTACCCAATCTAGTGGACCGGCAAATGGCCTGAGATGAAACTGTCTCATTTTCATGGCTGGCAGGCAGTTTTCACCTAAACTATAAATAGCATCATATTCACCTTTAATTTCATGAAGCTTCATGTACATACTCCTTTTAATAACACTAGTGTGCCATTATCAAAATGAAAACTCATAGAGGCAAACAGGTGATGGAAGAGGGGGCTAGCAGCATACGACTATAAACTGAATTTTACAAGGAAAAGGAAACACAATATGGAGAATGGTTATTAATTATTATAATAATGATAGGTTTTTTGTAAGCCTTCACTTATGCTGTACTCCGGTTTCCATCCAAGCTGTTCACAGCATTTTTCATTTAAAAGACAGCTGTGTTTAATATCACCTGTCCGGCTGGTAACATGAATGGTTTCTAGACTGTCTGGATGAAGTTCTAATAGAATCTCAGCAAGTTGATTAATGCTTGTTGGCTTATTTGTACTTACATGAAAAATATCATTGCTGCCGCTTGTCATTGCTGCGATGTTTGCTTTCACAACATCCTCAACAAATACGAAATCTCGTGTCTGTTTTCCATCTCCATGGATTTTTAAACAGCTTCCTTCTTTAATCCTGTCCATAAAAACGGCAATAACACCGCCTTCTCCTTTGGCAGTTTGTCTTGGACCGTATACATTTCCATAGCGCAGGATGGTGAAATCCAGTCCATATAATACTTGGTAAAGTTGAATATATTGTTCAGCAGATAATTTAGATAATCCATAATAGGAAATTGGTGATGTACGATCGTGTTCTTCAATCGTTTCTTTTTGAAGATTGCCATACACTGCAGATGTAGAGGAAAAAATAATTTTTTTCACATTTGCTTTCCGGCATCCTTCCAATATATTAATAGTGCCGTTGATATTGATATCTGCATCTTCACATGGATTGTTAATCGACCTTGTAACATCTGCCTGTGCTGCTAGATGGAATACGAATGCAGGCTTTTCGGCTTCGATTATTGCTTGTGCCCTTTCACTGCGGATATCCACTTCATGCAATACCACATTGGGATGTTCAGGGAAATAATGGCCTGACGAATAATTATCCAGTATATGAACTTCATATCCCTCTTTTAATAAATAATCTGTTAAATGAGAGCCGATAAACCCTGCTCCACCAGTAACTGCTACTTTCATCCTTCTGCTCCTCTACTCATTTTTAATAGCTTATGATATTCGAGTGTTCCGTGTATATGGCGGGTGCCCATACTGAGCCAAAAATGGACATCTCCTTATAAGAAAAAAGCGAATGGCGACAAACCATCCGCTAAAAAACTCATAATTTTTCTGATGGTATCTTGTTGATTGCCGTTGTGTCAGGGATTCTATAATTAATTGGTAATGCCGAAGTTATTTCATCTACATAACGTCTATCCACGAAGGCTTTTTTTGTATGTCCCCTTTTTTCAAACAAATCATCATAGTTGTCACTTGACATCTCATCAAATATTTTTATCATGCGGGAGTTAGGAAGGTGATAATCAGCTGGTAAAGCTGCTACGATTTTATCAAATATTGTCCGGTCCACAAAGAACGGCTTTGCTCCCGGCTTTTTAACAAAAAGAGATTTATAAACGTCACTTGACATCTTAGAGAAAACCTCTAATGTTCCGATATTAGGAAGAAGATAGTCTTGAGGTAGCACTTCACCAAGTCGGTCCATAATATGATTATCAATAAATAACGGCTTTGCTGCGGTATTAGCAGGGGAGTTCCTAATAAATAAATGTTGATACGCATCTACCTTCATCGGCTGAAAAACAGATATCGATTTTTCGTTTGGTATGTTGTAATCCGAAGGAAGAACAGAATCGATTTTTTCCCACACTCTTTGCCGTTCTTCCTGCCTTTTCTGCTCCTCTAGCTTTTTCTGCGCTTCGAGTTTTTGCTGCTCTTCAAGCTTTTTCTGTGCTTCGAGTCTTTGCTGTGTCTCGAGCTTTTGTTGTGTTTCCAGCTTCCGCTGTGCCTCAAGCTTCTGCTGTGTTTCGAGCTTCTGCTGTTTCTCAAGCTTTTGCTGTGTATCCAGCTTCTGCTGTGCCTCAAGCCTTTGTTGAGTTTCGAGCTTATGCTGGTTCTTACGACTTTGTTGTGCCTCTAATCTTTGTTGTGTTTCAAGTCTTTGTTGCTCTACTACTCTCTGGTACTGTTCTAGTCTTTTTTGCTGTTCTAATTTTCGTTGCTTTTCCTGCTCTCGCTGCTGTTCGAACCATTTTTGATAATTCTGCCACTGTTGATGTTGACGCCATTGCAGCGGTCTTTGTGTTTTTTTAGCCTTCTTTTCATCTGTATGATTATTTGTGTTTTCTTCTTTATTAAGATCATTCGTCTTGTCCACATCTTCCTTTTTTACAGAAAAGGGGAGAATTTTATGGATGTTCTGTTTCCAAGGAAACTTCATTACCTTCCTTCCTCCCTCCCTTTTGCTAACGCAAGCTCATACACTTCCAGAATACTTTTAGCTCCTTTAGATAATGACCAATGCTCCAGTCCCCATACTCTTGCATTATTTCCAATAATGGATTGAAATTCAGGCGTACTTAACAGCAGCTGCAACAAACCGTATAATGCATCTACATCTTCAGCCGGATAGATCAAACCTGTCACCCCGTCCTCAACCATTTCAGGAAGTCCTCCTGCATCACTTACAATGGCAGGCTTTCCGGCAATTTGTGCTTCTACCAGTGACAGTGGCTGATTTTCCAATAGACTAGGAAATACATAAATATCGGACTGGGAAACTAGATACGGGACATCACTCCGATTCCCAAAGAAAAATACATCATCCTCCAATCCTAGTTCTATTACTTGTTTTTCCAATTCCTTCTGTTTATCGCCTTCCCCAATAATCCAACAAACCCAATCGTCTCTGTCTTCCTTAAGCTTACCTAAGGCAGCAATTAAATGATGTACACCTTTCATTTCAATAAGGCGCCCCGTATAGGTAATAATTGTTTTATCTTCAGGAATTAACAGTGATTCATTTACCTTTTGTGTTTCCAAAAGGAATGTATCAGTGTCAAAACCATAGTGCAGCACCTTTATTTGCTCTTCTGGCACTTGGAACTCCTCTGTTAGAATTTTTTTCATCCAGTTGTTTGCTACAATTGTATACGCCGCAGCAGTAGCACCAACCTTTTCCATTTCATCATAATAGGCTCGAGCCATATAACCGGTAGATGATTTATGCATTCCTTTCAGCTGGTGTCTAATTTCATGCGCCACTGAACCATGGAGTGTCGCAACTAACACGGTTCCCTCTGGCAACACCCTTGCAAGGCTTGCAGTTGCAATGACATCCTGTGTGTGGATGACATCGTATTCTGCAAGTCCAAGATAAGCCGCTGAAAGCTCAAAAACATAACGCTGAAATTCAGTGTATTTCACTAGTGCATTAGCATGGATCTCTGGATATGCTTCTTCTGTCAGCTTCGCTTCGAGCAATGGCATGATTTTTTCTTTCTCAATGGAGATATCTTTATTGTAGATATATACAACACTTGTATCTTCATTAAACCCGAGCAGGTCTACTTCATGCCCGAGTTTTTCTAATTCTCTTTTTTGTTGTTCCATATAATGCCAGACTCCCCCGACATGGGGAATGGGCCAATAGGTTGCTAATAGTATTTTCATATTTTTCGATTCTCCTTTACTGTAATATTTCTAAGTCTTAAGGGGTGGTTGCTTGGCGATAAATCGCCATAATATTCTCCACTCCAGTTTCTAAGGACCAATGCTTTAGTCCCCATTGCTTGGCGTTAGCTCCAAGAAACGTTTGGTATTGCTTATTTACTAAAAGCATATAAAGACTGTTCCGAAGCTCTTCGACATTCCCTTTTGGAACAATCAATCCTGTTAACCCATGTGTAATCATTTCAGGGAGTCCCCCTGCATCGCTCACAATACATGCTTTGCCGACAATCTGTGCTTCAATAACAGATAATGGCTGGTTTTCGATCATGCTTGGCAAAACATAGACATCTGCCCTAGATAGAAACTGCGGGATGTCTTCTCGTTTTCCAAAGAATACAATCATATCTCCCAAACCAGCTTCTGCAGCTTGAAGCTTAAGTTCATTCAGCTTTTCACCTTCTCCTACAATCCAGCATACCCAATTCGATAAAGAACCTCTGAGCTGTTTTAATGCTTCAATTAATACGTGCACACCTTTCAATGCAACTAGTCTTCCAGTAAAAAGAATTACTTGTTTCCCAATTGGTTTTGTTATGCTCCTATCCTGCGGATCGATTCTGTTCAAAAAAGCTTCTATATCAAATCCATAATGGAGGACAGTCATTTGCTCTGCTGGTACATGAAATTCATTGATGAGAATATCCTTAAGCCAATTGTTTGCAACAATTGTTACATCAGCAGAAGTTGCTCCTAAATACTCCAATTCATCGAAATACGTACAGCCTATTTGGGAAGTTGCTGTAACATGTTCATAGAGAAGATGATCTTTCATTTCGTGTGCAACTGAACCATGCAAGGTTGCAATTAACTTAGGTCCATTCAACTGCAGCTTCCCAAAGCTAGTTGTTGAAAATACATCCTGTGTATGAATGATATCGTACTTAAGCAAATCGAGACTGGAAATGGCAATTTCATATCCAATCCGGTGTTTTTCACAATAAGTGACAACTGGATCTGCCATATACGGTTTATGCTGGATGCTTGCTAAACGGCTGTTTATTTCTACTTGTAAATCATCATTAAAAATCTTTTTTTCTTCTGATACAAAATATGTGTACTTATGCAATTCTCCGTACCCTAATAAATCTACTTCATGTCCTAATACCTCAAGTCGTTTTTTTAATTGGTTCATATAATTCCATACTCCTCCGACATGTGGAACGATCCAGTATGTCGCAAGCAGGATTTTCATATATACAGCCCCTTTCCGCTTTGTCTCTTTATTCATATTTAAATAAATAAAACTAGTATAGGCTGTTGCCTGTAAAATGGGTGGACTTTCTAAAAAAATCCATATTTTACCCATAATATTTGTCCAAGCTTCTTAGTATTTTGCACATAAGCTATTTTGTAACTTCCGAGAAATTGAAAGGAGGTGAAATAAATGCCTGTTGCATTACAAGCCTTTACAAATCCAACAAACACTGTCCGAATTGCAGACTCTGCTACAGCACCTGGTCCTGTTGTTACTGTAGGCCCACAAACTCCGTTAATTGATGGAAACAGCTCCTACATTTGGTCTCCAGTCAGTGTTTCTGGCCAAACAGTAACATTCCGCAGTGTCTTTTCATTAGGTGCTCCAGCGTTAGGTCTAGCTTTGCCATTAACAGTATTTTATGCATATGCTGGAAATCAAACTGTGTCTGTTACAGGAACATTACAGGTACTGGATGTATTAGGA
The DNA here is from genome assembly GCF_046613985.1 of Niallia laureatilytica. Classification (NCBI taxonomy): domain Bacteria; kingdom Bacillati; phylum Bacillota; class Bacilli; order Caryophanales; family Bacillaceae; genus Niallia; species Niallia laureatilytica. Next base: position 338,734 of record NZ_JBKKHP010000004.1, on the reverse strand, counting down.
ATCATTGTCCTTACAGTTCCTTTATTCTCAGGTGATACGAATTTAGGAAATCCGTTAAACGTAAGCACAATTGCAGCTGATACTCTATTGGCAGCAAGTATACTAGGCGGCACGATAAACATTACAATTGATGCTGTTGTGACTGCACCTATAACGACTCCTTACGAACCAGTCAACACTGGCCGTTATCTAGGAGAAATCACAGTTCAAACAATTGTCTAAACCTAAAAACTAACTGATAGATTAAAACTAGGAGGTGAAAAAATGCCAATCGTTTTACAAAGTTATACTACTCCGGCCAATACAACTATTGTCGCAAATACTGCTGGCGGAACATTTCCACAAATACCAGTTGTGGTAACACCATCTGCCACTGCCCCATTCATTGACGGGAGCAATGCTTATATTTGGGCCCCTAATAGTGCAACGAACCAAACAGTAACCTTCGTAAGCAGATTCACTTTTCCGTTAGGTCTTTTAAATGTTGCTTTGCCAGTCAGTGTCAACTATGCCTTTTCTGGAACAGAAACAGTCATCGTTAGCGGAATATTAGAAGTCGTCAACCTACTAGGCATTGTTATTGCGACAATACCGGTATTTACGAATGTTGTGAATGCAGGTGGACCTTTAAGTGTAGAAATCGCATCCGGCGATGCCCTTCTTGCATTGCAGCTTCTCGGCACTAACGCAGTTTTGACTATTACTTCAACAGTAACATCAGGCGCAGCAGGCACTGGAAATTATTTAGGACAGGTTACGGTTAACGAAGTAATTGCACTGTAACTAAAATAACTGTTTATGCTTCCCACTTTATTAGCGGGAAGTTTTTTTTACTTATGAACATTTATTAACATAATTTTCTATAAAAAAGGATTGCTGCCTAGAACATGCGGTACGGACATGCATATGTTATAGAGATTCTTCATTACAGGCTTTACGAGAGGTGAGAAATGAAAGTATTGACAATATTGGGGACAAGGCCAGAGATCATACGTCTTAGTTTGATAATTGGCAAACTCGATCAATTGGCAGATAAACATATCCTTGTGCATACCGGACAAAACTTCACTTCGTCATTAAGTGAAATATTTTTTCAGGAAATGGGAATAAGAAAGCCAGATTATGTGCTTAGTGAAAAGCATCAGTCGTTGGGAGAACAGCTTGCCGTCATATTCAAAGAATTAGAACTGATATTAAATAGAGAAAAGCCGGATAAAGTGTTGGTACTTGGTGATACAAACAGTGGTTTAAGCTCCATTTTAGCAGAAAGAATGGGCATTCCAGTCTATCATATGGAAGCTGGAAACCGATGCTTTGATTTGGAAGTTCCAGAAGAAAAAAATAGAAAGCTAATTGACAGTGTCTCTAGCTTTAATCTCCCATACACACCACAAAGCAAGCAGAATCTTATGCAGGAAGGATTCCCATCGAGCAGAATACTTGTGACTGGAAATCCCATTTACGAGGTACTGCTTCATTATGGCGAACAAATTGATTCTAGTGGGATATTAGAAAAACTTTCCCTTAAAGAACAAGATTATTTCCTTGTGACCACACATAGAGCGGAAAATGTCGATTATAAAGATCGGTTAAAGGAAATCATTACTGGCATCAATTCGATAGCAAAATTGTATAAAAAAAGGATTATTTGCAGCATACATCCCCGCACGAGAGCTCGTATAGAACAAAACAAAGAGCTGAAGATTGATCCTTTAATTGAATTTTATGAGCCATTTGGATTTTTTGATTTTGTGAAGCTAGAACAAAACGCCCTATGTGTGCTTACTGACAGTGGAACTGTCCAGGAGGAATGCTGCTTATTCCATGTTCCGACTGTAACAATCCGCAAGACTACAGAACGGATGGAAACAATTGAATGCGGAAGTAATATCCTGTCCGGGCTGAATGGCAAACACATCACAAGCTGTGTGCAGGCAATGGTTAATCAATCAAGAAAATGGTCTTTTCCTGAAGGCTATGATCATGTGAATGTATCAGATAAAATAGTAAAAATTGTATTGGGAGGAATGAAAGTTGTTTGAAAATAAAAAGATTTTAATTACTGGTGGAACTGGTTCATGGGGACATGAGCTGGTGAAGCAGCTGCTCAATGAAAATCCAGAGGAAATTCGCATTTTTTCCAGAAATGAATCTGTGCAATTCATGATGAAACAAGAGTTTGACAATCATCCTAAGCTGCATTTTATTATTGGTGACATTAAAGAAAAAGAAACCTTGATGGATGCATGCCAAAATATCGATTATTTATTCCATTTAGCAGCCTTAAAGCACGTGCCAATTTGTGAACACCAGCCTCTTGAAGCATTAAAAACAAACGTCATTGGCACCCAGAATGTCATAGATGCTGCGATTGCACAAAATGTCCACAAGGTCGTCTATATTTCAACAGACAAAGCTTCTGATCCGTCTAATTTCTATGGTTTATCAAAAGCGATGGGAGAAAAATTAATCATTCATGCGAACACACTTAATACAGATACGAAATTCGTCTGCATTCGCGGTGGTAATGTTCTCGGAACAAACGGAAGTGTTATCCATGTCTTCAAAAAGCAAATTCGTGATAAGCAAACGGTCGGCATCACAGATCTAAAAATGACAAGATTCTTTTTGACCGTACAAGAGGCAATCAAACTAGTATTTAAAGCAACATTTGAAAGCTTTGGCGGCGAGATTTTTGTCATGAAAATGCCTGCATGCCGAATTATAGACTTAGCAGATGTAATAGTCGAACTTTCACAAGTAGAAAATGTAAAAACCGAAATACTCGGAATCCGCCCAGGGGAGAAAATTCATGAGCTGCTGCTGTCCAAATATGAGTGTACTACAACATGCATTTATGATGAGGAATATTATGTTATCTTGCCATCCATTCATATTGATGGGTTAAAAGAGCATTATGAAAATTGCTCTCCTGTTGACCTGGATGAGTATAATTCTGGCATCGGCTTAATCAGCAAAGAGGAAATCAAGGAGATGCTATCGAAAGGCGGTCTTATCTAAATGAAGCTCTTAGTCCTTGGTGGCAAAGGGATGGCAGGACATGTAATGGTAGCTTATTTCAGAAAAAATCCGAAATTTAAAGTCTATTACACATCAAGGGATAAGCAGGATAAAGATAGTATTTATCTGGACGTGACCGATCTGATTTCTTTGGAGAAAATCATTGAATCTATAAAACCAGATATAATCATTAACTGTATCGGCATCTTAAACGAAGATGCCGAGAAAAATCCTTTTATTGCCATGCAAGTTAACAGCTTTTTACCGCATCAGCTCGTCAAACTAGCGAAAAGAAACGGCGGAAAATTGATTCATATTAGTACAGATTGTGTGTTTTCCGGCGATGAAGGAGATTATACAGAGGACAGTATTCCAGATGGTACTACCCAATATTCCAAAACAAAGCAATACGGGGAAATTAAAGATGATGAAAACCTGACTATTCGAACTTCGATAATTGGCCCTGAACAAAAAGAACATGGAATTGGCCTCTTCTTGTGGTTTATGAAGCAGACTGGTGAAATTAATGGATATGAGCACGTATATTGGAATGGTGTAACAACCATAGAGCTGGCGAAAGCAACTGAAAAGATGATTGAAAATAATGTAACAGGTCTTTATCATTTATGTGTAAAAGAAAAAATTTCAAAGTACGAATTGCTAAAGCTGTTCCAAACAGTGTTTGACAAAAAGGATGTGAAAATCCTTCCTGATAAGGAAAATAAACTTGACAGGACAATCGTAAATACGAGGACAGATTATGTCTACACTCCCCCCTCATACTTGGATATGCTAAAGGAAATGAAAACTTGGATGAAAGCAAATGAATAAAACAATCTTAATTACCGGTGCTAGCGGGTTTACAGGAATCCACGCTTGCAGATTTTTTGCAGAAAAAGGCTACCATGTTTATGGAGCAGCTAAAAATCCAAATTCCCTCATTCCTGGCATTAAACAGCTCCTACTATGTGATTTAGCTAACGAACAGGATGTGGATAAATTAATTGAAACATGCAAGCCGGATTACTTGCTGCATCTTGCAGGACAAAATCATGTCGGAGACTCCTGGGATAATCCTGTTAAAACACTGGAAATAAATGCGCTATCAACAGCCTATTTGCTTCAGGCAGCAGCTAATCACAGGCCAGACTGTAAAATTCTAATTGTCGGTTCAGCCTTGCAGACCAATCCACAGGATATATCCGCTATCCCGCACCCTTACAGTTTAAGCAAAACAATCCAAACAATGATTGCTCTATCTTGGGCTAATCTGTATGATATGGACATTAGAGTCGCAAAACCAACAAACTTGATTGGCCCTGGTAATTCTAACGGCGTTTGTGCAATTTTTATTAAAAATATTCTCGAGGCTTCAAAAGATGGAAAAACACCAGTTATCAAGGTTCAAAATATTAATGCAACAAGGGATTTTATCGACGTTCGCGATGTTGTGTCTGCATATGAATATATCTTGCTTAAAGGAAGCAAAAACGAAGTGTATGATATTACAACAGGTGTTAGCCAGTCGTTAGGAAATGTTTTAGCGCATCTGGAACAATTAACAGGAAGAACTATTGATATAAAATCAGCTTGTTCTGATGCTTCCGATACTGCTCCTGTGATATACCCTGTTAAACTGAAAGGGTTAGGCTGGCAGCAGGAAAGGTCACTGACATCTTCTTTAGTTGATATGATCAATTATTATCAAGGATAAAAAATGAGTCGTGCATGAAATGCGCGACTCTCTTTAGTAGTTACCAGTTGATTTCTCTAGTTCTGTGGTTTTACACCAAAATGACTCATCATGGAAACAAAGTTCTGGCAGTACTGCTCTGGACTGAATTCACGTCTCAAATGCAAGTAAGCACTTGTTCGGATATGTTCCCTCAATGGTACGGAGAACATCAACTCCTTCGCTTCCTTACACGCCGCTTCAATATCTCCTAGCGGATAATACTTTCCAGTTACATTATGGATAATAGAACTTCTCACCCCATCAGAGTCTGTTGTAAGTACAGGACATTTGCAGCTGAATGCTTCGAGCACAGAATAAGGTGCACCTTCCACTTTAGATGTAGAGCATAGAAAACCGCCCGAATCTCCAATCATCGAATAATAATCTGCCATTTGTTCATTCGGGATATTCGGCAATACTGTCAAATGTTCAGCTAGCTGGAGCTGTTCCACTAAAAGTTGAAAGGCTGCTCTCTCCTCTTGTGTCGATAATGTAGGATCCTCAAACATATAAAGCTGAATACCATTATTAACATCATTTAAGAGCTGTTTTCCTATCTGCAGAAACTCTCTCCAGTTTTTATTGTCCTCCAGTCGTCCAATCCAAGCTACAATCGGTTTCTCCGATTTTGGCAGGCGCTTATATGCGAATTTTTTGCTGTCGAAACAATTATTAAATTGGTAGGTTGGTATGGACGGAAATAATTCACTGAAAATTTGAGAAATATGGGGTGTCTTAGGATTGAGTAACCCAACTTTTGGTGTTGTCACATATGGAATTGCGTTCGTCATTTCGGTTCTGGCCACATGCTTTGGTCCATACCCTTGTATCTCCAAAATAATAGGGCCAGTGTATCCGAAATTCCGAAAGCGCGGAATCGATTTATAGTCTGAAATGATTACCATCCATTGATAATTGCCTTTATCTAAAATTGCTTTAATTTCTGTATCATCATCTGTGATAAATGTTGGTCCTTCATGGTCATTAACTAAATCTCTTGCTTTGCGGAAATATAGGAAATGGCTGTTAATACCAGCCTGTTTAAGGGCAGCTGAACGTTGGCGATTTAATGTTTCCACCCCGCCGCTCGGCACATAATAGACAAATAGAATATTCATTGTTGTTTTCCAGCATCCCTTCATATCATTATTTTTTAACATGCTTCTAATAGGATATGGAAAAGTGCTCCAATTTGACCTCTTTTTTGTCTTTTAGGGAGAAAAAACTTTGATGAATGATGTAATTCAGTCAAGCACATACCTATACAGCAAGCAGGAGATATACATATATTACTATTACTGAAAAGAATTTCTACACAAACAGAGGAATAAAAAGAAGGAGGAAGTAAGTTGTATCCGAAAATATCAATCATCATCCCTTTTTATAATTGCGCTTATGTAGATCAAGCCATCAGGAGTGCCTTGAATCAAACCTATCCGAATGTAGAAATAGTTCTAGTTGACGATGGCTCCGTTAAATACAGAGAAAAAATTATGCCATATAGGTCACGAATAAAGTATATTCGAAAAGAAAATGGTGGTACTGCAACAGCTTTGAACAGGGGCATTGCAGAAGCGACCGGTGAGTATATAGCCTGGCTTAGCTCAGATGATCTTTTCAAGCCCGAAAAACTTAAGCGGCAAATGGAATTTATGTTGGAAAGAGGATTAGACGCAAGCTTTACAAACTATGATATTATCGACAGTAACAATAATGTACGAATCCCATCTAATGGTGCCAACTATTCAACTATGAAGGCAGTATATGAAGGTTATTTATACTCTAACCCAATAAACGGATGTACCATTTTAATCAAAAAAACCATTTTTGAAAAATATGGAGACTTTAACCCTGCAATGGTATATACACATGATTATGAAATGTGGTTTCGTTTACTGTCTAAAGGGGTGCATATTGTTTACTTGGAAGAGTCATTGACACAGTTCCGCTCCCATTCTGAATCTGGTACGACTAAATACCAACAGCAGATGCTTGCAGAAATGCAGGTCATTGAGGCAATGTACAGACCGCTTATAGTTCAGTATATTGTTGATCATTATTTACTTCTTTAAATAAATAAAAAAGTGATTATTTGGATGCGTAAAATCTATAATTACAGTTAGAATAGGACAAACCCCCATCGATCCTTTTGTTCGATAGGGGTTTGTCTAAGTATTGCTATAATTATTCTCCGATTACAACTTTCTCCATAACATCGCCGTTTCTCATCGCTTTAACAGCAGAGATTCCAGATGTTACTTTACCGAATACTGTATGTACTCCGTTTAAATGCGGTTGAGGATCATGTACGATAAAGAATTGGCTACCGCCAGTGTCTTTACCAGCATGAGCCATTGATAATGAGCCTTCTTGGTGTGTATGAGGATTGCCTTGTGTTTCACATTTGATTGTGTAACCAGGACCGCCTGTACCGTTGCCGTTAGGGTCTCCACCTTGGCTTACGAAGCCTGGGATAACGCGATGGAAAGTCAATCCATCATAAAAGCCTTCTTTAGCAAGTTTTGTGAAGTTTTCTACTGTTCCTGGTGCTTCGTTCGGATAAAGTTCGAATTCGATCTTTTCACCGTTTTGCATTAGTATGTATCCATTTTCTGCCATTATTTACATCTCCTTTAATCTTTGTCCCTATTTTGTTGGGACAAATGTTTCAACTTATCATACCATACATTCTATCAAGAAATAAAATGTATTGCTTGTCCTTAAAAAAAAGCTAGTGCTATTCTACCTTTTGCGGCTCTGGAAAATTAACGCCCTTCGTATCCACACTTACTTTCTTCATGATAACATCTTCCTTCGGTTTATCATTAGCATCTCTGTCAACGGCAACGATTTTGTCGACTACTTCCATGCCGCTAATGACTTTACCAAATGCAGCATATTGGCCATCCAAGCTTTCTGTCGTTTTAGTCATAATGAAAAACTGAGAGCCTGCTGAATCTGGATCGCCTGATCTTGCCATGCTGATTACGCCTCGTTCATGCTTCAGATCATTGTCAAATCCATTGTCTGAGAACTCCCCATTTATCGCATAGCCAGGACCACCTGTGCCATTCCCCGCTGGATCTCCGCCTTGGATCATGAAGTCAGGAATAACTCGATGAAATGTTAATCCATCATAGTAACCCTTTTCTACAAGTGTAACAAAGTTGTTGACAGTATTCGGCGCTTTTTTCGGATATAATTCGATTTCAATCTTTGAATCATCTTCCATGGTAATGGTCACAATTGGATTTACCTCAATAGTTGGAGAATTAGATGTAGAGCTTTTTGAATCCTCCGCTTCATTCGTACTGCCGCATGCTGCAAGTCCCATCGTTAGCAACAACAAACATGCAAGCAATAATCTGTTTTGTCGGAATTTCTTCTTCTGTTCCATATTACACCCCCTATATACTTGACGAATTAATTGTACATAAAGAGATAAAAATAAACAAATCTAAAACAGTCAAATGTACTTACAGTTCAATATAGATACGGTAAACTCCATCAATAAATTGTTCATCATACACATAAAATCCATTATCTTCAAGCTTAGCAAGGATTTGCTCTTGTGCTTCCTTGTCAGTGACAGTAATATACCCTTCACTATCGTATGTTTCGAGTGCTTTATTTACAGCATCTTCTGTTGTGAGCACTTGCCCAACCGTTTCTTTTAAAGTCATTTAGCAATCCCTCCAGAAAAATTTACAAACTACTATTAAATGATACCCTGTTTCCTTTAAGGCTGTAAACAACCATCGTAAATTTTACGACAGCTGTTTAAGCAAATAGGCGGCAAGCTGTTTCGATTCTATTCTGACTGCTATGGAAGGTGGCTTTGCTCCTGGCACGAGCTGCAGTGGATGACCAATCCATACGATGTGTTCATCTACAATGACAAACGGAAAGGGAGCGTCATATTCCATACTATCGACACGTTTATTTTTAAAACTCTTTACTGGACCATATACTTTGCATAATGTGTTTGCAGCAATTGCTTCTAAAAGCTGCAGCCAGTCTTGTGGAACTTGAACTATATCCGGCATTGCAGCAACAACGGTTTTTCCATTCTTCATATCTTCCCATATATCTTTCGTGTTTTTTGCATGCTGCCATTTAAGATACGGGTGGCTGGAATTAATCCATGTGCCGATTTTCTGCTGTTCAACTAGTAAATTCTCACTCCATTGATGCTCCACAAGCTTTCTTACAGCCTTATCTCTGCCTACTCTTCTTTTGATGAAATCACAGTTAGCAATATGAATAAACTTACCCTTAGACCTCGTAATTGCCACGTTCAATAATCTGTCACTGTCTTTTCCAAGCAGCAGCATTCCCGGCCGCTCATGAGGGTACCCTTCTGTGCTGTCAAATATAATCATATCCTTTTCACTGCCTTGGAAACGATGGACTGTCGCTATCTGAATACTGCTATCAGCAAGCTGCTTAGGGAACAGTTCAGCGGTAACAGCGTCCATCAGTTCACTTTGAGCTCTATATGGCGTCACATAGCCAATGCTTCTTATTCCGCTTTTCCATGCTTCGACAATCAGCTGTAAGGAGAGCAGCATATGCATGAGATTAATACGTGATTTTGTACCTTTTTCAAAGCCGCCATAATAGCCAAAATTACTTGTATCCAAGAGGATATTGGCTTCTTTCGGAAAAGGACCTTTTTCTGTGATCGCTTTTCGCGATGATGAAACGGTTGGATGATCGGAAACAAGTGAGTGATAAATATGCTTATTAGTAAAAGACGATATGCTTGGATGCATCCTTCTCTGTTCATTCAGTAACAGCAAATGCTGATGAAGGGACCCAGATGCTACACTGTCGGCAACGCCTGACGCATGGAAAATATCCTCTTTCAGCCATTTATTCACTGCTTCGCTTCTGCTTGCTGCAATCGGAGGCAATTGTTTAAAGTCGCCGCAAACGATCAATCGCTTTCCAAGTGAAGCTGCAAAGGCTGTTTGCGGCACATAGGCCATACTTGCTTCATCAAGGAGAATAAGATCATATTCATCCTCATAAATAGCTGGGTCTGTCGCAGCTTTAGCAAGTGTAGTGCCAACTACCATCGCCTTTTTAATAAACTGCAATTCTTTTTTTCGTATTTTTTCTAATACTCTTGCAATCTGTTCCTCCATTTTAAGTAGAGCTTGTGAATCTCTGCTACTGAAGGATCTCGCTAAATCTCTTTTTAATTTAATCTTTTCATCTAACAATTCTTGTTTTTGAACAGCTAAAGCTTTGTCCTTCTCGTCAAGAAGTGCACTTGTTGTTATTTTTTCATCGTGCATATCCATTTCTGCTGCATTGCCTCCATACCGGAGAATATCGCCAATTTTAAATCTTTTTTTGTTTTGTGCTGTTTTCGTTATTTCCTTCATGAGCACATCTACTGCTTGGTTGCTTTGAGACAGGAGAAGAATCCTTTTTCCCTTCCAATATTTTTGGAGGGCAACTCTTGCTAATGTATATGTTTTACCTGTTCCCGGCGGTCCCCATACAAAGGTGATGGGATTATACTTGCTTCTCAAGGAAAGATCATGAACATGGTTTTTAATCATATCCTGGGGATGCTTCGCAGGCATGGAAGGATTCATCAGCCTTTTAATTCGCATTCTTTTCGTCTTATTTTCCTTAATCGCATCAAACCGGATCATCAGCTGCTCCAAAAGCTCCCAAGGATCGTGGCTAACAAAAGCTTCTGACACATAATCGCCGATTGATTTGTCAATCTGGAGGATTAAGCTTTTACCATCTGAAGACAGTATGCGGCCGTTAATCTTGGCTTTCCCCCAAGTAAGGACAACCGATGAACCGATAGGTATTTTAACGAAAGAAATGCTTTCAAAATAATATGTATAGTTCTCCTCTGTTTGAAGATGTTGGCCATTAAATAACGCTATTTTCGTACTGGAGAACCTTTTTAAATGATTTATTTCCTGCTGAAGAGCAAGCTGCCATTCTTTTATATATCTAGAGGTGCTTATCATTGTATTCCCTTCTAACTTCTTAATGATTTTTTTATTATAGCACCAAATTGTCATCATGAATGAAAAAAGGAAGACTCAAGGGTCTTCCTTGTATATCCTCTGCTGCCAAACATAATAACCATATATGATAAACGAAAGTCCGTACATGATTAAAAAATACTGCCATGGAGCAATCCCTTTATATTCAGCAATATGAAGCTTACTTAAGCCTGGCAGCACTGCAAATGCCATTAATGTATCCATGATGATGTTCGTAATCGTAAAAATAATAAAGCGGCTGCTTGTGAAATAAAATATCCAAAACGTTCCTACCGGAAATAGCCCATATGCGAAGCTAACATCAATCATATATCCCCATGGAACAATATATGTATGAATAATCCACCATTTATAATGAAACGCTATTTGAAAAATGATTGTCATTAAAAAAACCGTTAAAATTATTACAGGTATATACTTTTTAATGCGCTTCTTATTAGCAAACAGCAAGGAAAACCACGGGAGAAGCAAACTTATATAAAGTATCATTTTAGCTGTCATGATAATACTCCTATTCGTTAATTTCCCTTTATTATTTTTCCGCTCTTTGCAATTATGCAATAATGCAAAAAAACGGAAGGAAAAGGGGCATAATTGCCTACTTTCCTTCCGTTTTATCTTCGTCTTGGGTGATATATTTATCAATTTTTTCGTCTAGTCTTTCCAAGCTCTCTATTGCTCTTTTAATACTTATCGTCCGGTAATGGTGATGCCCGCCTGGCTCCTCATCCTTTTCGTCTGCTGCTTTAACAATTTCCTGCAGCGGTGTTAGGATGACATTTCCTCCAGGAATGAAACTGTCTGTATGAAACAAAACAGCTAATGCAATTTCTTTTGCTTTAACCGGATTTTCACCGAGTCTGATAAGGAGTTTATGTGCTCTTTCTGCCCCTTTAATAGGATGAATATCATTTTTTTTATACAGCTGATAATCCCATTTACCGTCCTTATACCACGTATAATGTCCCATATCATGAAGAAATCCTGCTTTAGCGGCATTATCCACATCTATATTTCTTTCTTTAGCCAACTCAAAAGCATGATAAGCTACGGCCAGAGCATGAGCTAATCCTGATCGCGTAATATACTTCTGCGCAATATGGTGTTTAAAAATATCTGTCAGTCTTACATCTCTCATCTCCGACACTCCCCTTGAATTGTTGCAGGCAATGTCCAAAAAACTTAAATATTAATTGCTCTATTACGAGGACAGCCCTTGATTTTTACCCATTATATACTATTAGATGAAAAAAGATAATAAAAAGGGTAAACACATTTTCATTTTTTTACCCATTTTATGTATGATTTATTCTTCTTCCATAAAAAAAACTGGCATCCTTTAGGATACCAGAAAATAATTATGCATTAACGGTTGGCAAACAAGTTACACCCATCAAATATTGATCTACTTTATACGCAACTTCTCGGCCTTCATTTATTGCCCATACAATTAAGCTTTGGCCTCTTCTTGCATCACCTGCTGCAAAAACGCCATCTACATTTGTTTCAAATTCGCCATATTTAGCGGCAATTTTGTTATTGCGTGTATCTACACCAAACTGAGAAAGAACAGATTGTTCTGGACCTTCAAATCCAATCGCAATAAACACTAGCTGAGCAGGCCAAACCTTTTCTGAGCCAGGAATCTCTTTAAATAAAAATCTGCCGTCCTCTTGTCTGATTTTCTCCATTTGCACTGTATGAAGCTCCTTCAGGTTCCCCTCTTCGTCATGCACCATTTTCGTTGTTTGGATGCTGTACTCACGAGGATCTTTACCAAATTGCTTTTGTGCTTCTTCATACGCATAATCAAGTGTGAAAACATGAGGGAAAGCAGGCCACATATTATCAGTAGCACGAGCTAATCCTAGCTGTGGGTGTTTTCCGAACTGAACAACTGTTTTGCATTTTTGACGAAGTGCTGTTGCAACACAGTCTGCCCCAGTATCACCGCCGCCGATCACGATAACATCCTTGCCCTCTGCATCAATGCTCGGTTTACCTAGACTTGGATCAAGCAGGCTCTTCGTTGATTGTGTCAAATAATCCATTGCAAAATGAACGCCATTTGCTTCTCTGCCTTCGATATTTAAATCTCTTTGCTTTTGCGCTCCAGTACAAAGGATAACTGCATCAAACTGAGCTTTTAGCTCTTCAGCCGTAATGTCTTTACCGATTTCCGTATTTGTGACAAAATCAATTCCTTCCTGTGTCAGGAGGTTAACTCTTCTTTCAACATCCTTTTTCTCCAGCTTCATGTTAGGGATACCGTACATCAACAGCCCGCCAGGACGATCAGAGCGCTCAAATACAGTGACAGAGTGCCCCGCCTGGTTAAGCTGATCAGCGCTGGCAAGGCCAGCAGGACCGCTACCGACAATCGCTACTTTCTTGCCTGTACGGTGTGATGGTATTCTTGGTGAAATCCAGCCGTTTTCAAACCCTTTATCGATAATAGTTTTCTCAATATTCTTAATCGCTACAGCTGGATCGGAAATGCCAAGGACACAAGACCCTTCACAAGGGGCAGGACATGCTGCTCCTGTAAATTCAGGGAAGTTGTTTGTTTTCAGCAATCTTTCAAGTGCATCCTTCCATCTTCCTTTATAAACTAAATCATTCCATTCAGGAATCAAGTTATGAATCGGGCAACCGGAGGTGCTTCCTCCGATTTCCATCCCGATATGGCAAAATGGTGTGGCGCAATCCATACATCGTGCACCTTGTCTGCTTAGCACCTCGTCAGAGAAAGGAGCAGAATACTTCTTAAAATCGTTAATGCGGGAGAGGGGAGACCTTTCTTCCGCTTCCTCTCTTTTATATTCCATGAAACCCGTCGCTTTGCCCAATTGTTTTCTCTCCTTTCTTACCGAACTGCTAAAGTCATCTTAGTAGTTTGCTGTTTTTTTTTGCCTTGGTTTGAGTTGCTCTCAAAAGCTTTCATTTCCGCTTCTTCTTGCGTTAATCCATGGTCAATGCCTTCTTGGATTTGGCTGATCATCCGTTTGTAATCTTTAGGGATTATTTTTACGAATTTAGCAGCATTTTTCTCCCAGCTGTTTAACACTTGCTGTGCTGAGAAGCTGTCTGTTTGTTCCGCATGTTTACTGATTAAAGTCCTTACTCTCTCCAACTCTGCCTTATCTGTCAATTCTTCAAGCAGAATCATTTCCATATTGCAAAGATCCTTAAAGCTGTCCTTGTCGCTTGGCAATACATAAGCAATTCCTCCAGACATACCTGCACCGAAGTTTTTGCCGACTTCACCAAGGATGACTACTTCCCCGCCTGTCATATATTCCAGACCATGATCACCAATACCCTCAACTACAATGCTAGCTCCGCTGTTTCGGACTGCAAAACGCTCTCCTGCTTTACCGTTAATGAAGGCTTCACCGCTAGTTGCACCATAGAATGCAACATTTCCTGCAATAACATTATCTTGAGCAGAAAACGATTCAACTGATGGAGTCTTAATGACGATTTTACCGCCGGATAAGCCTTTTCCAACATAGTCATTCACATCGCCGTTCAAGCGGATTGTCAATCCTTTTGGAATAAATGCACCTAAGCTTTGGCCTGCAGACCCTGATAAATGCAGATTGATTGTATCTTCAGGCAATCCCTGCTCTCCATACTTTTTAGAAATTTCACTGCCGACAATTGTACCGATAACACGATCTGTATTGCGTACATGGTAGTGCAGGTCAATGTTTTCGCCATTTTGAATCGCTTTTTCTACTGCAGGCAGGATTTTTCTCATATCAATGCTTTCTGCAATTTTATGGTTTTGCGGCGTTTGGAATGTTCTAATTCCATCCACTTGGTAAAGAAGCTTAGTTAAATCAAGATCTTTTGCTTTCCAGTGGTTTTTAGCATTCTCACCGACAGTTAATACATCTGTTCTTCCAATCATCTCATCAACAGTGCGGAAGCCTAATTGTGCCATAATCTCTCTTACTTCTTCTGCGACAAAACGCATGAAGTTGACAACATGATCTGGATCTCCAGCAAATTTATAACGAAGATCTGGATTTTGTGTGGCAATCCCGACTGGACATGTGTCCAAGTGGCAAGCACGCATCATTACACATCCTAAGACGATGAGCGGTGCTGTTGCGAAGCCAAATTCTTCTGCGCCAAGCAATGCTGCCAGCACAACATCTTTACCTGTCATCAGCTTTCCGTCTGTTTCTAGGACAACTCTGCTTCTCAAACCGTTAAGCATTAATGTTTGATGTGCTTCAGCTAATCCAAGCTCCCACGGAAGACCAGTATGTTTGATACTTGTTTTTGGTGATGCACCCGTACCGCCATCATAGCCGCTAACAACAATAACATCTGCCGCACCTTTTGCCACACCTGCAGCAATCGTGCCGATTCCGCCTTTTGAAACAAGCTTCACACTGATTCGAGCATCACGGTTCGCATTTTTCAAATCGTGAATAAGCTGTGCCAAATCTTCAATAGAATAAATATCATGATGCGGCGGAGGTGAAATTAAGCCAACTCCCGGAGTAGAGCCCCTTACGTCTGCAACCCAAGGATATACTTTGTTTCCTGGCAGCTGTCCGCCTTCCCCAGGCTTTGCACCCTGCGCCATCTTGATTTGCAATTCGCGGGCATTTATTAAATAATGACTTTTTACACCAAAACGTCCTGATGCAATCTGTTTAATGGCGCTGATTCGATTGTCGCCATTCACATCAAGCTCGTAACGGGCTGGATCCTCTCCGCCTTCCCCGCTGTTTGAGCTGCCGCCTAGACGGTTCATTGCAATTGCCAATGTTTCATGCGCTTCCTTACTAAGCGATCCAAAGGACATAGCTCCTGTTTTAAACCTTTTTACAATGGATTCAACTGATTCGACTTCTTCTAGATCAATTGGATTCTGGTTAGCATTAAAGGCAAACAAATTTCTCAAGAAGTTTAATCTCTCTTCATTTGCTGCCTCTGAATATTGCTTAAATAAGCTGTAATCAGCTTTTCGGCATGCCCATTGCAATGTATGAATTGTCTTTGGATTGAACGCGTGATGTTCTCCGCCTTTTCTCCATTGGAACTCACTTCCAGAATCTAAAGTCTCATCCAGAATATTTGCATATGCTGCATCATGTCTGTCAGCAGCTTCTTTTGCAATCGTTTCTATACCTATTCCGCCTAATTGTGATACAGTTCCAGCGAAGTATTTATCGATAACCTCTTGGCCAATGCCGACTGCTTCAAAGATTTGGGCTCCGCGGTAACTTTGCACGGTAGAGATACCCATTTTGGACATTACTTTAACGACACCTTCAGTAATTACAAGATTATAGCGTGCTACAGCTTCCTCGTAGGAAATGTTCAGCAATTCATCTTCAATTGTCTTCTGATAAGTCGCATACACTAAATACGGGTTGATAGCATCTGCACCAAAACCGATTAAGCTCGCGAAATGATGAACCTCTCGTGTTTCACCTGATTCTACGATGATACTAACCTTTGATCGAAGTCCTTTTTCAATTAAATGCTGGTGCAGTGCGCTGACTGCTAACAGGACAGGTATAGCTTTTTGTTCTTGATTCATTCCTCTATCCGTTACAATTAACAGGCTAACACCTTCAGCAATGGCATTTTCTGCTTGCTTCAACAGGCTTTGAAGACTCATCTCCAAGTTATCTGTGAAAGTCGCTGCAAAGCTTTGTGCTGTAAATCCGTACAGCTCATTTGCTTTCAGCTGATTGATTTCAGCATTAGAAAGGATTGGACCTTCCAACTGAATGCGGCGACAATTCTCAGCCGTCGGGTGCAGCAGGTTGCTTTCAGCTCCTAACCAAGTCAATGTTGATGTGACCACATGCTCCCTGATTGCATCAATAGGAGGATTGGTTACTTGGGCGAACAGCTGCTTGAAGTAGTTGAATAATGATTGGGACTTTTCAGACAATACAGCAAGCGGCGTGTCATTCCCCATTGAACCGATTGGATCCTTGCCTTCTGTTACAACAGGCAGCAAGTTTTTTTGGATATCTTCATACGTGTATCCGAAAGCACGCTGGCGTGTCAGTAAATCTTGGAAAGACTCTGCTTCATCGTTTTCCGATTGCTCTAGCTTAACAACTTCCTCCAGCCATTCTGCATACGGCTCTTGTGATGAAATTTCGCTTTTCAGCTCATCGTCAGAAACGATTCTGCCTTCCTCTAAGTCTATTAACAGCATTTTTCCTGGGCTTAAACGGTCTTTATATAGAATGTTTTCTTCTTCTACCGGTACAACACCTACTTCGGAGGAGAACACAATATAATCATCTTTTGTCACATAATAACGAGCAGGACGTAAACCGTTTCGGTCTAATATTGCCCCGATTTGCTTACCATCTGTAAATGTGATGGCCATCGGACCATCCCATGGCTCCATCATTGCACTATGAAACTCATAAAATGCTCTTTTCTCGCCAGTCACGTGAGGGTTCTCTGTCCAAGGCTCCGGGATAAGCATCATTGCTGCATGAGCCGGCTTACGGCCTGCAAGAATGAAGAATTCCAAGGCGTTATCGAAAACAGATGAATCACTTCCATTTGCATCAAGAATTGGCAGAACCTTTTGCAGGTCATCACCGAAAGCTTCTGACACAAATTGCTGTTCTCTTGCCTTCATCCAATTGAAGTTACCGCGCAATGTGTTAATTTCTCCGTTATGGATCAAATAACGGTTTGGATGGGCTCTTTCCCAGCTTGGAAAAGTATTTGTGCTGAAACGTGAATGCACAATAGAAAATGCGGACACGAATTCTGGGTCTTGCACATCAAGATAGAATGTTTCTACTTGATCAGAAGTTAACAGCCCTTTATATACAATGGTGCTCGTAGACAGACTCGCAAAGTAAAATTCTCTTTCTTCTGCCTTGCCCCAATTTTCAGATAATTTACGGATAATATAAAGCTTGCGTTCGAAACCAAGCTTCTCTAAACCATTATTATTTTTAATAAACACTTGTCGAATTACAGGACAGCTCTTTTGAGCGACTTTTCCGATTTTTCTGACATCTGTAGGTACAGTACGCCAGCCGAGTAGCTCTTGGCCCTCAAGCTCGATATATTCATTTATCTTATTTTCAATTTCATGTCTGTTTGGATCGTCCTTTGAAAAGAAAACCATTCCGACACCATATTGTCCGCGCTCTGGCAATTCAAAATCCGTAATCTCCTTGCGGAAAAATGCATCTGGAATTTGAACCATTAATCCGGATCCATCTCCGGTCAACGGATCGCTGCCTTGACCACCGCGATGATCCAATTTACATAGCATGCTTAGTCCCTTTGAAACGATGTCGTGAGTTGCCATCCCCTTAATATGAGCAAATAACCCGATTCCACACGCATCATGTTCAAATTCAGGTCGGTATAGACCTTGTGCTTTAGCTAATTGGTTGTACGTCATTTCAACCACCCCTGTCAGATTTTCTAACACTTTTTTTTGTTCAGATAACCCAATTATACTATGCAAATTCATATATACAATATATTATTTGGATAGAAGTAATCTAATATTGAGATGAATAGGAGGATTAACCTAAAAAATGGAATTAAGACAACTGAAATATTTCATCGAAGTTGCAGAAAGAGAACATGTATCAGAAGCTGCTGAACGCCTACATGTAGCGCAATCCGCTATAAGCAGACAAATTGCTAATTTGGAAGACGAGCTAGGTGTCCCTCTATTTGAAAGAGAAGGACGAAATGTCAAATTGACATCAATTGGTAAAATATTTTTAACTCATTCCCTTGCGATTATGAAAGCAGTAGATCGTGCTAAAGAACAAATTGATGCTTATTTAGATCCAGAAAGAGGCTCCATTAAAATCGGGTTTCCGACAAGCCTTGCCAGTCATTTGCTGCCGACGATAATTTCCGCTTTTAAAGAAAGGCATCCGAACATAGCCTTTCAATTGCGACAAGGCTCATACAGTTTCTTAATCGATGCGGTAAAAAATCGAGATCTGGATTTAGCGTTATTAGGCCCTGTACCGACAGATGATTTTGATTTAAAAGGGAATATATTATTTACAGAAAAAATCTTTGCCCTTCTCCCAAGCAATCATCCGTTGTCCGAAAGACGTACACTTCGGCTAAGGGATTTACGAAATGAATCATTTGTATTGTTTCCGAAAGGTTATATTTTGCAAAAAATAGCTTATGATGCTTGTAAACAAGAAGGTTTTTTGCCGAATATAAGTTCTGAGGGAGAGGATTTAGATGCTATTAAAGGGTTAGTTTCAGCTGGAATGGGAGTGACATTGCTTCCTGAAAGCACCTTTTATGATAATGTTCCAAAATTCACAGCAAGGGTGCCAATTGAGAATCCTGCAATCAGCCGTACGGTCGGTATTATCATTCCCAAAAACCGAGAGCTGCCGCCGTCTGTACAAACTTTCTATCATTACGTGATTGAGTTTTTCTCCATTCTAGAAAAATACCAATAAAAATTTTATGCAAAATAATTAATTTTTATGCAACTTGTTCCTAACGGTTCAAGAAAGCCGTATACAAAGTATACGGCTTTAACCAATTTTTAACCCTTTTTTGTCATCTCTTCTACAAGAGAGTGGAAAATAGACATTGCATGTTCTATTGGTTCTGGAGTAGTTAAGTCAACACCTGTTTTTTTCAGCAAGTCTAATGGGAATTCTGAGCTGCCGCTCTTTAAGAATTCTAAATAGCTATCCAAGTCTTCCTGTTTGCCTTCCAAAAGCTTATCAGCAATTGTAATAGCAGAAGCAAAGCCTGTTGCATACTTATAAACATAGAACGGACGATAAAAATGCGGAATTCTTGACCACCCGTGCTTCACTTCATCATCAAGGACTAGCTCGCTGCCATTGTAAGCTTTAAAAAGAGTCTCATAAGTCTCATTGAAAAAATCAAGTGTTAGCGGTTCTCCCTTTTCTGCTTTCTCATGTACCTCTTTTTCGAACTCGCTAAACATTACTTGCGTGAAGAAAGTCCCTTTAAAGCTGTCGATAAAGTGGTTCAATAAATGCTCCCGTTTTTTCGGATCTGTTTCTGTTTTTAACAGATACCGAATCAGCAAGACTTCATTGACTGTTGATGCAACTTCAGCTACAAAAATGCTGTATCCTGCACTGATTGCCGGCTGATGCTTATTGCTGAGATAAGAATGCATCCCATGGCCGCACTCATGCGCCAATGTAAAAAGACTGTCAAGGTCATCTCGGTGATTCAACAGGATGAATGGGTGTACCCCGTATACTCCTAGATTATAAGCTCCCGACCTTTTCCCCGGTGTCTCTCTCACATCAAAATAACGTTTTTCCTTAAAGCTTTTCAAAACATCAATATACTCAGACCCAAGCGGCTCTAAGCTTTTCAGCATAATATCATAGGCTTCATCAAATGAGATTTCCTGCTTCGCTGCCTCGCCTGCAAGGGGAACACTTAAGTCATATGCATGCAGCTCATCGACACCTAATTTTTGCTTGCGGTATTGCATATATTCATCCATATATTTTAAATTATTTCTAGTTGATTCTATCAGGTTCTCGTAAACTTCCTTTGGAACCCGATCACCAAACAAACTTTTTTCAAGGGCTGAAGGATAATTGCGCAGTTTGGATGTTTTAACATTATTTTTGACTGCAGATGAAAAAGTTGCTGCAATTGTATTCTTGAGTCCGAGATAAGGTTGATAGTATGCCTTGTAGGCCTCGATTCTTTTTTCTCTATCATCGCTTTCCATCAGCTTTGAATACATACCTCTTGTCAGCTCTACTTTGTTTCCGTTCTCATCTGTCACCTCACCAAACTTAATATCTGCATTATTAATCATCCCGAACACTTGGCTTGGAACAGACAGGGACTCCCCTAATTCTGATAAGATCTCTTCCTTTTCTTTGCTTAAAACATGCTTTTTATAGGCAAACGACTCAAGCAAATCCTTTTCAAAATATTTCAAGCCTTCTTCTTGCGCAATATATGCTTTTAATTGGCTCTCTTCCAGGCTTAAAAGATACGGCATAAAAAACGAGCTTGCGCTGCTCCATTTTTGCCCTGCACTTCTCGCTTGGTCTACAAGACTTTGAGCGCTGTTATTTCTGGTATCTGTATCAAGCAGCAGCATGCCGTAAGCGAAAACCTTCCTATATATGTAACCGATTTCTTCAGATAGCTTTAGATAGGCAAGCAAGCTTTTGGCATCGTTTATATTATCATTGTAGGTAGCAATCTCGCCAACCTTTTCACTGACTATGTCCAAATCTGCTTTCCAAGCTTGCTCTGTTTCGTACAGATCACTAAGATTCCATTTCTCTATGTCTTTTACTTCATTTCTGTCTTTATAAGAAATCATCTGCAGCCTCCTCATTTGATTAAGTTTATTCCATCATAATGGATAGCATTTACTCCTGTCCAAAAATTAACACTATTGTTTTAGCAGAAAAATTTTCTGCTTTAGATGATTAGTTTATGCAGGAAACTAATTTGTCATGAATCTTTTGCGCTGTTAAAGAAAGACCCCCGGAGATAATCGCCGGGGGGGCAAGAATTGCTTATACTCCTGGGAACCAGCCAGGAGAGTTGATAATTGCATTCCAAAGCGGATCTGGCACTACCAGTTCCTTCTGCTTGCTTTTATCTAATACAGAAACAATTTCACTTTCTCTGCCTTCCTCGATTTTTTGAACAAAATCAGGATCGATAATGAGCTCACGGCCAATAGCTAAAAGATCAATATCTGTTTCAAAGGCTTTTTTTGCATCATCTGCTGTATACACGCTGCCGACACCAATCACTGGCACACGTCCATTGACACGCTCGATAATCCATTCAATTCTGGATTTGCTATCATCAGCGCCACGTCTTGGTGCTGACCAGAACTCTTGTAAGGAAGCATGCAAATAATCTAGGTTTTTGTCTGCAAGTGCATCAATCAAGGCAAATGTTTCCTCCATCGTTAAACCTGGAGTTTCCGGTTCTTCTGGAGAGAAACGATAACCAACAATAAATGGCTCTGTTGCTTTTTCTGCTTCTTTTTTCACAGCATCAACAACAGCAAGCGGGAATGCCATTCTATTCTCTAGAGTACCGCCCCATTTGTCGTTGCGTCTATTTGTGTGCGGTGAATAAAACTGCTGAAGCAAATATCCGTTTGCGCCATGGATTTCAACACCATCAAACCCTGCTTCCACAGCACGTCTTGTTGTTTCACCGAACGCTGTGATAATTTCAAGAATCTCTTCTTCTTTTAAAGGTCTAGGAGCTGGATTATTGTCTTGTGCAACATCGCTGGCACTTACAAGCTCACCATTAGGCACTAGGTTTGGAGGACAAGATCTGCCGCCATGGAAGATTTGCAGAATTGCTTTCGCCCCTTCTTTTTTTATTGCAGATGCAAGTTCTCTTAAAGACGGAATGAATTCATCAGAATATGCAGCAAATTCTCCCGGGAAGCCTTTGCCGTTTTCTGTTACATATGTACATGCAGTAATAACCATGCTGACACCTTTAGAACGTCTAGCATAATAGTCAACCTCAGCTTTGGTAACTGTGCCGTCCTCGTTTGATGAGAAATTAGTCATTGGCGCCATTACTAAACGATTTCTCAGTTCCAGCTTATTTGCCAAGTTCAATGGTTGGAAAAGCTTTTCGGATTGATTGCTCAAAATTAACACTCCTTTTAAATTATATTTACATAATGTTTCTTGATTAAATGAACTTCTGCTTCACTCCTGTAGTATGCCTTTATCAGGGTGAATTATTGAAGTAATGTCATCTTAATATTCTCGCACTTAAATAGTCAAACGATTGAACTCGGCCAAAAACAAAAAAGCACCCTTGGTGTTACCAAGCGGTGCTGTACTTATATAAAAATAACTTTAAATCGGTTACTTCAAAGACTCCAGTGCCTGCTTAAGATTAGCATAAACCTTGATTGCCGCCATATTTAATCTTGTTTCCACAACTGTTTGAGCAAGCTGCGGACGCAAGCCGGTTACAATGACCTTGATGCCAAGGAGCTGAAGCACCTCGCCTAATTGGTACAGATAAGAAGCGATTTCCGAATCTATATTTTTAATGCCAGAGTAATCTGTAATAAGATATTCAAGCTGAAGCCCAGCTATATGGGGGACTACTTTTTCCATTATATACGAAGCTCTGTAGGCATCGATTAAGCCAACAAGCGGCAGAACAGCTACACCTTCTTTTACAAGCACAACTGGGGCAGACAGCTCCGCCAATTCCTGCTGGGCTTTCTTTCGGTAACTTTCTGATAAACATTCATAAGTGGAGACTGTTTCACTTAAGCTAGTGTCGAGTATATCGTCAACCATTTTTATTAAAAAAGCATTCTCACTAAGAGCTAGTCCAAACTTAATGCTTAACTCTGTCAGCAGCTCATTAAAAATCTTCCTTGTCGGCTGGTAGCGGATAACGATTTCTGAAATTCTTCCTCCTGCGTTCAATTGCTGTTCAGCATTGTGCTTACTCCAAGCAATTAAATCCGCTGGCACTCCTGACACACCTGTATTAAGTGACTTGCCTAAAAACCCTAAAAACTCTTTATACATGAGAAATGCATTATTTCTCTCGTCATCAGGGATGCTTAAATCTAAACTGCTGAGAACTCCCTCTACTATTCTATGAGCAAGGACTTCTGTATTTTCCTCTATGTACTCAGCCACTTTACACATTGTTGTCATATATCATTCCCACCCTTTACCCCAATAGTATAACTAGATTATAACGCAAAAAAGGGCGGTTTTGGGAGAAATATTCCGTCTTTATTGCAGCTAATTTGACTATAAAAAAATAATAGCTTGCAACAAATTAATAGATATGGTATATTTATTTCTGCGATGAGCTCTATTGAATAAGTCAATAAACGCTAATGTGCTATGTGGAGCACAGTTTATTGCCTCAATAACGTAAGGACACCATTTTTGGTGTCCTTTTTCATTTTTTTCAAACGAACAACAAAAAGCATGAAGATTTGCATCTCCATGCTTTGATATATAACGACTATTATAAAAACTATTTAGGAGATCAACTTGTTTAGTTCTTCTGTTAAACGAAGAAACTCAGGCTTATCACCAGCGATTAATGTTGCATCAATCTGCTTTTTTAGACTCTGTTTCTTGAAATTATAAAGGGCTTTCTCCAAGACCATTTCAGCTAATAAAGAATCAACTACATTTCCTTCAGACTGTTGTGGTGCATTTAATAAATACTTTTCCATTTGAATCAACCCCTTTGCTTTTTTATATTATAGCAACAATTTTCTGATAATTCAAATACTTTTTCGAGGTAATTTCTCCCTTTTTCTAATAAGAAAAAAATCTCCCTTTCCGCTATAATCTCAACTGATATTCATGTATTCTTAAGATGTAGAATAAATTTTTTTAAGGAGATACAAATGAAATATAAAATGATTGTACTAGACATGGATGACACATTGCTTCAGGATGACCATACGGTCTCAGAAGCGACAAAGGCAGCATTGATTAAAGCACAGGAACAAGGGGTTAAGGTAGTTCTTGCTTCAGGCAGACCTACGTTTGCGATGTGGGATACTGCAAGAGAACTACATCTGTCTGATTATGGCAGCTATATCCTTTCATTTAACGGCGCGAAAATCACCAATTGCCGAACGAATGAAGAGATTTTCAGCAGTACGCTTTTACCAGAGGTTGTACACCAGCTGTTTGAATTGAGTAAAAGAGAAAAGGTTTGGCTTCATACATATGTTGGCGATACTATTGTGACAGAAGAAAACAATCCATTTACGGAGATTGAAGCACAAATAACTGGGCTGCCAATCAAAGCTGTGCCTAACTTTGTTGATTACATAAAAGACCCTGTTGTAAAGGTATTAATGGTTAAAGAAGAGGATATTCTGAAAAATGTGGAGAAAGTATTACAGACAGAACTTTCAGAGCAACTGAGTGTTATGCGCTCCAAACCTTTTTTCCTTGAATTCACGGAGAAAGGTGTTACTAAAGGCACAAGCCTATCATTATTGATTGATCGCCTTGGCATCACAAGAGAAGAAGTTATCGCAATGGGAGACAGCTATAATGATGCCGCAATGATTGAATTTGCAGGTCTTGGCATTGCAATGGGCAACGCTCCTGACGACATTAAGCTAATAGCCGATTATGTAACAGATACAAACAATAATGACGGAGTTGCCAAAGCGGTCGAAAAATTTATTTTAAACGCTTAAAAGCTTATTTTGTCAGCTTGTGAATGGATTGCCCAAAACTTAAAAAATGGAGGATTAATATGAAGAATGATCAATTGTTGATTGGGAGCCACAGCGAATATGCCCCATTAAAAAAAGTGATTTTAACATCTCCATTATATATGACTATTAAAGAACCAATAAATGCGATCCAAAAGCAGTATATGAAAGAAAATATTGATACAGAATTAGCTGTTAAACAGCATCAAGGCTTTGTTGAAGCTTTGAAAGCTGAAGGCATTGAAGTTGTGCTCCTTCCTGCTGAGAAGCAATTCCCTGAACAGGTATTTACTAGGGATATCGGCTTTACACTTGGTGATCAAATGTTCGTTGCGAAAATGGGGCATGATGTCCGTAAAGGAGAAGAGCATGTTCTGTTAAACTGGCTGAACGAGCAGGAAATTTCTTTTACGAAATTAAACAGTGACAAGATTGAAGGCGGTGATGTGCTGATTGACGGCTCGACCATTTATGTCGGTGTCAGCAATCGCACAAATGAACAAGCCATTAATCATCTTCAAAGCTTGCTGCCTAACTATGAAGTGATTGCTGTTCCATTCACAGACAGCTTTTTACATCTTGATTGTGTATTCAATATTCTTTCGCCGCATGATGCGCTGATTTATCCTGGGGAAATTGATAAAGATAAATTGGAATTGTTAAAGAAGCGGTATTCTCTCATTGAGGTGACAAAGGAAGAGCAAGCAACACTCGGAACAAATGTACTATCTATCGGTCATAAAAAAGTCATCAGTCTTCCCATTAATAAAGGTGTAAATAGTGAGCTGCGCAAACGCGGTTTTACAGTGATTGAGGTTGATATAACGGAAATCATTAAGTCAGGCGGAGCCTTCCGCTGCTGCACACTTCCTTTGTACAGGGAAACACAGACAACATAATTAAAAGAGCCGCTGCCATGATTGACAGCGGCTCTTTTATTTTATACTTCGACTGTCCAGCCAAACGGATCTTCTGCTCTTCCGTTTTGGATGTCTGTCAATGTATCATAGACTTTTTTCGCAAGCTCGCCAGTTTCTCCGTTATTAAGAGTAATGGATGTTTCATTCCATAAGAACTCACCAATTGGAGAAATAACCGCTGCTGTTCCTGTACCGAATGCTTCTTTCAACTCACCATTTTTATGAGCTTCAAAAATCTCTTCAACAGAAATTCTGCGTTCAACTACAGGGATGTCCCAATGTTTAAGAAGATCCATGACGCTTCTTCTTGTCACACCTTCAAGGATGCTTCCGTTTAATGCTGGTGTAATAACTTCATCACCAATCTTGAAGAATACGTTCATCGCGCCTACTTCTTCTACATATTTCTTTTCGACTCCATCAAGCCATAATACTTGAGAATAGCCTTTTTGTGTAGCGATTTGCTGCGCTTTTAAGCTTGCTGCGTAGTTACCAGCTGTTTTTGCAGAGCCAGTTCCGCCAGCAACGGCACGGACATACTCATTTTCAACAAAGATTTTTACAGGTTTAACACCTTCTTTGTAGTATGAACCAACCGGTGACAAGATGATCATGAATTTATAGCTGATAGAAGCCGCAACACCTAAAAATGGTTGTGTAGAAATAACGAAAGGACGGATATACAGGGAAGTTCCTTCTCCTGATGGAATCCAATCTTTATCAATATTAATCAGCTGCTTTAAAGCATCAAGAGCGAAATCCTCATCAATTTCTGGAATGCAAAGACGCTCATTTGATTTGTTCAGACGTTCCATATTTTTTTCCGGTCTGAAAAGCAATACTTTTTCTTCTTTTGTCAAATATGCTTTCATACCTTCAAAAACTGCTTGCCCGTAGTGGAAAATAACTGAAGCAGGATCTAACGTGATTGGCTGATATGGTAGAATTTGAGCATTATGCCAGCCGTTCTCTACTGTATAGTCCATCATGAACATATGATCCGTAAATACTTTACCGAATTCCAATTTAGACGGATCTGGCTTCGGTTTCTTTTCTGCAGCTAATGTTACTGTGATTGTTTGTTCACTCACGTTGAAAAACTCCTTCATATGTAAATTATTATTTCTATCTATTATAACGTAACTTTTCTGGAGGAAAAGAGGAATATATATTTTTTTAAAAACTTTTTTTGCTTAACCATCTTATTGTTATAGCACAAATAAAAAGAAATACGCGCCACAAAATGGACTGGCGCTATATTTCTTTCCAAAAAATATTTGCTTACAGTTCTATTTTCTCTTGCTTTAGTGCTGCCGGAAAACCTTTAAGCATATGGGCCATATAAACAATTCCTTGTTCATAATCTGATGTGCGGATGCTCTCATTCGGTGCGTGAGCCTTGCTGCCGACCCAGCCAACTCCTGTGCTGACAATCGGCAAATTCAAAATTCTGCCAAAATCAAACATCGGTCCTGTTCCTGCCGAGTTTGGTGCGAGCACAACATCACTATTGTAAACCTCTTTAGCTGACTGCTGTACATGACTGATAAACGGATGACTGAAATCCGAGCGGTACGCTTTCTGACCGTTAATCAACTTTACAGACACATCATCGAAACCATGCTTTTTCAAATGATTCACAACACATTCAAAAATATGGTTCGGATCTTGACCAGGCACAAGGCGGCAATCCAGCTTCATTTTTGCGCTTTTTGGCAGAACTGTTTTTGCTCCTTCCCCTGTATAGCCGCTTTCGATCCCGCAAATTGTCATTGTCGGTTCAAAAACCATTGCATAACGAGGGTCCTTTCCTAAAGCCTCTGTTATTAAAGGCCTTTTTAACCCATACAGCTCCTGAACGGCTTCTTCATTGAACGGCAATGACTGAACGACCTCCTCCTCTGCAGGAGTTGGTGGTGTTATTCCATCATAAAAACCTTCGACAATAATTTCATTGTGTTCATTGCGCATAGAGGCTAAGGCATGAACAAGTCTCCACGCTGCATTGTCGACATACGCTCCTACCGAGGAGTGCATATCGATGTCAGCACCTACTGCTGTTAGCTCCATATAAGCCATCCCTTTAATGCCTGCTACCATGCTGATCCGCTCTTGTTCATCCTTTCCGCCAAATTCCCAAATGCAGGCATCAGCTTGAAACAATTCAGCATACTTTTCTAAATAAGGAGTCAAGTTAGGGCTTCCTATCTCTTCTTCTCCTTCAATAAGGAACTTAATATTACAGGGAAGACCGCCTTCTGTTTCCTGTAGCACTTTAATGGCTGTAAGTCTCGCGATTGTGTCCCCTTTATTATCAGAAACTCCCCTTGCAAACAGTTTTCCGTCGCGCACGGTAGGTACAAACGGTTCAGTCACCCATTCATCAAGAGGATCGGCAGGCTGCACATCATAATGGTTATAATAAAGAAGCGTACTAGTCGAATCCCCCTTCTCTCCTGCTGGGAAAAATCCATAAACAACTGGGTTTCCACCAAGATCATCTAGCACCTGAACGTCACCTCCGAAATCCTTTATCACATTAGAAATATACTCCACTGTTTCTGGAATGAACTTGTTTTGCGCAGATACTGTTTCTAACTGTAAATATTGTTCTAAAATAGCAAAGGATTGTTCTAAATTTTCCTTTGTCTTCGTTTCAATTGCTTGTAAATCCATTTTTTCCATATTGCCAGCTCCTTTATATTTAGATACTCTATTGTTTCGCCAACCGAAGAAAAAAACCTGCTATTTTTCAAAATATTTTATAAATTAAAAAAATAATTTTAGTCACAAAAAAAATCTAAATCAGTTCGGAAAAGAAAGATCGTCTTTTCAAAAGTGATTTAGACTTTATTAGATAAGTTTAATTCCAGTTTTTCGTATCTTCGAGCAGATCATCAATCTCAATAGTTTTGATGTTCCATTCACTGACACAGCTAGCCAGATCCAGCGTGTCTTGCAGAAGCTGGTCTATATCGGCTCTAATTAATTGCATTTTGTAGCCTCCTTTAGTGCCTAATCATGCTTAGTAATGCCCCCTTGAAACAATTCTTAAACGACTATTTCTCTAGTTATTACATTGCTGCATTACAAGTATGTAGCACTTTATAGCTTGGAAACTATATCCATGCTGTTGTTTTACATGCTCATTATAGCATGTTTTTATCAATTAGCCCATTACGCCCAAATTACATGAACATTACAGCCTGTAATACTGTCTTTCGCCAATAGATTAGCAAGTTTTTCCTCTTACTCAAAAGATGTTTCACTTATTGGAAGATGGTATACTTGAAACTATATATTCCCTTCAAACGTCTGTCTATATTCGTTAATTTCTAGCAAAAATTAATCATTTGCTTATGTTTTTTCCTGATTCAGGCAATCATGGAGAGGAAATGGAGGGATTTAATTTTGAGAAGGCTTATAAAACTGGCGTTGCTCATTTTAATTGTCTACGTCGGAGTGCAATATATACAGCATAAATTTGGCACGGAAACGATACCGAATGCGATTGATTATGCAAAAGCCGAAGTGAACGAGCAGGAAGCTGCTAATTTTATTGAAAAATTTATTGAGCAAAGTAAACAGATTTTCCAAGATACACAAGATATCCTCCCAGACTGGGATACTGGTGCGGAAACGGAACAGACGAAGCAGGCAGAAAAACCGGAATTAGAGACACCAGCTCATCAGACCTTTTCCATTTATAATATTCAAATGGGTGATTCGGAGGAAGCAGTTGAGCAGGAATTAGGTAAACCGCAGCGTACATCTATGAATGAGTACGGCATATCATGGAATACGTACCACGAAAACTATCAAAATTTTGTTATGGTAGGATTTGATTCCAATAAAAAGGTAGCAGCGCTGTATACAAATCAAGATTTGATTTCCTCTACAAACGGAGTGAAAAAAGGCAGCAGTAAAGACAGTGTCTTGAAGACGTTAGGAAATCCCCTCGATGAACTGACAAAAGGCTTTGTCCGTTATAAATTTCCAGAAGACAGAGATTATGAAGTTTTTGAGATGGACGGCAGTTATGTCACCGTATTTTTTGATAAGCATGAAAACAATACAGTAACGGCAATGCAGATTGTGACAACTGAGCTTGAAGAGGACAGAAGTGATTTCTATACAGACGGAAGCGCCCAACTGGAAGAGGGCTTTGAATTCCAGCTGTTTGATTTAACGAACGCCAGCAGGGTTAACAACGGTCTTGGCGTATTGACATGGGAAGATAATGTAAAGGTAACCGCAAGGAAGCACAGTGAGGATATGGCGAAAAACAACTATTTCGACCATACAAACCTCGATGGTGAGTCCCCATTTGACCGGATGCTCTCTGACGGCATTAAGTATACAATGGCTGGTGAAAATCTTGCTTACGGGCAATACAGCAGTATTTTTGCACATGAAGGTTTAATGAACTCTTTAGGACATCGGGAGAATATTCTGCAGGAAGGCTTTACTTACCTAGGTGTCGGTGTTGCTTTCAATGAAAAATCACAGCCGTATTATACGGAAAACTTTATTACAAAATAAAAACAAGGCTATCCTGCAAAAGGAATAGCCTTGTTTGTTTACACAATCATATTTCCTATTACCCATAACAAGACAAAGCTGATAAGGATAGACAGGTTTGCTGCTGTGCCGACAAATCTCTGATTATACTTAAACTCTACACTGTAAGGTAATACAGAGGAGGCCATCGGCAGAATAAGTCCAATCAGGACTGTATAGCGGAACATATCATCGACTGGCAGAAGGAAGAACCCTAATGTTCCAACAAGTAAACCGACACCATAGCGCAACCCCAATACCCTTCCAATGCCCTTCCAGTGGCTTTTTTCAAATGAAAAATTCAAATAGATTCCTAGAAGCAGTAAAGACAGAGGCATATTAGCCTGAGAGATGACAGAACTGATGTCTATAACAGCAGTCGGCAGTGGCAAGCCGGTAATATTAATGATAAATATGACCACATATGTCATTAACGGGATTGATTTGCCCATTTTGCCGGCAACATGCTTGAAGTTCAGCACAACGCCTTCCTTTGCATAATAGCTTCCAATTAAATAACTGACTCCAAATGTAATAATAGCATTACCAATATCGAACATGCCGAAATACTTTAATCCTGCTTCTCCCCAGATACCTTGAACTAAAGGATAAGCAAACAAGCCTATGTTAAACCCAGGGATCAGCATGCCAAGCATCCCTTTATCTCTCCGCTCTTCCTTCCTGAATAAAAACAAGCCTAATATTGCGACAATGATACCATATACAAAGCCTAGGACCATCAGCATCATCAGGGAGGAATCGATTGTTATACGATGAAATGTTACGATGATTAAACTTGGCAACGTAACATTAAAAATAAGGCGTGCCATCGCTTCCCCGTCTTTTTCCTTGAGGATCTGCCACTTCTTCAAACAATAGCCTAGGGCAATTATAATGAAGGAAATGATAAACTGATTATTAAAGTTTTCCATATTGCTAATCTCCAATCATAAGAGGAAAACTCAAAAAAAGGTCAGGGGTTTACCCCCAACCTATTAAATGCTGTTGCCTCTACTAATTTCTTTATTCATCAACTTAATCTTTTTAATATCCAAACGGATTAATAAGGAGATTGTCAGTGAAACGATGAACATACAGGAAAAGACAATCAACGTCTCCTGATAGCTTCCTGTCGTGTCTCTGATCCATGAGACAAACCTAGGACCAGCAATCCCTGCTGCAGACCACGCTGTCAGTATATAGCCATGAATGGCACCAAGCTGTTTCGTTCCGAACATATCTCCAATATACGCAGGGATCGATGCAAATCCTCCCCCGTAACAAGACATTATGATACATACTATTATAGAGAAAGTAATAGCGTCTTGTAAATGAGGCAATACAAAAAAGGCAGCAATTTGAATCGCAAAAAACAATGTGTATACATTAGGACGACCAATATAATCGGAAACAGATGCCCATGCAATTCTTCCTAATCCGTTAAATACACCCATAATACCGACTAATACGGCGGCTCCTGTAACGGACATTCCAGCAAGCTCTTGTCCCATTGGAGATGCAACAGCCAATATGGCAATTCCACACGTAATATTAATGAAAAGCATTGTCCATAAAGCCCAGAATCTTTTTGTTTTTATTGCTTCATTGGCTGTCGATTGAGCTAAATCAGCTTTCGGAGCAGCAGCCCCTGTCTCCAATGCCTTCTTGTAGCCAGCAGGTACATAGCCTTTTGGAGGCGGAGCCAAATATTGAGCTGAAGCTAGTATTATTATAAAATAGATGATTGCCAAAATATAAAATGTAGAAGGTATACCAACAGAGCTAATCAACTTATTCATAATCGGACTGCTGATCATGGAAGCAAAGCCGAACCCCATTATAGCCAGCCCTGTTGCCAGCCCTCGTTTATCAGGGAACCATTTCACCAATGTTGATACTGGCGTAATATAGCCTACTCCAAGACCAATTCCGCCAAATACTCCATAAGTGATATACAAAAGAGGCAAGGATTCAATACTTACCGCAAACCCTGACCCTGCCATTCCTAATCCAAATAGAGTGGCGCAGAGTGTTCCAGCAGCACGGGGACCGAATTTCTCCACGAAATGTCCTAAAAAGGCTGCAGAGAGACCTAAAAATAATATAGCGATACTGAATGTCCAGGAAATGCTTGTTAAACTCCAATTGTACGTTTCTTCCAATGGTTTTGTAAAAACACTCCACGCATAAACAGAGCCAATAGAAATATGAATGCCAACTGCTGAAAGGGCAATTAACCAGCGATTTTTTGTTTTCATAACAGTCTCCCTTGCTTCTTAGTCTAGTTTTTCTGGGCTTAAATAAAATCTATTGTTCGGACTTCCCATAAGTAATCGACAGCTTAGCGTGAGCCTCTCTTGCATCAGCAAGTGCTGCTTCTGCTGTTTCTCCTCTTTGCAAAAGAACAGCTAAGCGTCTGCCGACAACTGCATTCGGTTTTCCAAAAATTCGGATCTGGCTGTCTTTAGATGCTAATGCTTCTTGAACGCCATGGATTTCATAATCCGCACTTTCTCGTGATGCCTTTAAAGTCTTACTTGCACCAGGCGAGTTCAGCCTGATTTGCGGTATAGGCAAGCCCAATACAGCACGGATGTGCAAGGCAAATTCTGATAAATCCTGTGTTGCTAATGTTACCATTCCAGTGTCATGAGGTCTTGGCGACACTTCACTGAAATACACACCATTATCTGTTAGGAAAAGCTCTACGCCAAAAAGTCCGTAGCCTCCTAAAGCGTCTGTTATTTGTGCGGCAATTTGCTCTGACTGTTCAAGCTGTTCGGCGGTCATCTGATGAGGCTGCCATGACTCGATATAATCCCCATCCTTTTGGATATGACCAATCGGCGGACAAAAGTGCGTGCCACTGATAGAGCGGACCGTTAACAATGTTATTTCTGAATTAAAGGAGATGAATTCCTCTACAATTACTCGTGTTTTTTTCCCTCTGCCTCCCCCTACCGCTTCTTCCCATGATTTCTTTACATCATCAAGACTGCGGCAGATGCTTTGCCCTTTACCAGAAGAACTCATTATCGGCTTAATTACACACGGTACACCGATAGTAACAACGGCATTCTGCAATTCTGCTAAACTGTCTGCAAATTCATACTTCGCTGTAGGCAAATTCAGTTTCTCACTTGCAAGTCGTCTAATTCCTTCCCGGTCCATCGTCAAATGGACAGCATTTGCAGTCGGAATAATATTAAAGCCTTCTCCTTCTAATTCAACGAGCATTTCAGTTGCAATGGCTTCAATCTCAGGCACAATGAAATCAGGCCTTTCTCTGATAATGATTTCTTTAAGTGCTTGGCCATCAAGCATATCGACCACATACGATTTATGTGCTACCTGCATTGCTGGTGCATTTGCATAGCGGTCAACAGCAATCGTGTTAATTCCTAGTCTCTGTGCCTCAATAATCACTTCTTTTCCTAACTCTCCTGCTCCTAGAAGCATTATCTTTTTCGTATGTTTGGAATTTATTGCACCGAACATATAAACAACCCCCTCTATTGTTCGTTCCTTTATTGAGCATAATAACGTACTTCACCTATCAATTTCAAGGTTTTTTTATAAAAATAACGAACATTTTATAAAGTTATATAAATATAGTTCGGTTTTTCCGATTAGAAGAAAAATAAAAAAGAGTGCTTATCGGCACTCTTTGGAGGATAGCGATTTAATTAGTTTAGTTGCTTTCAAATCAATCAAATAGAAGTCTTCAAAAGTGTTTCTTAACCATTCACTTATCTTGAAAAACAGTTCTTCCTCTTAGCATTGTCTGCTTCACCTTTCCACGAAATGTTTTTCCAATATAAGGACTTTGAGTATTTCGATAATAAAGATCTTCTTTTGTTAATGTATATTTCTCACTTATATTAACTAAACAAAGGTCTGCAGCACTGCCAACTGTTATATTCCCTTTATTAGGATATAATCCAAACCGCTTTGCAGGGTTGGTGCTTGTTATCCTCGCAATCACGGAGAGCGGTATACCTCGTTTCCAATAACCTTCCTCCAGCAGAATAGACAATGTAGACTGACAGCCAGAAATGCCTCCCCATGCCTCTTTAAGACTTCCTTGCTTCATCTCCACTAAAGATGGGGAATGGTCGGAGCCGATTATATCAATTGCTCCTTCCTCAATCGCCTTCCAAAGCCCCTCTATTTCTTGGTTATTTCGTAATGGCGGCGCACATTTGGCAACAGCGCCTAGCTGATTCAAATCATTGACAGTCAATGATAAATAATGAGGGCATGTCTCAACAGATACGTTAATCCCTTTTCTTCTGGCAGCTAATATCGGCTGCAGCACCTCACTGCTGCTAATATGTACAATATGAACTTTGCAATTTGTAGCTTCAGCATAAGAAAGAATGCGATTTACTGCTTCTAATTCAGAATAGATTGGTCTTGATGCAGAAAATGCCCCGCCATCCTCTGCTCCGAGCATCTTGCTTAGCTCTTCTGTAATAACATCACTTTCAGCATGAACAGCAAGAATACTGTCAAGGGCTGCTATCTTTTTCATACCAGCAAATAAGGTCTTGTCATCTGCTGCTTCGAAATCTTCAATGCCGCTGTTTGACATAAATGCCTTAAAGCCAATGACACCGCAAGCATGCAGCTCTTCTAGCTCGCTAAGATTTTGCGGAACAAGTCCGCCCCAAAGTTTATAATCAACTAATGATTTTTCGTTTGCCAACATGTCCTTTGCTTCGAATCCATATTTATTGACAGTAGGTGGATGACTGTTTAATGGCATATCAAAAAATGTCGTCACTCCTCCTGCTGCCAAGCTTTTACTGCCTGTTGCAAACCCCTCCCACTCTGTTCGTCCTGGTTCATTGAAATGAACATGTGTGTCTATCAGACCTGGAAACACATGCAAACCAGAAGCGGAAATTATTTGAGCATCGTTGTCGATATCAATATCAGTGGCGATATTTGCGATTTTACCATCCTTAATGGCAATATCCGCTTGAATCTCACCTGTCTCTAATACGATCATTCCACCCTTTATGACGACATCATATTGACCCATTCGCTTGCCTCCTTTATTAAAAACCGTTAACTGCCTCGGTATGTCTGATAACCCCATGCCGATAAAAGAAGTGGCACATGGTAATGGGACTCTCCTTCAGCCACTAAAAACCGTATCGGTATTCTTCGAAAAAACACGTTTTGCATCTCTCCGTTTTTAAAATAATCCTCTACATAAAAAACTAGTTCATATTCTCCATGCACAAGCTCCGTCAAAAGCGGCGTTTCGACTCTGCCATCATCGTTTGTATAACCGCTGGATATGAGCTCAGATTGATTCGCTCCGCTGTATTTCCACAGTTCTACAAGGATATTACTTGCTGGCACTCCCTTTACCAGGTCCAATACATGTGTCGTTATTCCTGTCTTCATTTCACAATCTCCTTTCTATCAATTATGCTTCGAGCACTTTTTGGACGACTCCTTCCAGTCTAAAAAAAGTGATAGTGAATATTTCAGATAATGCTGTTTCGAACTCTTCCTCCATTGTATGATGGATACGCCCTTTCATCGCCTCGTAAATAGAATCCTTCGTATGTCCTTTCACTGCCAGAATGAATGGGAAATGAAATTTAGTGCGATATTCGTTATTTAATTGGAGAAAGCTTTCATATTCCACTTTCGATAACGTATCTAGTCCTGCCCCCTTTTGTTCATTCACCGAGGACTGTGTCATCTTTATTTTTCCTCCTAAATCAGGATGGGCCCGAATTAAATCTAGCTGCTCTTCTCTTGCCGCTTCTCTAACGACTTTGACCATTTCGTGGTGCAATGTTTGCAGGGACTCAAAAGTTGACTGTCTTTCCCAAGTTCTGTCTGCGACCCACGGACTGTGTTCAAAAACCCAGCCTATTTTTTCAATAAACTCATTTTTTGACATCGCATTTATTGCTGCTATTGTATACATTTCATCGACCCTTCCTTACTATGCTAGTTACTCTGCTCTATTTGCCAAGATGTCCACCGCCCGTAAAATCCCTTCGTATCCTGTGCATCTGCACAAGTTCCCTGAAAGTCCTTGCAGAACTTCTTCTTTCGTCGGCTGGCTTTCACGTTCCAATAAGCCCTTTAGTGCCATAATCATCCCTGGTGTGCAATATCCGCATTGCAAGGCGCCTCCTTGCAAAAAGGCTTCCTGGATCGGATGTAATGCATCTGCACTAACACTCTCAATTGTCTGCACCACTGCATCTTCCAGCTGGTAAGCCATGACTAAACAGGAATTGACAAGCTTTCCGTTCAAGATAACGGAACATGCTCCGCATCTGCCGACTTCACAAGATATTTTTGTGCCTGTCAGGTTTAATTCCTTGCGAAGGATATCTACTAATCTATAAGTGGCAGGGACAGATAAATCTACTGAGCTGCCATTCACATTAAAGCGGATTGTCTTTCCAGCTTGCAGCTGCTCCTTCATCCTTTGTCCCCTCCTAACCATCCATTTTGATTTTCTTTGCTGATTTTTGTAAAGGCAAACTCCATAATCTCTTCTGGACAGATAGGCAGCTTGTTAACCCAGTGGCCTGTAGCATCATGAATGGCAGCAACAATAGCAGGAGCTACTGCTACTGTCCCAATTTCCCCAACGCCGCGCGGTCCATACTCGTCGCCGTCCTCTAACTCTTCGATAGCTGACACATTCGTGGATTTGGGGATATCCAGAATGGTTGGAATTAAGTAAGAATCAAAGTTTTCCGTCATATACCTGCCATTATCCATAACGGCATCTTCCATCAATGTAAAGCCGAGTGCCATACTCCCGCCACCTTCAATCTGCCCTAAGTAGCCCATCGGGTTGACGACAGGTCCGGCAGCAATGGCATGATCGAGTTTACTGACATATACTCTTCCTGTCAGTGCATCTATTTCTACTTCTGCAGCTGCTCCAGCAAAGGAATATAGAAAATGTCCGCCATCGATGCTTTCTGGAGTTGTCGGAAAGTGATAGCTTGCCGTAACAACTGGGAGCTCGGAAATTTTGTCTGCTACTTCTTTATAAGTCATAACGAGGGCTGAGTTACCATTTTCTTGATATTCCCAGATCCCTCCATGTCCCGTCTTTAAGACTTCAAGGGGCACTCCTGACTGTTGGGAAACAAAAGAATTAACCTTATCACACCACGAACCTTTCATTTTGTTGATGCCGGTCCAAACCATATTTGTAGCCCTAGAGGCAGTCGAAGAACCGGAGTGAGGTACTTTTGCAGTATCGCCGATTGTTATTTCAACATCATCTGCAGAACAAGCAAAAGACTCTGTCATAATCATTTCAATCGTTGACAGCAGACCTTGACCACATTCTTCAAAACCAAACGAAATCTCTAATTTACCTTTTTCATTTAAGGACAATCTAGCTCCTGAAGGATCGGAGCGGCCATAACCAAGCCCTCCACCATGCATGGTTATGCTGTAGCCTTTCCCTTTTAAAATAAATGGCTGACTTTCATTGTTAGGAGGTTTGTCTTGAAGAATCGGTGATTTCAGTATTTCATCTAATACTTGCTCCGCTCCGGCGGTTGGAACGATTTGCTGATTCACTGGCCCAGGATCTGCTGTTTTCCGTAAATTCTTACGGCGCAGTGCTGTGCTGCTTATGTTTAACATCTCAGCCAGCTTTTCGATTTGGCTTTCTAGTGCAAAGGTGACTTGATTACCGCCAAAACCTCTAAATTCTCCAGCAACACCGTTATTTGTGTACACAGAATAGCCTTCTACCTCAACATGCTTTATCCTATAAGGTCCGGTACTATGCTCAACAGCAAAGTCAAGTACAGCAGGTCCCAATGTGGCATATGCACCTGTATCAGCCAATATCCTCACCTTATGTGCAAGCAGGTTGCCATCCTTATCTGCGCCAGTTTTCATGGTTATTTTCATCGGATGTCTTTTTAGGCCTGCTTTAACAGACGTTCTTCTCGATTGATGGATTTTAACTGGTTTTCCAGTTGCTCTTGCAAGCAAACAAATAAAGGGCTGGATATTTAATTCATCTTTTCCGCCAAAAGATCCGCCAATCGGACTTGAAATGACTCTTATATCGCTCTCTGGCATATTTAGTATTCTGGATAGCTGCAGCTGATCTTTAAAGCCATGCTGGGTTGGAGCATATATCGTTAAGCCATCTTCATGAGGAACAGCAACTCCACCTTCTGTTTCCATATATGCATGCATTTGCCTTGGTGTATAGTAGACCTCTTCCACGATACAAGCACAGTTTGCAAACGCTTCTTCTACATCAGCTCCTTGTTTGTAAAAGGCATTATGCAAAAGATTGCCATTTTCATGGAGCTTAGGCGTTTTTGCTAACAGGCTGACTTCCGGATCTGTAATGGGCTGCAAAGGAGTGTATTCGACCTTAATAAGCGCTGCCGCCTTTTCGGCAATTTCCTGTGTTTCTGCAGCAACTGCAGCAATGGCATCTCCCACATATCTGACTGTATCCTCACAAAAAACAGGCTGGTCTTGAATAACAATGCCAAAGCCATTTAAGCCAGGAATATCTTTTGATGTCAGAACCGCACTAACACCTGGAAGTTTTTCAGCCTCTGAAGTATCAATACTGTTTATTTTTGCAAAGGCATATTCACTGCGGAGCACAGTTCCATAAAGCATGTTCGGGAAGGACATATCCGAAAGATACTTCAATTCACCCGTTACTTTTTGAATCCCATCTCTTCTTGCCTTCCACCTGTTTCGAGAGCCTGCTCTAGTCAATCGCATCCTTCATCCTCCTTTACATACTCCGAATTTAGCAGGTTATAAAGATTGGCAACAATAATATTGGCAGCCGCTTTTCTTCTGTAGCTGTCTGTAACAAAAGGGTCAGAATAAGAATGGAAGCCATGTTCAATCATAGAGCGTAACACTTGCCACTCCATCGTTTTTAAGCTTTTCTGCAGTACATAGCTTTCCGCGTCTGACAGTCTTTGCGGCTGGTGAGCACCGCCGCCTATGGCCATTTTTGCATCTGTAATGACGCCATTTTCCATCTCTATCCTGCCTGCTGAAGAAATAATGGCAGCAGTGAAGCTTTCTCTGCGTCCTATCTTCTGAAAAAAGGATATGCTCCGGCTTTCGGTGGATAGCGGGATATTTACCGAAACCAGCAAATCAGGCTCTGTTAGCGGACCAGCTTTAATCCATTGTGATAATGGAACAACATACGTTGAAACGCCATTAAAAAAATGCAGCTGTGCATCTAAAACAAGTAAAGCAGGGATAGAATCTCCTACTCTGCTGCAAATATTTCCGCCTAATGTACCCCTGTTCCGAACAGCAGGTGCAGCAATTTTTGTACAGGCCTCCGCTAAAATTTTCGCTCTTTTCTGAATATTTGAGTCGAGGATACAATCAGACAATAAAGCTGATGCACCGATTCGCAAAAAATTTGTTTCTTCTTCTATACCTTGTAAGCTTTCTAACCGGTGGGTGCTGATCAAATGATGTGGTTTTTGCTGACCAGCTTCCCAGTTCAATTGTAAAAGAGTGCCTCCGGCAATAAACATAGAACCTTCCTGTCTTAATGAAAAAACCTCTCCTAAGCCCGCAGGTGCATCAACAGCTGTATCATCATTTTGTAGTGAACTTTTCATCATCTGCCCCCCTATCTTCTAAAACACGGCAATAATTTCGATAGTCAGCCATTGTATCGATATCTGCGAAAAAGTCATCATCAATAAATTCAAGCAACTTCCCTTTTAAACTTGAGTCTTTTAGAATAGTTCTTGCTCCTGTGTCTCCAGTCAATTCATAAATTCGATCAAACAATAAAGAGGATAACACTACGGGCGGTTTAATGACTCCGTTATTTAAGCAAGCAATATATTTTTCGTCTTTCTCCAATGACTGGCACAGCAAGGTTTGCAGCATAGATTTAGGGATGAAAGGCTGATCTGCCAAGCAAATCAGCACTTTGTCTGCCTTAGGCTTTTCTGCTTTTTTTACGCCTGCAATTAAGGAGCAGGATTGCCCTAAATGGGCTTTTTCAGAGACAACTAATTCCCCTCTTCCAGCTGATAGCTGTTGCTGCACATCTGCAGAAATCCAATCTAAGTTATCTTGTGGATGCACGACAACATACACATAGGTTTTTGGATTATGAAGGATTGTTTTTAACGCCCTCATTCCCAGCGCTTCTCCTCCAAAGTGAAGTGCCATTTTTTTGCAGCCCATCCTTTTGCTTTGCCCAGCAGCGAGGTAAATTACCTTCAACTTTTCACCACTTTCGAGCTTTCCGTATTGCTGTTTTTGACTGCAATTAATTGTGCTGCAATGCTGATTGCTATTTGTTCAGGACCGTCTGCATTTATGCTCAGCCCCACAGGAGAATAAAACCAGTCTGGTTTGCCTTTATTGCCCAACAGCCGATCTGCTCGTTTTTTCGAGCCGAGCATACCGACAAAAGCATACTCTCCACCAAGTAAATAGTTCATCAGCTCTTTATCCTTCGTAAAGTTATGTGTCATGATAACAATAAAATCGCTGCTTCTAACATGAACTTCCTCCAGCACAGACAAAGGATTGCCATTAACAAGCAGGTCAGCATGGGGGAAATGCTCTTTTGTGCAATAGCTTTGGCGCCAATCAGCAACAATTACTTGGAAACCTGCCTGTTTGGCTCTTTCACAAACTGGCCGTGCATCAGCTCCTGCACCATATATAATCAATCTTGGCTGTGGTAAGAAGGTTTGGCGAAAATAATATCTGCCTGTCTTTTCGTCAGCATACAGCTTATTCACTGGAACAGAGTGCACAAAATGAGTGTCAAAATTGCCAGCATTCTCTCCTGTTTCACTGATAAACACACTTGAAATGACGTTTAAATCATCATCAAGCACCTTAATATGCTCTACTGTATCGCCATTTTCGAGCCATTGCCTCACCAAGGTGAGATTATTCTTAAGCTCACTGCTCACATATTCCATCAATACAGTTATGCTGCCGTCGCAGCCTGCGCCCTGTCCCCAAGATAAATCATCCTCTGAACGCAAATCATATATAAGGGAAAAGGATGATCTTCTATCATGCTCCTCGATTTCCATTCTTGCTAAAATATCTTGCTCGACGCAGCCGCCGCTCAACAAACCCATTTCCCAGTTATCCTCTGAAAAGAACATCATTGTTCCTTCTCTGCGGTATGCAGAACCTGTTACATCAATGATTGTCGTTAAAAAACCGCCAGAGCAACTAGCTGCAACAGCGTGTATAACAGCATACTCATCTGAAGACATCATGTTAACCTCCTAAATGGGTGGCTATTCTGGGATAGAAACAACTCTAACTATTTAAAGAAAGAGGGCTTATAACCGCCCTCGTGTTAATAAATATAACATCATTTGTTATTAAAAAATATTATCTTTCTCCATAAAAAATGTCATTGTTGAATTTATATAATAAAAATATTTAGAATTAGCTAAATTGCACAACTATTTAACCTGCTAATATATTGTAAAAAATCAGTTTGCCAGCGCTTCTCTGTTGTCGTCTAGTAATTGTTGCAGATAAGAACAAATGCTAAAAAATATTTGCAGCATTGCCTCGGTATTTTCAATTGACACATTTGCTAACATTGATATTTGAATCCAGTTTCTCTCTTGCAAGTAGCTGCTTTGATAATGGAGATGAAAACCTTGCTTTTTCATCCAATCACCAATCATAACAGAGGAAAGAGCGGGATCAAGACATACTGTCAGGATTGGGGAACAGTGCAAATTTGCTGCCGGCAACACATAAAACTTAGCATCTGTCAGTCTTTTATATGTGTATGCAAACCAGTCGGCAACATCGCTAAACTTTTTTGTGAAATCTTTTGTGAGCGCTTGCTCTAATGCAGCAAGCAATGGGGAAGAATGGGTATATGGGACACTGTTATGTGAATGGTACAGTCCTAAATCTAAATACGGTGGAAGCTGTTCATTCGGCTTAACAGCATGATTATGAAATACGAGAGCTAATCCTGAGACTGATTCAATTCCTTTTCCACTCACAGCTGTTGCTAAATATACATTTTTAAGGCTGACTGGCAGTGCTCCTATCGTGCTGATACAGTCTACTGCCTGTTTAATCGGCTTGTCACCTATTAACTTGGTTATATGTTCAATCGGAATGACAGTGCCCGTAGAGGTTTCACAATGAACATACCATATCCATTCCACTCCTCCATTGAGTGCTGTTCTCAATTCCTCCTCTGAGAACGGCTCGCCCCACTCTTTCTTTAAAACTTGGCAATGAAGCTGGAATCTTGCTGCCCTTTGCGCCAAACGCTCTCCAAATTCTCCGTTGCTTAAGATTAGCCCTTTACCGTTTAATAGAGACAGCTGGGCGGCGACAGCGTCGTTTGCGAGCGTTCCTGTTCCGAGCATTACTTGAACATATTTAGCTTTCGTAAGATCTGTCAGCCTTGTCTGCACTCGTTCCATCATCTCCATAAATAAGTTGTCACGATGGGAGAAACCTTGGCGACAAAACGCATCAAGGACATTGTCTGTTACTAAAACAGGGCCTGGCAAAAAAGAAACCGTTGCCGGCAATACTTTTTCTGAAAGCAAAATTCTATCCTTTAACAGATACATAGGCTGATAGATTGCTCCATGACTGCCAACTTGATGGGCAAACGGAATAAACCCGATATGCTTATACAGTTTTTCCTCACGGAGAATGCCGCTAATAACAGCTCCATCGTAGCCTTTCTCGATAAAGACATGGTGAAGCAGGCGCAATAAGCCAACGAAAACCTTTGTTTTCCGGTACTCCTTCCTAATAGAGAGCAGCCTGATTTCGCAAAGCTTATTTACATTCACTATGTCAGACAAGTAAAAACCAATATCTCCCAGCTTTTTATCTAAGGAAAAAGGCCGCTTATCTGCCAGAGAAATCATGCCAATTACTTGATGATCCTTTAAGGCAATGATATATGTATTTTGGTAATGAAAAGAATCAATTAGCATTCCTTGCTCATTTCTGTCATGCTGGGGAATTTCCTCAGCAAAGGTTTCATGATTTAACCGAAAAATCTGTTCGAATTCCTGTGGATGTGAAGCAATTTTGAATAAATAGGAAGTTTTTTTCGCCATTAAAATACCCCTCTCCAAGAAATATAAGCTTATTATTTAGTTTTTCTAACTAGAAACTCCCTCCAGCTGACACGATGGGCGAGTATAATCACAGCTACCAGCAGCAGAGCAAGGCAGCCTGACCAAACGTCCTTTTCCATTAAGAAAAAAGCGAAGGCACAAACAGTTAAACTCAGCAAACCTGGTACAGTAAAACCTCGGTATAGAAGATAAAAAACAAAGAAGCTGACAATGATGATCGGGACAAACAGCCAATGAATCGCGATTAGTCCGCCGATTAATGTGGAGATTCCTTTTCCGCCTTTAAACCGAAAAACAAGCGGCTTAATATGCCCGATACAAACAAACAGCAAGCCGGCAAGCAACACTGCAGTCGAGTAACCAAGTAATCTTCCTGTTATAATAACAGCCGCACCTTTTAAGGCATCTCCTAAAAACGTAAGTACAAAAGCTTTTTTACCATACAGCCTGCCAGCATTCCTTGCCCCAGCATTTTGGCTGCCTTCTGAACGTATATCTGTCCCTGACAGAATTCTCCCAATGATGACACCAAATAAAAGATTTCCGAGTAGATAAGCGGAAATGAAATACAAAACTAGCAAATTTACACCCTCTGTCTGTTTTTACTATTTAACTGTAATTTTCAACCAAGTAAATTATACATGATTAGAATAAATTTACACAATTATTATTAATTTTTCTTTAAGATAAGACCAAAATGAAGATATTTTATTTACAGATGCGAAATACCTGTTGAATAATTTCTTTAGTTTTTTTATTATGAATGTAGCAATCTATCCGATATATAGATAGTTGAGAAGAAATGTTTAGAATCTGGGGTGATTTATGTCCAGGTTCAGATGTATTTGCTTGTAAAACCGAGGTGAACGAAATGAACAAAGAAATTATTAAATTTATTCGAAAAAACTATGAGATGACACAGAGAGACTTTGCTAAGGTTGTCAATTGCAGCTTTGCGTTAATTGCACTTGTGGAAGTAGGTAAAAGAAATGTCAGCAAGGAGCTTGAGAACAAGGTGAAGACGGCATTTAACATAGATGATCAAGACATACAGTCCATCACTACTATTATCTCTGAATTTAGTAAAGGCATCCCTCCATTCATGTAAAACGAGCAAAACAAGAGGGGCAAATAATTTGCTCTTCTTATCAACTTTGCTCTCCCCTTCTTTTTTCCTTCTATTGCTAATTAAAAATGCCTTCTCCATTCTTTTATTAATTTCCAG
The DNA here is from genome assembly GCF_046613985.1 of Niallia laureatilytica. Classification (NCBI taxonomy): domain Bacteria; kingdom Bacillati; phylum Bacillota; class Bacilli; order Caryophanales; family Bacillaceae; genus Niallia; species Niallia laureatilytica. The sequence continues at coordinate 293,857 of NZ_JBKKHP010000004.1, read as the reverse complement.
TTAACAAAATGCTTATTTATTATTTACATAAGTTTTTTTAGTGAAAATAAATCTTATATCTCCCTCTTTTCTCTCATTTTCTTACGAAAAATCTGATTATTTCCTAAACAAAGCCCTCGAGTACGCTCGAGGGCTTTGTTGTTATTTACAGCTTAAATCTGCTAATTAATGTCATTAATTCTTCCGCCATTTTACTTAAAGAGAGTGCAGATGCAGAAATTTCCTGCATGGATGCAATTTGTTCTTCTGTAGCTGCCGAAACATTCTGTGTTCCTTGATCTGTTTGCTCTGCCATTTGTTTGACAAGATTGATTGCTAGAACCATTTGTTCCATGCCATTGTTCAATTCTTTAACAGAATGAGAAACATGCGTAATTTGACCACTGACTTCATCTACCGCAGATTTTATTTCACCAAATATTTCTCCTGTTTGATGGACTACTTTAATACCGCCATCCACCTCTGCAGTCGCATTATTCATCGATTCAACTGCTTTTATTGTTTCTGTTTGGATTCTGCCGATAAGATTACTTATCTTGCCTGCTGATTCAGAGGATTGCTCTGCCAATTGGCGGACTTCTTCTGCCACAACCGCAAAGCCTTTACCCTGTTCGCCAGCTCTTGCTGCTTCAATCGCTGCATTTAAGGCAAGAAGATTCGTTTGGTCAGCAATGCCAGTAATAACTTTCGATATCTCTCCAATTTCACTTGAATAGCTGCCAAGCTCTTTAATAACCTTTGATGTCTCTCTAACACTAGTGTTAATCGTATCCATCTGGGCTTCAACAGTATCAATTGCTTTGTTTCCGTCTGCTGCCTTTGCAGATGCATCCACTGACCGTTTTGCAACTCCATCAGAGCTGACTGAAATTTTCTGTACATAATTAAGCATATTAGCTACAGACTGATCTGTTTTTGTCAATTCAACAACTTGGTTATCCATTGCTGCACTCACTTCATGGACAGTTGTTGAAATATGCTCTGATGCTGCATTCATTTCTTCTGTGCCTGCTGTCAGCTCTTCAGCTGAGGCTGCGACTTGTTCTGAGCTGATTCTCACCTTTTGGATAACCTCCCTGAGGTTGTCGGTCATTACACGAAAGGAAGCGGCAAGTTCGCCAATTTCGTCCTTAGAGTTCGTAATCACATCATCACTTTGCAGGTCGCCTTCTGCTATTTTTTGAGCATGCAATCTAATATGATCCAATGGCTGTAAGCTTTTTCTAATAATATAAACCAATGCGGCAATCAAGCCAATTGACAGGATTAGTGACAAAATAAGGGAAGTCATATTCGTTTTTGTCAAGCTGTCTTGAACATCCGTCAAAGCCGCACTTGCGATATTTGCATTCTCAAAATAAGAGGCTGTATCCACTTGCGCCATTAGCACATATCTCGCTTCATCATTAACGATAACTGGATAATATGTTTCAGCTTTTCCATCTTTTATGGATAAGGCCGGTTTTTTTGAATCTATAACTGATTGAATTGTTTCATCCTTAATCGTTGAACCCTTTTCAAACACTTGCTCTTGTCCTTCTCTCAAGGTTTCCGTCAAAACAATACCACTGCTGCTAATTAAGTACAGTGACTGAACACCGTTTCCATCTTGAATAAATTTAGAAAGAGACTCTTCAAAAACTTCGGCATTTTGACCGACCTCTACTATCCCCTTTCCATCTAGTCTTGGAATAGAGGTAAATTTAAAGATTTCACCACTTTCTTTTTTTATTGTCAGCGGACCTTCCATGATTTTAAGTTCACCTGACAGAAGTCCCTTAACGGTTGGATCAATGGCAAGCAAATCAAAGCCAATGGATGCTTTATCTGTTGAATGAGTAAAAACCCCTTTTTCATCCGTAATTAAGAAATCATTCATCCCTGTTTGTTCTGCTATCTCCTTTAAATCTTGATTAGAGATATTTTTTTGCGCATCTATTTGTTGAAGCGTATAAGCAGCATTTGCCATTGCTTGGTCTAACTGCTCCTCTAAAACTACTACATGCTGTGAAATTTGCGTTGATAATTCTGTTAGCTTTTCTTCCACATCTTTTGTTGAGTTGGCATCCAATTCTTCCATTACTGCCTTTGTATCCTTTTTCATGCGATTTGTTTCCACAAATTGCACAAGACTTGATGCTGCTATGAGCACAATAATGATTAAGCTCGTAATGCCAATCATTTTGTTTTTTAATGACATAAGTAACCTCCAAAAATATTAATACATATTTTTATCGGACAATCTCGAGAAATGTTAAATTTTATCTCGGATAGAATGCTGTTTAGCAATAGCAACCTTTTTGCAAAGAAGCACATAAGCTGTAAGGAATAGATAAAAAAGGAGGAAGTAAATTGCCTGAATATGATAATCGAAATACATCTGTGTATTTGCCAGAGACAAATATAACCGCAGATACGTGCCAATCGGTATATCATCATAACTATCTGCAATCTGTTTTAGCAAACCAGCAGATAAAAAACGAGCAGCTTGCATTGCAATTAGAGGAGCTTTTACTTCAAGGAAATAGAAACAGCAATGCGCAAGGAGAAAAAATACAGCATTTGGAGGAATTACTTTTTGTGCAGGAAGCTTTGTCTAAAGATATTCTTGAAGAAGCAAAACGAAACCAAGATGACATAAAAACGATTCTCCAGACCACCCAGCAAACAGAAAGATTGGCTGCAGACACCGAACAAAAGCTCATTGAAGAGCAGCTCGTTCATACAGCCATACTCGATCAGTTCACTATCCAAGAAACTGCGCTTCATACACTTACTAAAACATTAGAAACATTTAAGCAGAGCTCTGACTCCTTAACAGCAAAAATAAGTGAAAATGAAGAAACGCAGCAAAAAATCGAAGAAAAATTAGACCTTCAAGAGGTTTTCCAGCAAACAATCCTAGAGAAAATGGAAGATACAGATGCGAAAGTCGGTAAACTAACAAGACAAATGGATCAGCTTAAAGGCATCGTTTTTGAAAGAATTCAATTTCTAGCAACTAAGCTAGAGGACAATATGAAATCACTTGTTATGCCTGTACACCAATTTTTTGTGAAGGCGAATGATAAGGAAAATAAATAAGAAAGCCAAAAAAAAGGATAGCAAAATGCTATCCTTCCATCTCTGACATGATTAATCAATGATTTTAACCTCGACTTGCTGTCTTCCCCATTTCAGTGCTTGCTTCTCTGAAGACATAAACAAGTCTATTTTATTCCCTTTAATAGCTCCGCCTGTATCTCCAGCAATAGCCTTACCGTAACCTTCCACATAAACGGTAGAGCCTAGCGGAATAACTTTCGGATCAACTGCGATGACCTTTTGATTTGGATTTTCATTCAAATCAATCCCTGTCGCAGTAACACCAGAGCAGCCTTTACAATCTGCTGTGTAGGCAGTTGCAGAAACAGTCAATGTCTCGGCATTTCCTGAATCATCCTTATTAACTGTTTTTGCAGCTGACTCTTTTGTTTTTTCCTTCTTACCGGAATCTTTTTTGTCGATTCCGTTATCGACGATTATTTTTTCACCAGCATAGATTTTTTCTGAAGATAGATCATTCCACTCCATTAAATCCTCTACTGAATTGTCATTTTCCCTTGCGATGCTCCAAAGAGTGTCGCCAGATTTGACTTTATATTTTTTCTCCACTTGGAGATCTAATGTATCGTTAACTTTAATTATGTCAGAATCAAGGTCATTCCAATCTTTAATGTCACCTGTGGAAACATTATAGTCTTGGGAAATGCTCCAAAGTGTGTCTCCTTTTTTTACAGTGACTTCTGCCGCCTTCGCTTCTGTCCCTATGGAAGTGGCAATTGTTGCGCATGCAATAAATGATAATAGTTTTTTCATTTATCTTTACCTCCTAACTAGCTTAAACAAGCTAACGGGTATTATCTTAACATGAAAAGCGCAAATAAAAAGAACAAGGAGATAGCAATTCCGTTACTAATATGACAAACCTTTAACAGTTAAAAGTCTAATTGTCAGAATAGTACGTATTGTTATATCCTTGCTCTTAGTATTTTAGGACTATATTGGAAATAACTAAGTCTTTTAACCTACATCATTTCCTGCTTTCGGAAAAGTTAAATGGAAAGATGTTCCTTTGTTTTTTTCACTTTCTATATATACTTTCCCTTTAAAGTTCTCGATAATCTTAAAACTCACCAATAATCCTAACCCTGTTCCTTCTTTTTTTGTAGTGAAAAACGGCTCTCCCAGTTTTTGAAGCTGGTCCTTGTCCATCCCAATCCCCGTATCTTGAAGCAGCACATCAATACTCTTGGCAGTAGTTTTCACTGCTATTTTTAAGCTGCCTCCACTCGGCATTGCTTCTACTGCATTTTTAATAAAATTAAGAAAGACTTGCTTTAGCTTGTTTTCATCACATTCTAGACGAGCCTCACTGTCATCAAAAGTAAAGTCTACTTGCACTTTGCTCTTTCTTAACTGGTAGTCTAATATGGAAAGAACATTTGCGATGATTGGTATGATTTCCTTCTTCTCCAGGCTGGCAGAAGTCGGCTTGGACAAGAGCATAAACTCTTCGACAATGGAATTAACCCGTTCAATCTCTTCTAATACAATGGAAAACAATTCCTGCCTGTCTGTTTCTGTTTCATCCATACTCAAGAATTCTGTATATCCTTTTATAGAGGTGAGCGGATTGCGAATTTCATGGGCTATACCTGCAGCAAGCTGACCAACTGCCGCTAGTTTGTCCTTTCTGTGCAGTATTTCTTCTGTTCGTTTTCTTTCCGTTATATCATTTCTAATGGCTAAATATTTATATGGTTTGTTCTGACTGTCCAAGAAAGGAATAATAGTGGTATCTACCCAATAGTACGATCCGTTCTTCGCTTTGTTGCGAATCTCTCCCTTCCACACCTCTCCGTTGGCAATAGAATGCCATAATTCTTGAAAAAAGGCGGCCGAATGATAGCCGGAATTAACGATTCGATGTGTCTGACCGATTAACTCTTCTTCCGAATAACCTGAAATCCGGCAAAACTTATCATTTACATTGGTGATGACTCCTTGCTTATCTGTAAACGCAATAATGCTTGACTGGTCGAGGGCAAACTTTATATCGCTCACCTCTTGCACCATTTCTTGCATCTTTATTTGGTCTTGCTTCTGATCTGTAATGTCTCTTCTTATGGAAACATACTGATATGGTTCTCCTTTTTTGTTAACGAAAGGAACAATAACCGTATCCACCCAGTAAAAGCTACCATCCTTTGCTTTATTGCGGATTTCACCTTTCCATATATTCCCTGAACTGATAGTCTTCCACAATTGTTTAAAAAACTCTGGCGAATGATAGCCGGAATTAATTATGCGGTGATTTTGGCCAATTAATTCAGAACGGCTGTATTTCGATATTTCCACAAATTTATCATTTACATATGTAATCATCCCATTTTTGTCTGTAAAGGCGACAATCGAGGACTCATCCAGCGCATACTGCATATCGCGAACATTTATATCATTGACAGCAAGCTTCTCCCTTATCAATGTACTAGTCCCAATAAGGCCGCCCAAGATTAATATAGTAATGAATAAAACGACATAAACAATAAAGCTGTCATCATAGTGGCTCGGTTCATATTCAATCGGTGTCATGCTGTGCAAAAGAATGAAATGACTTAAAAAACATACACCTGTAATGATGAAGCTGCATAACGGTCTAACGATACCTTTAGCTATTCTTGTCTTTTTAGCAGGATAAAAAGACAGCTTCACGGAAAAGGAAAAACCGCTGAACAGCAACAGAAAGCTGAAAAATAGAGCAGGCATATTCTCAGCTTGCACCGAATTACCGATTGAATAAAGCCCTAATATGAATACTGCCAGCATGGAAAAACTGAAAAACAAGCTGCTTACATATATCCGATGCTTATTATTCTCCTTATCCAGCATAGAATAAAACGCCATTCCGGCAAAGCAAATTCCGATCAGCATGGATAAGGTGGCAATGGGAATATCGTAGCTCGAAGTTGCGTATATATTATCGGCCATTAATGCAACAAAACTCATTACCCAAAACCCAAAGCCAAGAGAGAAGGTGCTAGCTAAAAATAAAAAGCGGCTGTTCTTTTCAGAGGCTTTAACAAGCTGAAATAAATCAAAAGAAGTGTAGCTGGCCATATAAATTAAAATAATACTGATAATGACTAGAATGGAGTTATACAAAATAGATCCTCCCATACCATTTTAAAAAACAAAAATGAAAATTTTATGACAAAATAACAACACTTATGATTGTAATGGAAATGTAATATAGATGAAAGTATTTTTCTTATTTATGTCATGGAAATGATTCTTTCTCATTAATAATCTATCCTCTATTAGTCATATATTTTTGAAACAAAAATATACTTACTATTCAAAATAATATGATATAATCATTTCGTATCACTAAATACCTTTAATAAGGGGAGGAATCAGATTGCAAATAACTAAACAAACAAGGCCCTACCGCCATGAGGTGCCAGAAGAATTAAAATGGAAGGTGGAAGACCTGTTTGCAGATAGCAATGCGTGGAAAGCTGCATTAGTACAAGCAGAAAACAGCTTGGCAGCTTTTGATCAATATAAAGGAAAACTTGCTACAAGCAGTTCTGTATTATTGGAATGCTTGCAAGCACAGGAAGCGTTGCTTGAGAGTATCGTACTTATCAGTACATATGCCTCCTTAAAGCAGTCTGAAGATGGCACTAATCCTGAAAACCAAGCAAACTCTTCCCTGTTTGCAGCTTTTAATGCTAAGGCAGCCGGCACAATGTCCTTTATTCAATCAGAAATTTTAGAAATGCCAGAGGAGCTGATTGCTCAGTTCTTGAAAGAAGAACAGAAGCTTGCCGTTTACAGCCGCAACATTCAGAAAATCTTAGCTGCAAAAAAATATGCATTATCGAGTGAAACAGAAAAAGTACTGGCATCATTAGGCCAAATTCATGCTTCTCCTTATTTAGTGTACCAAAGCAGCAAACTGGCTGATATGAGCTTTGCTTCCATTGAAGATAATAACGGAGCAGAACTTCCTGTATCTTTTGCATTATTTGAAGATGTTTATGAGTTTTCACCAGATCCGGAAATAAGAAGAAATGCTTATAAATCGTTTACAGACACTTTAGCAAGTTACAACAATACAATTGCTGCAGCTTACAGCACCGAAGTAAAAAAACAAGTAACTTTAGCTAATATTCGCGGATATGCTTCTGTTACAGACATGCTGTTAGAGTCACAAGAAGTAACTACCGAAATGTATCATAACCAGCTAAGCGTTATTTTCAATGAACTAGCCCCACATATGAGAAAGTTTGCAAGCTTGAAAAAAGAACAGTTAGGTTTAGAAAAGATGCTTTTCTGTGATTTAAAGGCACCGCTTGATCATGAATTCAATCCTGAAACAACATTTGAAGAAGCAAGCGATATTATTTTAGAGGCATTAAAGGTGATGGGACCTGAATACTCTGAAATCATGAAAAAAGCTTTAACAGAAAGATGGGTTGATATAGCTGATAATGTTGGAAAATCAACTGGTGCTTTCTGTTCTAGTCCGTATGGCTCTCATCCATTTATCTTAATTACTTGGGGTAATACGATGCGAAGCGCCTTTATGTTAGCACATGAGCTAGGACATGCCGGTCACTTCTATTTGGCAAATAAAAATCAACGTATTGTCAATACAAGACCGTCAACCTATTTTATTGAGGCACCTTCTACAATGAATGAAATGCTGCTTGCTGACTATTTGCTGGCCAAAACAAATGACAACCGAATGAGACGCTGGACTATCCTTCAGCTCCTTGGCACTTACTATCATAATTTTGTTACACATTTGCTTGAAGGAGAATTTCAACGCCGTGTTTATAAGCTGGCTGAAGAAGGAACACCTTTAACAGCCAGGGTTTTTAATGAAGTAAAAGGAAACGTATTGAAGGAATTTTGGGGAGATTCTGTCGAGATTACAGAACAGGATTATCTGACATGGATGCGTCAGCCTCATTACTATATGGGATTATATCCTTACACCTATTCAGCAGGGTTAACAGCTTCGACAGCCGTTGCGGCTAGTATTCGTGAAAATGGTCAAGAAACAGTCGATAAATGGCTTGATGTCCTTCGCGCTGGCGGAACAAAAACTCCGCTTGAGTTATTGAAGGACGCAGGAGTGGATATGTCTAATCCAAATGCAATAAAACAGGCCGTCGCATATGTCGGCACACTTGTCGATGAATTAACAGACAGCTTTGCTTAAATAAAGAAGGTATCTATCCTTTGATAGATGCCTTTTTTGCTTTATTTTCCATCATATTTTTTTGCGCACAAGCAAACACTGTTTTTAAAGGAGAGAGTATGATGAAGAACTCAAAAGACACTAAAATGAACAACAAGCAGCGTTCAGCAGATGACCGAGGAGACTCTATCGACCAGCTTCAAAAATTAGAAGCTGCCAACAGCATGATAGCGGAAAAGGAAATTGGTCAGCAGAACGAAAATTTATAATAGAAAGGAGAACAACCCAATGGACACACTTGATCCAAAAGATCTGCAATTAGGTGATGAAGTATATGTCATTTACCATAATCCCCATACACCATCTGTATCTAATGTAAAACCGGCAGAAATCGTTCAGCATCCAAAAGATCCAAATGCATTAGCACTTTTTTTGAACGACACATTCCATACAATTGAAGATGATGATGCCCTCTTTCACTCGGAATCAGATGCTGAAAATGCTTATAACCAAATGTATCAAGATGAAATAGACAATTATTTTTAATAAAACAAGACCCCGAATATGGGGTCTTGTTTTATTAGTTATTTATTTGTGGCAATTCTCTCATTTCCATCGTTGTCTCATTTCCACATAACGGACATTTCAAATCATCAGTTGCAAAATCCTTCCTCATCCAACCGTTGCAGGAATTGCAAGCATACACTTCCAAATTCAATAAAACTTCCTCAGGCTTATCATCCATTCCTTTTCTGTTAAAAAACATGCTGTTAGCCCCCTTTTTTGTTTATTATGAACATAAAGACTCGTTTTTATAGGTATTTTGACGATTTTTTAGAATTTTCTTTCCGTCACATAAATGAAATGCTTATTCTAAAGTTCACTGAATCGCGATAAGGGTTGAAATTATGCTATGATGATTGTCTAACAAATACGTATCCTTAGGAGAAATCAAACATGACAAACCAATTGTATTACTCGTCCCCCTACATGTCTTCTTGGACAACAAATATCGTAAAAACACTTCATAAAGATGGTAAAGAATATGTTGTATTAGCAGAAACAGCTTTTTATCCTGAAGGAGGCGGACAGCCAAGCGATACAGGTACCATTAACGGCATTACTGTATTGGATGTTCAAAAGGAAGATGACGGCACCATTTTACACTTAGTCGAGCAAGAGATAACCGGGCAAACTGCAGAGTGCATAGTTGACTGGGAGAAACGATATGACCATATGCAGCAGCATACTGGCCAGCATTTGCTGTCAGCTGTATTGCATGAGTGGAAAGATATTGCAACAGTAAGCTTCCACCTTGGAACAGATTACACAACAATAGATATAGACATAGAAGAGCTTACAGCATCAGATTTACTGGAAATTGAAGCATTATGCAGTAAATACATATTTGCAAATAAAGAAATAAAAACATATTTTGTAACAGAAACAGAGGCTGCAGCATTACCTTTGCGGAAGCTTCCAAGTGTTACAGGCAAGCTTAGAATAGTGGAAATTGACCAAATTGATTATTCAGCATGTGCAGGCACACATGTTTCCAGGACTGGTGAATTAGGTTTTATTAAACTGCTTAAAACAGAAAAGCATCGCAATCAAACCAGGCTGTTCTTCTTATGCGGTCACAGGGCAATGAAGGATTACCAAGTTTCCCAAACAATCTTAACGGCGCTCAGCGACAAATTCCGAACTAATAAGGAAATGCTGGCAGACAGAATTGACAAGCTGGAGAAGGAAAAGAAAATATTAAATAGTGAGCTGGAAGCAGCCAAATTAGAAAATGCCGCTTTTTTAGCTGAAAAGCTGACAAGCAATACAGACAGCATTGTCATTTCTGCTTCATTTGCACATAAACCACTAAAGGACTTACAGCTTCTTGCTAAGACCATAATTAAAGAAAAGGATTATATAGCAATCCTGGCTTCTGAATCAGATAAGAAATTATTAATTCAGCATAATGGCAGTCAGTCTATTTCCTGTGGAGCACTGCTGAAGGAAGTGCTTGCCGAAATAAACGGCAAAGGCGGCGGCAATAACACTCAAGCCCAAGCAACCTTTGACAGTGAACAAGACTTGAAAAAAGCAATGGACAGCTTAATTAGCTCAATATAACAAAGGAGAAGCCTAACAGCTTCTCCTTTGTTATATTGTCTGCTTTCTTACATACAGGGCAAGAGCAATCTTTATTTGAAAATAGCTGATATGGGGGTCCAGTTCTTCTTTAATTGGCTTTAGCTTCTCTCCCCCTACCTTTTCGATCATTGCCTCAATTTGTTGCTGCTCTTCCTGTGATAAAAATTGGCTCCAATCAATGGAGTGCCCCTCTTCCTCACATTTAAGCAAATGGTTTTCGATAGTTATAGTTGTCATGTCTCTTTTCTCTGCGATTTCTTTAAGATTTAAGCCAGTATTCAACATTTCGAGTGTAATTAAGTGAGAGTTTTCTGTTTTGCCTTTTTTCTTTGGCAATGAACTAGATTCTGTTCCTCCTACCTCTTGCCCTTTTTCCCAGTCCTGCGGATTTTCTTGTTTATAAGAAATCAGTGTCTCCAGGATAATGCCGCCGTATTTGTTGAGCTTATGCTCTCCTATCCCTTTTATCGCCGACAGCTCATTTACGTTTTCCGGTTTATGACTGGAAATTAATTTGAGCGTTTGATCGGAGAAGATAACAAACGGAGGGACACCTTCACTATCAGCCAGACTTTTTCGCATTGCTCTTAAACGCTGGAACAATCCGTTATCTTCTGTAAGTGCCTTCGTTTGCACCTGCTCTTTTCTCAGCACCTGTTTGCGCTGAAGCAACACTTCTTTTCCTGTTGCTGTGACCTTCAAAACAGGCAGGGAACCGCTGCTGACAGCTATATAATTTTCTGAGATTAGAAATTCAATGAAGTCACTTACAGCCTTCGCTGACTGCTCCTTCATAATTCCGTATGTTTTTACCTTATCTAATGAAAAATCAATTATTTTCTTATTTTTAGAGCCAGTCAACACTTGGGCAACCATTGTTTTTCCGAACCGCTCTCCCATGCGCATCATGCAGGAAAGCACCTTTTGTGCTTCAACCGTTACATCTACAACATGCCTTTCATCCTTACAATTTCCGCAGCGTTCACAAGTTTCCGTTGTTTCCTCCCCGAAGTAATGAAGGATGTATTTCTGAAGGCAATCCTCTGTATGACAATAATTAATCATTGCTTGCAGCTTTGATAAATCCTGTGCTTGTTTATCAGGATCATGTGTAGTCTGATCAATCAAAAACCGTTGAATACGAATATCTTGTGCAGAATATAAGAGGATGCACTCACTCGGCAGACCATCTCTCCCAGCACGGCCGGCTTCCTGATAATAACCTTCCATGTTTTTCGGGAGCTGGTAATGAATCACAAATCTTATATTGCTTTTATCAATACCCATCCCAAAGGCAGTTGTTGCCACCATAAGCTGACAATCATCGGTGATAAATTTCTGCTGCTCCTCTTCTCTTGCCTTGTCTGTCATGCCGCCGTGATATTTTGCCAATGAATAGCCTTTGTTTGTTAATCGTTCATATAGCCGTTCCACATCTTGTCTTGTGGCAGCATAGATAATTCCTGATTCTTCTTTGTTTTTCTTAAGAAATCTCTCAATATACCGATGCCTGTCCTCTCCTTTGACGACAGAGAAGGACAGATTACTTCTTTCAAACCCGGTAATAACCGTGTTATCTACAGAAATATCCAATTGAGCGCAAATATCCTCCTTAACTACTGGGGTTGCTGTAGCCGTAAGGGCAGCAACAATCGGCTTTTTCTCCAGCCGTCTAATTAATTGGCCTAATCTCGAATAACTCGGACGGAAATCATGTCCCCATTGGGAAATACAATGTGCCTCGTCGATTGCGATAAACGGAATTTCCAAGTCATTAAGCATGTCAATAAAGAACTCTCCATCAAGTCTTTCAGGAGCAACATATAAAATCTTGTATTTGCCTGATTTTAAGTCTTCCATTCTTTTAGAAGCTTCATAAGAGTCAAGCGTGCTGTTTAGAAAAGTTGCCGGTATGCCCGCTTCTGTCAAAGCATCGACCTGATCCTTCATTAAGGAAATCAGCGGTGAGACAACAAGCGTTACACCAGGAAAAATCATCGCCGGAACTTGATAACAAATTGATTTTCCTCCTCCTGTTGGCATAATGCACGCAACGTTTTCGCCTTGGAGGATTTGGCGGATTACCTCCTCCTGACCATTTCTGAAAGTATCATAGCCAAAATATTCTTTTAAAATAGATAAAGCCTTGTCAAACATTTATATTAATCCTCCTAATAAACCGAAACTTAGTCCTTTCCATTGTAACATTTTTTTTGCATGTAAAAAGTCGACAATTTTATAGGATTTTCAGCCTTCAGAGATTATTTTTTTGCACTAATCAAAACTTATGAAGGAATTACCTATTCTTTTAGAGAACTTCCTATTATCAACATATTAGGGTGAGTACGATGGAGTAGTCTATTAATGTAAACTAGAAGGTTTAGATTTTAGCCTATTATGGAAAGGCTTGATGATATGCGAACAAAACTTGTTATAGTAGAAGGCTTGCCTGGAAGCGGCAAAACGACAACCGCTTCTGCATTACACGAAATAGTAAGAAATAACAACATAAATAGCGAGCTATATCTTGAGGGTAATCTTGACCATCCAGCTGATTATGACGGTGTCGCCAGCTTTTCTCTTTCTGAATGGGAACAGCTTTTGAACACCAATCAACAATGGGATGCATTAGTTTCGTATGGTCAGCAAAAAGGAGACAATATCCTTTTGCCTTACAGAAAAATAATCAATCAAGACAGCATGTTTTTTTCTAAAGAACAGCTGAACGATATTTATAAGCATGATATTTATGAATTGCCATTTGAACAGCATGCTATGCTAGCTGCTGAAAAATGGGCTGAATTTACAGAAAAAGCGCTGCAAGATGATAAGCTTTATATATTCGAATGCTGCTTCATCCAAAATCCATTAACAATCGGCATGATAAAATGGGGAATCCCGCAGGAAATCGTGGTAGAGCATGTACTTTCTTTAGAAAAAATAATTCGCAAGCTCAACCCAGTGTTACTTTATGTAGACCAAGATAATCTTCCAAAGTCATTCCGTAAAGCATACAACGACAGACCAGAGGAATGGAGAAACGAATTTATTGAGTATTATACAAAGCAAGGCTACGGAAAAAAACATCATCATACTGGTCTAAATGGTACAGTGGAAGTTCTAAAAAGAAGGAAAGAACTAGAATTGGAAATTTATGAACAGCTGACAATCAAGAAGTACATGCTAAACAATTCTCTATATGATAAATCATCAGCACGTGCACAAATTACCGACACATTAGCTTCATTTCATCTAATCTAAAACAATAACAAAAAGGCATAAGCGATATCGCTTATGCCTTTGATGCTGTTTTTACAGCCAAGCTGCTCCAACAATGATCAATAGAATGAATAGAACAACAATCAATACGAATCCGCCACTACCATATCCACCAGATACTGGAGCTGCATAGCTGTATCCTCCACAACCACAAGAACCGTAACCACCATAACCGTATGCCATTTATAAAACACTCCCTCTTTTTATATTAATTTAATTAATAACCATAACCAACGTAGCTAGATCCTACAATGATTAATAAAATGAATAGCACTACAAGCAGAGCAAAGCCTCCGCCGAATCCTGCTGTTTGTTCACCACCCATTTAATCCACCTCCCTCATGCACATAAGCATCATATGTAGATACAGGTTGTCTCGAATGGGCACATTTTTATTTTTTTTTTATTTTTGTCCATTTTTATTAATTATCATAAAAATAGGCAATCTTCCTTTGAAAAGGAAAATTGCCTATCGTCCGAACTAGAAAAAAGGAATGAATGCAAGTGCTGCAATCAAGCCAAAAGAAAAACCAACTGCTGCTGCACCCCAGCCCCAGCCGCCATAGCCACCATAGCCGCGGTAATAACCAAATCCAAATCCGCCATAACCTCTTCTGCCGCCGCCTAATGGCCTAATGTAAACTTTGTTAGGAGTAACTCGATCAATGATTCCTGTATGAACTGTGCCGTTATGTGTACGAATACGGACACATTTTCCAACACCTTTCGAACATTGATTATAATAATTGTTCATCGCGCTTTCCACCTCCACTTATTTCCTTATATCTTATGTCCAAGCTATAAAAAAGTATGGACAGCCTTCCTATGACATTAGCGGAAAATAAAAAGCTCCCTTAAAAACAGCAAAAAGTCAGCCCTGCTTATAAGTTAATTTATTTTTAGCAAGTGCTGACTTTATAGAGTTATGACGGACTTTCATTCCATTGTTTTTTTAAAACAGCCTCCTGTTTTTCCAGACGAAGCAAGAATATATTCAGCCCTAGACCAATCACTGTTAAGACACTGAAAAATAAATACACATGAAAGATGCTGTAATGATCAAAAATAATGCCGCCGATAAAAGTATTGAACCAGTTGCCAAGCCCATTGCCAATCGCCGAATAGAAGGTGATTGATGTTGCAATTAAATGGACTGGCGCTATTCTTCTAATATATTGTAGACCTGCCGGAATAAACAGCCCCACACCAAATCCTTGCAGAAAAGCAGTGGCATAAACGAGTGTTAAATTCGGTTCTGTAAAATAAAAAATCCATCTGATTAAGGAGAGTATTCCCGAAAATAATGTAATTTCTAACAGGCCGAATTTTTTTATCCATGCCCCTGCAATTCGCATAAAAGGGACTTCTGACAGGACCGCTATTAAAAAGGCTATCCCTATTCCGGTATATGTACCTCCGCTTCCTTCCACAAACAAACCAAAAAAAGTGTTGTTAGCCAGATTCGGACTAAAAATCATAAACGTGATGATTAAAAACAGCATGTACTTTTTATGGGCTAACAGCTTGCTTGCTCCTTTAAGGGGATTGCTGTTTGCAGCAGCTTTTTCACGGGGCATCTTAACTGTTGTAAGCGAGCAAATCAGCAATGCAGCGAAAAAGGAAATAAAAATAATGCTCGGGGAAACTTCTGAAATCCTGCCCATTACAAAGACAGCAATCCCAAAACCTAAAGCTCCGTACATCCGCACATTTCCGTAATCAAGATTATGTTCACTCGTGTATTTTATCGTGATGCTGTCAGAAATCGGGACGATTGCACTTTGGAATACGGCAATCAATGTCGCAATCACAAAAATCCAGATAAACTGGTCCATAAACAAATACCCTAGACCACATAATCCAGCAAAAAATGCGCATAATTTAAGGATAGATGTGGGCGCATTTGTCTTATCAGAAAGAATTCCCCAAAAGGGTTGAAAAAATATGGTGACAACAGGGCCAATCGACATGATAATGCCAATTTCAAAACCAGATAAACCAATCGAATTGTTTAAATAGACACTAAGCAGCGGAGCTATGCTGCCGCTGCCAAAAAAGGCAAAAAAATAAAAGCATTGCAGGATAAAAAGTTGTTTTTGTGTTTTCATTTAAGTCCGGTCTCCTTTGCTTTTACCATTATATATCAGCATCTGAATACATGAAATGAATTTACAGAAAAAAACCAATAAGGAGCTTATATTTATGCTGGAGGCTGCAATATGGGGAGCTATCGCTAGTCTGTCTTTGTTTATCGGAAGTATAATCGGCCTTTGTTTTGAGGTACCTGCAAAAGTGAATGCCTATTTGATGGCACTGGGAACAGGAGTGCTTATCGGTGCTTCTGCCTTTGACCTGCTTGTCGAATCAATGGAAAAGAGCGGGCTTTTGATGACTTCTGTCTCTTTTCTTGGAGGGGCCCTTCTGTTTACTTTAATTGAAGTTTTCTTGTATATGAAAGGCGGTACAAACAGAAAACGGTCAACCGGAAATATTGCTTCCCATTCCGGCATAGCCATATTCATCGGAACTTTAATGGATGCTATTCCCGAATCGTTAATTATCGGTTTAAGCTTGATCGCAACCAACCATGTCGACATTCTGTTTATTGTCGCCATCTTAATCAGCAATTTTCCGGAGGCCCTTTCTTCTACTGTCGGCTTAAAAAAAGATGGCTACAAAAAAAGAAAGATTTTATTTCTATGGGCAAGTGTTGTAGGTATATCCGCACTAAGCAGCTTAATCGGCTACTCATTTATGGCAAATGCCTCCGAAATAGTTATTGCGAGTATTGAAGCTTTTGGTGCTGGAGGACTAATTGCAATGGTTTGTTCCACTATGCTGCCTGAAGCTTACCAAAAGGCTGGTCCGGTCGTTGGGTTTATCAGCTGTATCGGCTTAATGATTGCTCTTGGACTGACCTAAGATTCTGCTATCTTATTTAGCGATCTTCTTTTGACTGCTAGTTACATTTACGTCTTTTAGCTTCCCTTTTTTTCCGGAAAGGATGTACATATTTACTGCTCCGACAAACAAGCCTCCGCCAATAATATTGCCAATAGTCACCGGAATAAGATTATGAAGCGCGTTTCCTATTGTAATAAATTCAGGATGGGGAACAATTAATGCAATGGAAAACAGTCCCATATTGGCAATACTGTGTTCATAGCCTGAGACCATAAAGCCGAAAACAATAAGCATGGTAGCTAATACTTTTCCCACATCTTCTTTCATATTCATTGGAATCCAAATTGCCAAACAAACAAGCCAGTTACACAGTATAGCCCGTATAAACAGCTCTAATGTTGTTGCGCTCATTTTGCTGTTTGCGACCTCCATCAGCCAAGTTGTTTTTTCCTCCAAATGAAACAACCCGGAATAGTAAATAAGAACCGCAAAAAGTACAGCGCCGGCAAAATTGCCTAAATATACGGTAACCCAGTTATAAAACGTATCACTCCAGGTTGTTCTGCCGGCAATTGTGCTCATTGTAAAGGCCATTGTATTTCCGGTAAAAAGCTCCCCACCCCCATACATGATAAGCACTAGTGCCAGGCCGAAAAACATAGCTGTCATCATATAAGTTCCGGGCGAATGTACATCATAAAAAGGCTGTGCCAGCTTATAACAAATCACAAGGGCAAAGCCAATATACATACCTGCTAAAATTGCTTTTGTAAAATACCGGAGAAAGGAGCAATCAATCAGCTCTTTCTTTTTTAAAGCATAGGCAACCGCCTTCTTAATTGGTTCCTGTTCCATTTTGTGTTCACCCTCTCTCAATCAACAGTTTGCTCACTATTGAACAATCAATGACATTATATATTATTTTTTTGAGAGAATGACAAAGAAAAAACATGTTTCACAAAATTGTAGCATTTATTGCCTTTTTTCCTATTCATACGATGGAAACAGCATATAATGTACAACGGAACATGTTTTTAGCAGTGTAATTTAATGTGTTGTAGAGGAAGTCAATTTATTAGGTTGGCGGATGGGAACGATTAAATGTGATCTAGGTTTAGTGAAGCTTATTTTGATCCCTGATTTTTTCATCTTATTTACTAAATCAACAAGCTGTTTTCTAGCCATTTATATCTACTCCTTTATGTCCTGTTATATGTAGTGTACAGAAAATATATGAAAAAAATATGAACATTTAATAAAATTTTATTGATATTTTACGTATTCCCCAATCCAAGCACCTAAAACTCGTTTTAGTCATTTTAACGCTTACAAATCATATTCGCTTAAGATTAAACAATTCCTCCTTTTTTTATAAAAAATCTCAAATCTTACATAAGGAAAACGCGGAGATTGAGTAAGTTTTTCTAAGAAAAATTCGCTCTTCCCTGTTAATGATGGTATAATTTTATGGATATTGTATTTTGGAGGAAAAAATATAAATGATAACAGTTAGCAATGTTGGTCTTCGATATGGTGATCGTAAATTATTTGAAGATGTTAATATTAAATTCACACCTGGGAATTGTTATGGTTTAATCGGGGCAAATGGTGCCGGTAAATCAACTTTCCTTAAAATTCTTTCCGGTGAACTGGAAGCTCAATCCGGTCATGTTTCATTAGGCCCTGGAGAAAGGCTTGCTATCCTGAAACAGAACCATTTTGAGTACGAGGAGCATGAAGTGCTGCAAGTAGTCATCATGGGTCATACAAGACTGTATGAAGTAATGAAGGAAAAAGATGCTATTTATATGAAAGAAAACTTCTCTGACGAGGACGGTATGAAAGCTGCTGAACTTGAAGGTGAATTTGCTGAATTAAATGGTTGGGAAGCTGAATCAGAGGCGGCAATCCTATTAAAAGGATTAGGAATCAATGAAGATCTGCACAATAAAAAAATGGCAGACATCAGCGGATCAGAAAAAGTTAAGGTACTTCTTGCACAAGCACTATTTGGTCAGCCAGACGTTCTTTTGCTTGATGAGCCTACAAACCATCTTGATATCGGCGCAATCCAGTGGCTAGAAGAATTCTTAATCAACTTCGAGAATACTGTTATTGTTGTTTCCCATGACAGACATTTCTTGAACAAAGTATGTACTCATATTGCTGATTTGGATTACAGCAAAATTCAGATTTATGTTGGTAACTACGATTTCTGGTATGAGTCAAGCCAATTAGCTTCTAAAATGGCAAATGATGCAAACAAGAAAAAAGAAGAAAAAATTAAAGAGCTGCAAAACTTTATCGCACGATTCAGTGCAAATGCATCAAAATCCAAGCAGGCAACATCAAGAAAAAAATTGCTTGATAAAATTTCTCTGGACGATATTAAACCATCTTCTAGAAAATATCCATATGTTGCATTTACACCTGAAAGAGAAATAGGAAATGACCTATTGCGTGTAGAGAATCTGTCAAAAACAATTGATGGCGTTAAAGTTCTAGATAACATCAACTTTATCATGAACAAAGATGACAAAATTGCTCTTGTTGGAAAAAATGAACTGGCAAAAACTACTCTATTCCGCATTTTAATGGGAGAAATTGAGCCAGACAGCGGTTCCTTCAAATGGGGAATTACGACAACACAAAGCTACTTCCCTGCAGATAACTCTGAATACTTCGCACGTGACGAGCAAAGCCTAGTTGATTGGCTGCGCCAATACTCACCAAATGATCAGACAGAAAGCTTCTTGAGAGGTTTCCTTGGCAGAATGCTGTTCTCTGGTGAAGAAGTAATGAAAAAACCTAGCGTTCTTTCCGGAGGAGAAAAAGTCCGCTGCATGCTTTCCAAAATGATGCTTAGCGGTTCCAACGTGCTGCTTATGGATGAACCAACAAACCACTTGGATCTTGAATCCATTACAGCATTAAACAACGGCCTTATTAACTTTAAAGGCTCCTTGCTGTTCGCATCACATGACCATCAGTTTGTTTCTACAATCGCAAACAGAATCTTTGAGATTACACCAAGCGGCCTAGTAGACAAACAAGTAACTTATGATGAGTACTTGGAAGATGCACAGCTGCAAAAGCAAGTAGCTGAAATGTATAAATAAGTACAAAAAAATGGGCCCAGCTTGTTGCAGGGCCCATTTTTTATTGCACTATAATATTGATAATGGGTTAGTAGGTATTTTTAACTTATTTGTTAAAGTGATACAAAATACCCATAAAAATTAATTTATAGTATAATTAACCTATATGATTCCGCTAGGTTTAAAAAAAATTTTTTAAGTTATAAAAAGTTATAAAGGAGTATTTTATTTATGAAAGAGAAAGAAAAACATTCGGTAGGATCTTTTCTAGCTTTGTTAATTGTCATTGGCTTGTGGCAAGTTCGAGATACAGTCATAAGTATTTCGCCAATTTTTGAGAATGCAATCATTTATCTGTTTTCTTCCATATTTATTGGTATTTTCATAGGATTATTCATAATTAATCTTTTGCCTTCTAAGAAAAAGAAACCAAAAAACAAAGCAAAAGCAAAATCAAAGACACAACATACTAAAAATAAAACAGCTTCATCCACTAAAAAAGTCAATAACACATCTGTTAAACATGCTTTGCAACATAAAGACAATGAAATTATGACACTTCCTTTTACTGAACTAACATGGAGAGACTTTGAACGCTTATGCTACTTGTATTATAAAGCTAAAGGTTGTAATCCTCGTGAAACTCCCAATGGAGCAGATGGCGGTGTAGATTTAATTATTTATGATAAACAGCATCAGGCAGATGTAGCTATTCAGATAAAGCACTATCAAAAAGGAAAGCAAATTACAGTTAAAGAAATAAGAGAATTGCATGCAGCTAAAAGGAACCACCAATGTATACTAGCTGACTTTATAACAACTTCTACATATACGAATGCAGCTCTAATCGAAGCGGATAAATTCAAAATTAGGTGCAGGCAAAAAGATTGGGTTGAAAATAAGATTTTACGTTGGAGAGATGAAGCTGGTGCAAAGTTAAAATAGTTTTTTTGTCTGCTAAAACAGTAAGAACTAACCCTCCATTTGCCGTGGAGGGTTAGTTTGTAAGTAAAAGATAATTATTCATTCAAAAAAAGGATGGAATTAGAGCAAAGTGGTGAGACTCCTACAAGAATAGCGAAACAGCCTTGTCCCACTGGAAAGCGAACCACAGCAGTGCTAATCAACATCCCTAGTTTACCAATAAATTTATCAAGCTTATTATCAAACAGTCTTCTTTTGCCATCTTTTCTTTTTGTATATAACAGCAGCTGCTATGATACCAATAACAAGGACACCAGCTATGACCTTAATAGAAAGATAAGAACTATCGCTTTCTTCCTTATTACTTAAAGTGTCACCAGCTTGAAGCACATCGAGAGGCACCTTTTCCTTCAGCTGAAGTGATTGAATAGTATCGCCAGCTTTTGTCTGCATCAACAGCTCTCCATTCGGTGTGATAACTGGTGTGCTGTTATCCTTCGGAACAGTGACAAGCTCGGTCTTTTCTGTTTGAAAGACTTTACCTGCAACTGGATATTGCATACCTGGCGGAAACGTGTCATTTATAAAATTTTTGAAGCCATAATCAAACATTGCTTCTGTATCTTCATAAACATCCTCTTTCCAATCACCTTTCAGGACAATTGCAATTAAGTTTAGCCCGTCATTGGCAGCAGACGTTGCTAATGTTTGTTTGGATTGATCTACATAGCCGGTTTTCCCACCGTTGACACCTTCATACGGCAGTTCTCCCTTTAACATAAGATGGTGGGTAACAAGCGTCGTATCCCAAGATAATCCATCCCAGTTCAACTCTTTCGTACCGAAAATAGCTCGGAAGGCTTCATTTCTTAACGCATACTTTGTGATAAGCGCCATATCATAAGCAGTCGTATAATGGTTTTCATTGAACAAACCACTTGGATTCGTAAAATGAGTCGACTTTACTTTTATTTCTGTTTTCAAATAGTCATTAAAGTTTTGTTCAAATTGCGCAGGACTTCCATCTAGATATTCTGCAACTGCATCTGCAGCATCATTGCCTGAATTGACAAGCATACCATTCAGCAGTTTTTCCAGACTGACTTTTTCCCCAGTCTCTAAATAAACACTGGTTCCCTCTTCTTCTGCTGCATGTTTGCTTACCATTACCATATCGTCTAAAGAACCTTTTTCTAATGCGTATATGGCCGTAGCGATTTTCGTCAAGCTCGCTGGATACATTTTTTTATAGCCGTTTTTTTGGAATAGTACTGCACCTGTTTTTTCATCAAGCAAAAGTGCCGACTCGCTCTTTAACTCGAGTTCTTTCTCCTCTTTTCCTGCAGCTGATGCAGTTGACGCAAAAAGAAAGCTCAAAAGAACAAGTGCGGCAATACTAATCTTCATCTGTAAATCACCTAATTTTTCGTCTCTTTTCAATTACCATGACTATTTTACCAGATTTTACTCTTGATTGCACAGCGATCATATGTTTCAATTCATTATCATTTTCTATATTTGGATAATTTATTAGAAAATTTTTTCAAACTAACGTTTAAATGACAGCAAACACCGTTGACCAAGTCAGCGGTGTTTCCTGTCATTAGATTAAGCTGTTATTTAATTCCTTTGCTTTATTAACGGCATGAAGATACACTTTCTCTGGAAAACCCGTAATCCTCAGCAGTTCGATTGCGTTTCTTGTGTTGGACGCACCTTCTTTTATTAAAAAATCAAAGATGATTTCATCGTCTACTATCTGTTCTCTGAAATGATAATTTTTGTATTTATGATTAAGCATCTCTGTTAATTCTATATCATGAGTTGCCGCCATGATTTTTGTATTGCTGCAATGATTTAAATATTCCAGTACTGATTCGGCGGCAGCAACCCTCTCCATTGTATTAGTGCCTTTAAAAATCTCATCCATAAATACATACAATAACATATCACTGCTATTGTTTCTTCTGTCAAAGATTCTTTTCAATGCCTTAATTTCACTTAAAAAATAGCTTTGTCCCTTTTCGATATCATCAGACATTGCCATGGAAGAGTAAACCTCCCCTCTTGTAAGTCTGATTTTATGGCTAGTACTTGTATTTAAAGCTTGTGAAAATATAATATTTACAGCAATAGTTTTGATGAAGGTCGATTTTCCTGAAGCATTCGAACCTGTCAGCAAACTATTTTGCGTGAATTCAAAGTCATTGCCAACAGGGTTGCTTACTAAAGGATGATAGCCATTAACAATTGTCAAAGAATCATTATCAGTGTATTCTGGCAAACAATAATATGGCAATGTTTTTCTCCACAAAGCAATCGAATAATACAAATCAATTTCCGCTGTTTTTCTCCATGCCAACTCGTATGTTTGACTGTTATTGTTTATAAGATAAACGATGTAATGAAAAACAAAATAATCTATAAGAAAAATTGATTTCAACATCGTAAATAGTTGCAGTATTAAATTTGTACCCGTCGGATCATCTTTCAATAAAAAAACACTGATAAAAGGAGCACTTTTTAGTTTACTTGTCTTTTTTAAAAAGTCAGTGTCCTGATTTAGCTTCGCGATATTTCTGGAGGTAAGCAGGATAGTTAGGCAATAAAACAAGCTTTCATATTCAGCTTCGTTTTTAGAACGGTTTATGTAGAATAAAAAACTGTTCACTAATATGCTAATAAAAAATAACCCTAAACCAATTTGAAGGGAAAATCCAATGATTGCTAATCCTATAATCGGAAGCAAACCTAGCAATATATATATTTTATTGAAACTACTATCAGGTTTTGCATAAATATATTTGGAAGAGTTAGCATACGGTGCTTTTCCTAATGCTGATAAAATCAGTGATAACTTCGTGCGGTATTCTTTGTTTAAACTTATTTTTTCTATCTTTTTTTCTTCAAACAAATGCGTTTCATGTGGTGCTTTTAATCGATAGTACAGCAATTCCTCACCGATTGATGTAAAGGTGAAATTAATCGTCTTAAAAATTTTAGTCAAATTTAGATCATGCCAGGTAATATGATCGACGACAGCATTCTTTTCTTTATTTAAGTTCACATTTTCATAGAGATATGTAAATGTTTCATGGAAATTTTCTGTATGATCTAATTTCTCATTCTTGTCCCATAAACTTAAAATAAGCTTTTTCCTTTTCCGCGAATAATACATATTAACAAGTACAGCTATTCCGCTTACTATTACGATTATAAAAACATAAAACATATTTTCCTCCTATTCTAGCATTTGAATATACTTTATTTTAACTTAAAATCCAATTTATTACCAAATTTGTTTTTTATTATCTTATTTGAATGCGTAGAATTATTTAATTTACAATAGAAAAAAGAGCTGAATAATATTTCAGCTCCTTTTACCCTTAGCAACAAGCATTGTTACTTGTGCTGATGTAAACGGCAGGGATGACTTCCTTCTATACCCTAAATACTTTGGCTCCCATATGTCACAATATTTGTTTTTAAAATTCCGCAATCCTTGAAAATGATAAAAAACATGTCCGTGCTTAAAGATTTGCGCGGCCACCTTTTCACTTAAGAAGGAAAAGCGTGAAATCCCAAGATTGGATAATGGAGCCATTCCTAAATTACAGCTTTCCGTCCCTGCTTCCTTCAAATACTCAAAGGTATGCAAATACAGAAAATCCATCGATCCAGATGGAGCGCCAGGCAAACTTCTCATTAAATCTATCGACCACATTTGTTTTTGTTGATAGGAAGGAATCAGTGTTAAAAATGAAATTATTTTACCATCAGGATCTTTTACGTAGATTATTTTACATGAATTTATATAATCCCTTTCAAAAAAACCTAATGAAAAGCCTTTTTCTCTTCTTCCTCCAAGCCATCTGTAGCTTATATTCTCCAGTTCATTTAAAAGTTTTAGATCATGTTCTGGCAAAGAAACTTGCACAGTATAGCCTTCTCTTTCAAATTTATTTTTTATCGCTCGATAATTTTTCATTTTTTTACCTGTCAGTGAAAAGCTGTTCAAGTCTACATGCCCTTCTTCACCAAGCTTAAAAAAATCATATCCGTTAGCATGTAGAATCGGCAGCATATTTCGGCTCGTTTGGTAAAAGACGGGCGTAAATCCATAAATATCAGCTTTTTCATAAAGCTCCTCCACGGCTTTTACAAAGTCTTTCTCTTCGCCGATAGGGTCTCCTAAAACAATCAGTTTGTCTGCATATGTTTCATATGCAAACAGCACATTCCGCTCTTTATTCCAAAAGATATATTTATCATGCAAAAAGATAAGATGTGCTAAAGTGGTGCCATTATACTTTTCCAAATGTTCCATTATCTCTGCTTCCATTTCTCTAGATGGCAATTTTGTTAAGCTCTTCGGCTTCTTAATCCAATAGCCTACAAGGATGATGATAAGAGCAATAAATAAAGAAACAAATGCACTCCAAAACAGACTTTTTGCATCTGAAATAATATAGGGCTTCACAAATTTAGGGACACTTGCAATGCTTGTTGGCAAATTTAAATAACCAAGCGTCAAATAACCAAATGAAAAAAAGGATATAACAATTATGTCAAAGCAAATTTTCCCCCAGGTTAGGACAAAGCTCTCCCGGTAGAACTTGCCCCTTGAGAGCAGCAGAAGGATTAACACAACAACGATGATTGTTGCTTCTTCATAATCAAGCCCTTTTAAAAATGTCGTAACAGCCGCAATCGCCAAAACGAATAAAGTGAGATGATAGGTCCTCTTTTCCCTGTATTCTATCCCTCTAGCAAGACCTAAAAGGACAAGACCTGCTCCGACGGATACGTGATGGGAAATGTTCATGACAGGCAAACTGATAAATTGCTCTGTAAGGCGCAGTCTTTCTAAAATCCCTGGTACTGCACCTGAGATTAACAGCAAAATTCCTGAAAGAAACACAAGAATTGTCAGAAAGAAATGACTGATATTCTGCACAACTGCACGCGGGATATTGTTCCAATATTTATTCCACTTTTTCCATAAATCGCGAATAAGCAAAATCAAACCAGTGAAGAACGGTATAAAATAGTAGCCTATTCTGTACAGGAGAAGCACAACAAGCAGTTTTTCTGTAGAGACACCTATATATTCAAGGCCCCATAGAAATACAAGGTCAAATGCTCCGATTCCACCAGGAATCATGCTGACAATCCCAGCACCGACAGCAATAAGGAAAATCTTCAGAAAGTCCCAGCCTCCTACAGGGAGGTCAACAAGGCATGCGAGCCAATATAAGTAGAAATAAATGAAGCTCCACTCTAAAATAGATGCACCGAGCAGCGAAGCTGCCATGGTACGGGATTTAATAATCTTATGTAAATTGGTTTTCTTTATGAAATAGCTGAGGATAAGGGTTGGCAGTATGGCCGAAACGACTAAGGTTGTCACCATCAGCCAATGATGATTCTGTATGAGCGGCATCTTCCAGCTGTCAAATAAAATCACCCAAGTTAAAAAACTAACTCCAGTTAAGTAAAACATCGTAATAAAAGCAATACCCTTCATCAGCCTCTTCTTGTCTTGCTCATATTCTTTATAAAAATAAGTTCTTAAGGCGATACCAATTAATCCGCCAAATCCAAGCAGATTAGAAAAGGAATTGCTGATAAGAGAATACTTGGTCAGCTGTTTCACTGATATTTGTGCATTTAAATATTTGCTTAAAAAATGATCATAAAAATACATTGGCGATAACGCTATAAATCCAAAAACAACGATGAGGACTAGCTCCAAAAAGTCCAATTTATCAATATATTTCATTAACAGCCCGAAATCGATGGTAAGGAACATATCCCTGAATTCCAATGAAACAAGCAGCAGCAAGGTTACTGGAAATAGTATTTTCAGCAGCAGCATTATTCGGTCTTTTGTTATAAACGACATTAAAACACCTCAAAAAATTTTTTGCGCTTCAATTGATATTTAGTAATCATTAAAGCATGTCCATCATTGCCTTTGACTTACATGAAAGACCAATGAATGGCAGATAAAAATAAGAATACAAACCAGGAGAAAAAAATACATACTCCCCTATCATATCTTAAATCGGCTGTGCGGAAAATAAAAATTAACTTTTTTACATGCATTTTCCATTAGTAAAATTATGCACAAGTCACATTACTGCTAATCCTATAGTTCACTGGTAATTTAAAATCCCATTAAAACAGATTTACTATTTTGCTTTTCTATTATATAACAGTTAACAAAAAGCAATTTTGTTATACACTTTAAAATACGAAGATTTTATGCTATTTCACTTTTCTCCCCCCTCCCCAAGTCTTGTCATATCAACAGTTCACAGATTAGTCACAGAATTGCCTTAACTTATACATAATTTTGTGAAATACATCACATTATTATCTGTTATATTTAATTTAGAAATATTTTTAATATCTGTTATACAAAAAAAGAGGTGACTAGTAATGGAAAAGCTGGAAACAAATTATTGGAATGGATTTAAAAGCGGCAGTTGGGAAAAGGAAGTGAATGTGCGCGACTTTATCTTAAAGAATTTCAAACCGTATCACGGCGACTCTTCTTTTTTAAGCGGTCCGACTGTGGAGACAACGCAGCTGTGGGAACAAGTTCTTGAGCTTTCTAAGAAAGAAAGAGACAGAGGCGGTGTTTATGATCTCGACACTGACATCCCTTCTACAATTACATCGCATGGTCCTGGTTATTTGGACAAAACAAAGGAAAAGATTGTCGGTGTTCAAACAGATGAGCCATTCAAAAGATCCTTCCAGCCTAACGGCGGCATCAGAATGGCAGTGCAAGCGTGTGAGTCTTACGGTTATAAAGCAGACGAAAAATTAGAAGAGTTCTTTACTAAACACCGAAAAACACATAATGCCGGCGTCTTTGATGCATACACAGATGAAATGCGCCTTGCACGAAAAGCAGCAATTATCACAGGGCTCCCTGATGCATATGGACGGGGTCGGATTATCGGCGATTATCGCCGTGTAGCTTTATACGGTATTGACTTCTTAATAAAAGAAAAACAAAAAGACAAAAAAGCAACAAGCTCAATTATGACAGAAGATGTTATGCGTCTTAGAGAGGAAGTTTCAGAGCAAATCCGTGCTTTAGCTGAACTGAAGGAGCTGGGAGAAAGCTACGGCTTCGATTTGTCCAGACCAGCTGCTAATACACAAGAAGCGTTTCAATGGCTGTATTTAGCTTATCTGGCAGCAATTAAAGAGCAAAACGGGGCAGCAATGAGTCTTGGACGTGTTTCCACTTTTCTTGATATTTATATTGAACGAGATTTAGAGCTGGGATTACTAACAGAGAAACAAGTCCAAGAGATTGTCGATCATTTCATCATGAAGCTGCGCCTTGTTAAGTTCGCCAGAACGCCAGACTATAACGAACTGTTCAGCGGCGATCCTACATGGGTAACTGAGTCAATTGGGGGTATGGCTAATGACGGACGGCCGCTTGTGACAAAGAACTCATTCCGCTTTCTCCATACACTTGATAATCTCGGACCTGCGCCTGAACCGAACTTAACAGTTCTTTGGTCCACCCAGTTACCGGAGAATTTTAAAAAGTACTGTGCTCAAATGTCCATTCAAACAAGCTCGATTCAATATGAGAATGATGACATTATGAAACCTCACTGGGGTGATGATTACGGAATTGCCTGCTGTGTTTCTGCGATGGAAATAGGCAAGCAAATGCAGTTCTTCGGCGCTCGTGCGAATCTTGCAAAATGTCTTCTATATGCAATTAACGGAGGCAAAGATGAAAAATTGAAAGTACAGGTCGGCCCTGACTACAGCCCTGTTGCTTCTGAGTATTTGGATTATGACGAAGTGATGGAGAAATTCGATCAAATGATGGAATGGCTGGCAGGTCTTTATATCAATACATTAAACGTCATCCATTATATGCATGACAAATACAGCTATGAAAGAATAGAAATGGCCTTGCATGATACAGAAATATTACGGACGATGGCAACTGGAATTGCTGGACTAAGCGTAGTGGCAGACTCATTGAGCGCTATCAAATATGCAAAAGTGAAAGCAATCAGGGATGAAAACGGCATTGCCGTTGATTTTGCCACAGAAGGAGATTATCCGAAATACGGAAACAACGATGATAAAGTTGACAGCATTGCCGTTTCTATTGTCGAAAGCTTTATGAAAAAGCTGCGGAAACATGTGACTTACCGCAACTCTATGCACACAATGTCCATCCTGACGATTACTTCGAATGTTGTGTATGGTAAAAAGACAGGAAACACACCGGATGGGCGCCGTGCCGGCGAACCGTTCGCACCTGGAGCAAATCCAATGCATGGCCGGGATACAAAAGGCACATTAGCCTCTCTGTCATCTGTTGCTAAACTTCCTTATGATTCATCTTTGGACGGTATATCTAATACTTTCTCTATTGTTCCTAAAGCACTCGGCAAAGAGGAAGAAGACCGTGCATCCAATCTTGTATCTATATTAGACGGTTACGGAGTAAAGGCCGGTCATCATTTAAATGTAAACGTATTTAACAGAGAAACACTTCTAGATGCAATGAAGCATCCAGAATCATATCCGCAGTTGACTATTCGTGTCTCAGGTTATGCCGTCAACTTTATTAAACTGACACGTGAACAGCAATTGGATGTCATTAACAGAACATTCCACGAATCTATGTAATTTATCCCCTCTCAGGCTTGCAGTAAGAATTGCTGCTAGCCTGAGAAGATTGCTTTTATAAAAAGCCGGCATACAAGGAAAAGTGAGACCCCTTCTTTCCCTTGTATGCCTAATAAATTGCCCCACACACAGAAAGGAGCATAATCATGAAAGGCAATATCCATTCCATTGAAACATTTGGAACCGTTGATGGACCAGGCATACGATATGTATTATTTATGCAAGGCTGTTTGTTGCGCTGCCAATTTTGCCACAATGCAGATACTTGGGAAATGAATGTTGGCAAAGAAGTTGAAGTAAAGGAAATCATCGACGATTTAACAGCCTACCTCCCTTTTATTCATGCATCAGGAGGAGGAATAACAGTAAGCGGAGGTGAACCGCTGCTGCAGCTCCCCTTTCTAATCGAACTGTTTAAAGAATGTAAAAAAATAGGTATTCATACAGCAATTGACACATCAGGAGGCTGCTATTCAACAGCACCTCATTTTCAAGAACAGCTACTAGAGCTATTTTCCTTTACAGATTTAATTTTACTAGATTTAAAGCATATCAACCGTAAAAAACATATTAAATTAACAGGAATGGGAAATGACCATATCCTTGCCTTTGCTACCTTTCTGTCTGAAAAACAGATACCTGTTTGGATACGGCATGTTCTCGTACCAACTATTAATGACAGTCGAGAAGACTTGAGTATGCTTGGAGATTTTATTGCGACATTGTCTAATATCGAAAAAGTTGAAATCCTTCCTTACCATAAACTAGGTGTTTATAAATGGGAATCGCTTGGTCTAGAATACCCATTAAAAGGAATTGAACCTCCAAGTGAAGCCTCTGTCCAGTTCGCATATAACATGCTTACAGGCTCTCAAATAAATAATTAAGATGATTTTTCGACAGAGAAAAGCCTCAAGCAAAATAGAATCATTAGCTCGAGGCTTTATATTTATGACAGCTGCCAAAAGACAGCTAATGTGATTATTCTTCGTCTTCTCCATATTCTTCGTCTTCTTTAGAATCTTCAACTTTACCTTTTCCTACTGATAATCCCCATGTAAAGTTAACTGGTACGTTCAGCAGCAGCATGCTTAAGTTCACACCAAATAATGTCATAGTTTTTCCCTCCCTCTTACTATTTTTCCTGCCTATTTCTTCACTTAAAAAGTGAGCATCTTTTTTACTTACACTGCTAACTTATGTAAAACATCTAGGACATGCCTGTGTGAATAACCAGTTTTGGTTATTCACACCAAAAAAACCTCCCGTTTTATAACGAGAGGTTAATCCATTTATTTCTTCCACCAATCATCAAACATAGATGCAGGCACTTGTCGTTTATGTTCTGTAATTAAGTAACGAGCTTCAATTTTTTCAGCTGCTTCTTGTGGGACTTCCTTACCTTCTAAGTAGTCATCCAACTGATCATAAGAAATTCCAAGCTCTGTTTCATCTGCTTGACCTGGTTTCTCATCAAGCAAGTCAGCAGTCGGTACTTTTAAGTAAATTCTTTCTTCTGCTCCAAGTTCCTTTAACAGCTGTTTCCCTTGGCGCTTTGTAAGACCAGTTAACGGCAGTACATCTGCTCCGCCATCTCCATATTTTGTGAAGAAGCCTGTAACTGCCTCTGCAGCATGATCTGTACCAATTACTAGTAAATTTAACTGACCGCCAAT
Source organism: Niallia laureatilytica (assembly GCF_046613985.1). Lineage (NCBI taxonomy): Bacteria > Bacillati > Bacillota > Bacilli > Caryophanales > Bacillaceae > Niallia > Niallia laureatilytica. Next base: position 262,889 of record NZ_JBKKHP010000004.1, on the reverse strand, counting down.
TGCATACTGCGCAATCATTCTCGCTCTAGCCTTGATATTTCCTTTATGATAATCAGCTAGTGGAGTATCGGCCATTTCATCATAAACTCTCTTAAATTCGTCAACAGGACCACGAACATTGAATTCAAGCTCTTTATCTGCTGCAATAAACTTCAGTGCTTTGTTAGCGTCGTCTTCATCTGCTTGCACACCATATGGCAATCTTACTGCAACAAATGTAGCATCATAGCCTTCACTGCGAAGCTCTTCCACAGAAAGCTGAGCCAATCTGCCTGCAAGAGATGAATCCTGGCCCCCGCTTATTCCTAATACAAATCCTTTTGCTTTTGTCTTTTTCAAGTATTCTTTCAGAAAGTTAATGCGCAGTCTTATTTCTTCTTTAGCATCAATTTCAGGTTTCACGTTTAGTTCAGCGATAATTTGATTTTGTATGCTCATGTCAGCATTCCTCCTGTTATTCCTTATTTTTAATGTTGCTTTTTACTTTTTCTAAATGATTCATCTTGTTTTCCCAACAAAGCGGGCTTAAATCAACTGGATATTCCTCCGGATTGAGTGAACGCTTGTATTCATCCCACAGCACATCCAAGTTATCCTCCGCATATTTTTGTGATTCAAAAATTGTCGGTGACTTATAGATAAGCTCTCCATTTTGGAAAATATCCTTATGAATATCCTTCGCATGGAAATTAGTAACAAATTTACTGATATAAGTATGTGTTGGATGAAACATCTTTAAGCGCTCCTCTTCTTCTGGATGCTCCGTTTCCAAACAAATATAGTCACCTTCGGATTTATGGTTGATGCTGTTGATGATGCGGTATACCCTTTTAATGCCAGGTGTTGTCACCTTTTCTGGGTTTCCGCTGATTTTGATTGTATCTTGCATATTACCCTCTTCATCCTCAATTGAAACAAGCTTGTATACTCCGCCTAAAGCAGGCTGGTCAAAAGCAGTAATCAGCTTCGTGCCAATGCCCCATACATCAATCTGAGCTCCTTGAGCCTTCAAGTTGATAATCGTATATTCATCCAAATCATTGCTTGCTACAATTTTCGTATCTGTAAAACCTGCTTCATCAAGCATTTTTCGCGCAGCTTTGGAAAGATAAGCAAGGTCGCCGCTGTCTAATCTGATGCCGACAAAATTAATAGCATCACCAAGTTCCTTTGCCACTTTAATGGCATTGGGAACTCCTGAACGCAAAGTATCATACGTATCAACCAAAAAGACACAGTCTTTATGACGTCGTGCATACTTATGAAATGCCGTATATTCATCTCTGTAAGCCTGAATCATGCTATGAGCATGCGTTCCAGATACAGGGATGCCAAACAGCTTGCCTGCTCTAACATTGGACGTGGAGCTAAATCCGCCGATAAACGCTGCTCTTGTACCCCAAAGTGCCGCATCCAGTTCATGGGCGCGTCTGCTGCCAAATTCCATTACGACTCCCTCACCGATAGCATGCTTAATGCGAGATGCTTTTGTCGCAATCAATGTTTGGTAATTCACAATATTTAGCAATGCCGTCTCAATTATTTGGGCTTGAGCAAGCGGGGCCTCCACTCTTAACAATGGTTCATTAGCAAAAACGATTTCTCCTTCCTCTACTGAACGCAAGTTCCCGGTAAAACGAAAATCCTTTAAATACTCCAGAAAGTCCTCTTTAAAGCCGCTCTCTCTCAAATATTCAATATCACTGCTTGTGAAATGCAATTCTTTTATGTACTGAATTATTCTTTCTAATCCTGCAAAAACAGCGTATCCATTATTGAAAGGAAGCTTGCGAAAGTACACCTCAAATACAGCATTTCTTTCCGAAACGCCATCCTCCCAGTATGTTTCTGCCATATTAATTTGATATAAATCTGTATGCAGCATTAAGCTGTCATCACGAAAATTAAAACTCATGCTTTTCCTCCTGCGGTTTAACCAATTCGCCTTACAAAATGACTGCACCTAATGTGCTTTTAAAATGATCAATGGCCCAAATATGACCTGGTTCATTAAAGGATGCGGTCGCATTCTCATGAATGAAAAGGTTGAATCCTTTATTGTAACAATCTACAGCTGTATGAAGTACACAAATATCTGTACAGACACCTACTAAATGCACGTCCTTTATGTTTCTTTCATTCAGCTTTAATTCAAGATCAGTACCGGCAAAGGCACTATATCTAGTTTTGTCCATCCAGTATACATGCTCCAGTTCCTTGTTTTTCTCATACACTTCCTTTAATGAACCATAAAGGTTTCTGCCTTTTGTTCCTTTAATGTTATGAGGCGGAAACAGCTTTGTCTCAGGATGATATTGATCCTTTTCCGTATGTAAATCAATAGCAAAAACAGTAAAATGACCTTCTTCAATAAATTGTTTGGTAATAGCAGAAATAGTGCTTTCTATTTTCATTCCAGATTCTCCGCAAGGCAGAGCTCCCTCAATAAAATCGAAAGTATAATCTATATTTATTAGTGCTTTCACTTATGAGCAGCCTCCTAAGGTTACGCCAAAATATGTGAACACATTATACCGAACTTCGTTTCATTTTACCATAAACTAAACTTGTTCCATTTTGTAAGTGATGTATTTTTAACTCTATCATACACCTAATTATGACAATTATTAAGGAAAGTTTTTAGATTGAGACAAATTTTTAATAAAAATTAGGTATTTCCCCCTGTCAATCACCGTTTCAGTCATTTGAGTAAATTATGTACAAAGTATGACTGGTAATAGAACACGATTGCCATTTAGGCTTATTTTCGATATAATTTATTTGTTGATAACGAACCTGAGGTGTATAAATGTTCGAATTCTTAATAGATTTGACAAACATTCCAAGCTATCAAACCATCTACATTACCGTAATGATTGGATTAATGGTTAAATATTTTTGGGATATCAACCTGCAAATCACTGTTAATGATGATTTTATCGCATCAGACGGCCTTTACTTGCAAAGAGTCGTCACGACGGTAAATTTTAATGTTCAAAAATACAATACTCCTATTTTGCAATGGATATGCAAGAATATCCGCAAAAGAATGGAAAGTTCCGCTGATGATCCGGAAAAACCGCTTCTCCTCCTGAATTAAACAAAATTTTTTCAACGAACTAGGAGGAGTCGAAATGACAAAATCAGCAAAAAAACTTTTATTAGTATTTATGACAATATTAACTGCCGTTATGCTTAGCGCATGTTCAACAGCAGGAAACGGAAGCGGGAACAGCGGTGGCTGGTTCCATAACACGGTCGTAGAGCCTTTCGCTTCTTTAATACATGGAATGGCAATGATGTTTAACGGCAACTTCGGTCTTGCCATCATCTTGATTACCCTTATTATTCGCCTTCTATTGATGCCGCTTATGTTAAGACAATACAAAAAGCAGCAGCAGATGAAAGAAAAGATGGAAATAATCAAGCCGGAAATGGACAGAATCCAAAAGAAAATAAAAGCGACGAAAGACCAGAAAGAACAGCAAAACCTACAACGGGAAATGATGGATCTTTATAAGACACACGGTGTCAATCCATTATCAATGGGCTGTCTGCCTATGCTTATTCAGATGCCGATTCTCATGGGCTTCTATTACGCGATAAGAGGCTCACAGGAAATTGCCAGCCATTCATTCCTATGGTTTAATCTTGGCCATTCAGACCTTATTTTAACAGCTATCGCTGGTATTGTTTATTATTTACAATTCCGTGTTACTCAAAACACGATGACTGCTGAACAACAAAAACAAATGAAATTTATGGGATTAATTTCCCCAATCATGATTGTTATGGTTTCTCTTAATGCTCCAGCTGCCCTGCCGTTATATTGGACAGTCGGCGGAATCTTCCTTATCTTCCAGTCTATGCTTGGAAGAAAGCTGTATCCGCCTGCCAAAGTGACTGAAAGCACGAAAGAAGTTAAACAATAAGGAAAAAAGCAGAACGGACCTTAGTCCGTCTGCTTTTTTATTTACCCAATATTCGCAGTTAAATAACCAAACCACACAAAAACAAGTCCTCCGCCAAACGAGAGCACTATATACCTATAAAAGGTTATTTTGTTGTTTTCCTTCCACAACTGAACTGCCTCAACAGCCAATGTAGAAAAGGTCGTAAATGCCCCTAAAAACCCGACTGCAAACAACAAATGTACCATTTCACTCACATGCAGTCCTGAAAGTAATCCTAATAAAAAAGAACCAACTAAATTAACTATCAGAGTGGCAACTGGCAAAACAGTAGTGATTTTTGACTTTATGTATTGTATTAACCAAAATCGGCTGATTGCGCCGATAAATCCGCCGATGGCGACTGCACCAATCATGTTAACCATCGTTCTGCCCTCTTTCTGCAAGCTTTGATCCTGTCTTCATTCCGATATAGGCAGCTGCTAGGCCGAGAGATGCACTTGCTGCCATATACATAAATGCCTGCAGTATTTTACCTGATTGCAAAAGGTTCAGTGTGTCGAGACTGAAGGTCGAAAGGGTCGTGAATGAACCGAGAATGCCTGTGCCGACCGCTGTTGCAAGTTCTGGCGGAAAGCTGACTCGGCCAGCAGCATATTTTGTTAAAGCACCGAGAAGAAAAGAGCCTGCTATATTAATACATAATGTATGTAACGGAAAGCTTCCCTGCCCTATGCTGCATAAAAATCTGGCGACACTGCCAATTATGCCGCCTATTCCTACATACAAATAAATCATGAAGTAATCCCTTCTTTCCATTCAAAAAGGAGAAAACATCAGCTGCTTTCTCCCGTTCCCGCTTTTATAAATCTTGAAAATAATCCTTATAAAAACCGCCGACTTTTCCTGAGTTATCAACAATGAAGTAAAACTCTTCTGTTTCATTTTTAACTTCATATGTTTGACCGACAGTCAATACTCTATTAACAATATACTTGCTTGCATCTGTATGTATGCACTTTACTTTTTTAACAGTGTTTTTGTCATTCCAAATTTCATGTATCAATTGATAAAGCCCCTTTCACTTATATACTACTTTAGTATATAGCCAGTAAGCCCTTCAACGCAACAAATCCTTAGCTTAAGACACTAAATTCTTTTCATTATCGAAAAGAAAATTAATGCTGCTTCGGTTGAACGTATACCATTTTCCTGTCGAAGCTTGTTGAAAAGTGATATAGCATTGTTTATTTATCCAGTCCATCCTTTTAAATTCCATTGCTTCATATGTCTGATTTTCCTGTTTAATCGAATATAATATGTTATTTGCCTGTATATTCATCATATATGACCTTCTTTCTATGATGTCGTATAGAATATATATACCACTGGCAAATTGTCCGTTAAACATGATTAAGCCTATTTTTTATTGGCTGAATCTTGAAAAAGCAGTCCAATCATGGCCTTCAATTTCCTCCAAAAGCATTTCCTCTTTATTGCAAGCATATGTAAAAGCCATTAAAGGTTTTTCTTGTCCATAAACCTCTACCTCAACTCTTATATAGAGGCTGTTTTGGTCTCCTGGTGTATAATCTTCAAACTCGTCTAATAGATGCAAATCTGCAGCCGGGACTTCAAATACTTCACCACGCACCCTTTCGTTACCTTTATCTAAACTTAAAAAAGGATAGCCTACCCCTGCATCATACAGCTTGCCATAAATCCACATATTTTCAGCAATACAAGGATAATTTCTCATCATATAGTGATTGATTTGCTGCTTCCTTAAAGTGCCGTAAACAAATAGATAAATCTTCATTTTTATCTCTTCTCCTTAAAGCTTTTAGCTCGGCATAAATTTAAGTGAATAGCTTCTGTGTCTTGGTCCGTCAAATTCACAAAAATAAATCCCCTGCCATGTTCCTAAGCATAAACGCCCACTTTCTACTATAACAAGCTCAGATGCTCCGACAGTACTTGCTTTCATATGTGCTGCTGTATTCCCTTCCATATGCCTGTCTTCGTTGACAGTCCAAGGATATACTTCGTCAAAACGACGAATCATATCACGTACTACATCTGGATCTGCATTTTCATTTATAGTAATTCCAGCAGTCGTATGCGGACAGTACGCAATGACTATTCCTTCCTTCATTCCATATTCAGTGACTGCTTGTTGAATATCATTTGTTATTTCATACAACATCGTGTGCTCTTTTGTTTCCAATCTTTTGTGAATCATAGCCTGCTACTCCTCTCCTAATTCTTTATATAACTTATATCCTTTTTATCCATAACTATAACATGTCTCATTCCATACCACTCCTATATCGTTAAATTTATCCAGCTCCACCTTATCGCTTTTCATTGTCCAAGCATTGCGTTAGTATAAACATTGTAAGAATATTCAATCCATTTATTTAAGGAGGATGCAAAATGAAGATTATGAGCAATGAACAGCTGATTTTTTCTTATCGAGATGCATTAAAGGCCGGAAATGAAGAGGAATGGATTCTTATTTTAAAGGAAGAAATGGACAAACGAGGACTTAAGCCAAATATAATGTCTGAATAAACAAAAAGGGGATGCTTATTTTTAAGCATCCCCTTAATTATTATGCTTCAAACAGTAAGGATTCTGGATCTTCCAGCAATTGCTTAACTCTTGCTAGGAAGGTTACTGCTTCTTTGCCGTCAATGATACGGTGATCATAAGAAAGTGCTAAATACATCATCGGCCTGTTTTCCATTCTTTCATTATCGATCGCAACAGGGCGCATTTGGATTTTATGCATTCCCAATATCCCGACTTGAGGTCCATTTAAGATAGGTGTTGACAGTAGCGAACCAAACACACCGCCATTAGTTATTGTAAATGTGCCTCCTTGCAGGTCTGATAACGACAGTTTATTATTACGTGCTTTATCAGCGAACGTTAAAATATCACTTTCGATCTCTGCAAAATTTTTGCGATCTGCATCGCGAAGAACTGGTACAACTAGCCCTTCATCTGTTGACACCGCAATACCAATGTCATAAAACTTCTTAAGGACAATTTCATCCCCTTGGATTTCAGCATTTAAAAGCGGTGATTTCTTTAAGCATGCTACAACTGCTTTTGTGAAAAAGGACATAAATCCAAGCTTTACATCATTTTCTTTTTGGAATTGATCCTTCCGTTTTTTGCGAAGGTTCATAATATTAGTCATATCCACTTCATTAAAGGTTGTAAGCATTGCCGTATTTTGCTGTACCTCAACAAGCCTTGAAGCAATTGTTTGCCGTCTGCGCGTCATTCTAACGCGCTCAGTCGGTTTTCCTGGGTCTGCTGCTTGTTTAGCCTGCTGCGGTGCTTCTTTTTCAATTGGAGCCTTTTGGACAGGCTGGTCTTTCTTACGGTCATGCTCGATAACATCATGTGCACGCAATCTTCCTAAAGGATCAATGGAAGAAACTTGATTCAAATCAATGCCTTTTTCTCTAGCCAGCTTTCTGGCAGATGGTGAAGCAATTGGATAGCCTTTTGCTTCTGGTTTTACTTGCGGCTGTTCTTTAACAGGCGGTGCTTCCTTTGTTGCTTCTGTTTCGATTACAGCTGCTGGACCTTCAGCTGGTTTGCTGCTTGGTGCAGCATTTTCAGAAACGATTGCGATTGTTTCCCCTACCTGAACTGTATCGCCTTCATTTGCCTTGAGTTCCTGCAGGATGCCGCTTTCTTCAGAGATGATTTCAACATTTACTTTATCTGTTTCCAATTCTACTATGTAGTCGCCTTTTTCTACATATTCACCTGTTTTCTTAAGCCACTGTGCCACGGTTCCTTCTGTGATTGATTCTGCTAGTTCTGGTATTTTAATCTCACCCATCTTAAAAATCCCCCTCTATTCAGTCCATGTCAATGCTTTATTAATAATTTTTGCTTGATTTTTGCGGTGAACAATTGGATCCCCTTCTGCAGGACTCGATCTTCTGCGGCGTCCGATATAATCGAAGGACACAGAATCTTGGAGCAGCTTTTTCACACGTGGTTCCATAAAGCTCCATGCTCCCATATTTTGCGGTTCTTCTTGCACCCATCTGATTTCTTCTAAATTAGGATATTTTATTATGATTTCCTTCAATTTATTCGAAGGGAAAGGATAAAGTTCTTCTATGCGCACACTATGCACCCAATCAGAATCCTCGAGCTGCTTAATTCCTTGATGAAGGTCAATCGCTATTTTACCTGTAGATAAAACAATCCTTTTAACGGCTTGCGGATTTTTGCCAGTAAGTTCATCCTCTACCACTGATTGAAATGTTTCATTGCTAAATGCAGTAGTGCTAGATGCCACATCAGCATTTCGCAGTAGACTCTTAGGTGTCATGATTACTAACGGTCTGACTTCTTCCTTATTCAGGATAGCTGCCTGCCTGCGCAGAATATGGAAATATTGTGCAGATGTCGTAAGATTTGCAACCGTCCAGTTGTTCTCGGCAGCAGAAGACAAGAAACGCTCCATTCGGCCGCTGGAATGCTCTGGACCTTGCCCCTCATATGCATGAGGCAACAGCATAACCAAACCGGATTTTTGACCCCATTTTGCTCTACCAGCAGAGATGAATTGGTCAAAAATTACTTGTGCAGCATTCGCGAAATCACCAAACTGTGCCTCCCACAGAACGAGTGTTTCTGGTGCAAACACATTATATCCGTATTCAAAGCCAAGAACGGCACCTTCAGAAAGGGGGCTGTTATGGACAGCGAATGATGCTTGGGCAGTTGACAGCAAATGAAGCGGTGAATAAACCCTTCCTGTTTCACTATCATGAAGGACAATATTTCTGTGAGCAAACGTGCCTCGTTCTGAATCCTGTCCTGACAAGCGAATTGGCGTTCCATCTTGAATTATGCTGGCAAATGCTAAGGTTTCTGCCATTCCCCAGTCAATTTTGCCATCTTCAATTGCAGCTTCACGCCGTTTTAAAATTTTCCCGAGTTTATCGAAAATTTGAAAGTTGTCTGGGAACGAAATAAGTTCATGATTGATTTCTTTCAGTCTTTCAGCTGAAATAGTTGTATCAATCAATGGCAAATCTCTTTCCACAGAGTTTGGCGGCAGTGCTTCTTCGTCCATTTCCTCTTTTGTTGGCACCTTTTCATACGCCTGCTTCAACTTGGCAACTACTTCGTTTTTGAACCCATGGAATTCTATTTCAGACAATACTCCTTCTGCTTGTAATTGGCGGAAATAGCTTGCTGTAATCGTAGGATGCTCTTTAATATTCTTATACATTAATGGATTGGTTGTCATCGGCTCATCCATTTCATTATGACCGTATCTTCTATAGCCGATTAAATCAATCAAGAAATCCTTGTTAAAAGCTGCTCTGTATTCACAAGCTAGCTTAGCAGCCTGGATGACAGACTCTGGATCATCTGCATTTACATGTATAATCGGTATTTCAAAGCCTTTAGCCAGGTCACTTGCATATCTTGTAGATCTAGAATCGCTTGATTCAGTCGTAAAGCCAATTGTATTATTGGCAATGATATGAATTGTTCCACCTGTCCGGTAGCCTTTCAGCCCAGTCAGATTAAGTGTTTCTGCAACAATTCCTTGGCCTGGGAATGCTGCATCGCCATGGATGAGAATGGCCTGTGCTGATTGATGGTTTTCTTCTGGAAAGCCTGGTGCCGTTCTATCATCTTGAGATGCACGTGTAAATCCTTCGACAACGGAGCCGACAAACTCAAGATGACTTGGATTATTGGCTAGTGTCAACCGTACATTTGACGTGCTGCTTTTCTTTATTTGCCTGTTCAAGCCTAAATGATATTTCACATCACCAGTCCAGCCGAAGCTGATTCCGATTGATCCTTCTGATGGAACAAGATTCTTATTTGGAGCATGCTGAAATTCAGCAAAAATCATCTCATATGGCTTTTCAAGGACATGCGCCAATACGTTCAGCCTTCCTCTATGCGCCATCCCGATATGTACATTTTTTGCACCATTAACAACAGACTGGGAAATAATCTCATCAAGCAATGGCACCATTGTATCTAGTCCTTCAATCGAGAAACGCTTTTGGCCGACAAAAGTTTTATGTAAGTAATTTTCAAACTCTTCAACCTCTACTACTCGCTTTAACAGCTTCTTTTTCAGCTCTTTATTGCAAGCAGGTTTGAGGCTTCCTGATTCTACCTTTTTTTGGAGCCAGTTTTTTTCGTTAATATCGTTTACATGATAAAATTCAAAAGCGATTTTCTTCATGTAAACATCCTTTAAGTAATTAACAACTTCATAGGCGTTTTTAACTGTGCTTGGTGCATCTTGACAAAGCAATGATGCATCCATTTTTTCTAGATCTTCTTTTGTTAGCTGATAGCGGGACAAATCGAACAATTCCTCTTGCCTATGTACATCTCCCAAAGGGTAAATATCTGCAGCTAAATGGCCATAAGCTCTGATTTTATTCACTAATGTGACTGCTGCAATGACTTTTTCAATGTCCATTTGGTTAGTTGAGGTTACTGCTGGTTTTCGTTCTGTGACTTCCTGCTCTATTGGTGAACCCCATGTTGCGAAAAAATCTCGCATTTCCTCATCAACAGAATCAGGATTTTCTAAGTATTTGTCGTACAGCTCCATTGCGACCCCGAGATTTGGTCCATAAAATGCTGGCTGATAGGAGCTTTTACCACTAGCTGGCTTTCCCATGAAAATTTCCCTCCACCATAATTAGTAACAACTATATTCCCCATATGCTCGCCTTTTACACTTTTCTAGGCGCTTGTCTGATAAAAAATAAAACGTTTACATTTCTATTTTAACACGGTATTGCCTTCGTTACAAAAGATTTCCCCGTTTTAATAGTAAAAATATTGTAAATTTTTTTCACATTGTTTTTAATTGGGCTAAAAACCTTTTATATTAATAAATATGCCAGGGATTTTCGGATAATGTACATTAATTTTATTATTGAAAAATGGATTAAATTATAAAAAAAACTGCCTTATAAAAGCAGTTTAGAATGTAATCATGTATATGATATTTTGGGTTTTCCTTAATTCATTGCCACTACTCTTTTTAAAAGGGGGCAGCAGATTTTTCTATTAAAGTCTTTGGATCAGGCAATGTAATTATTACTTTTGTACCCTCGCCAAGCTTGCTTTTAATTTCGATTGTTCCAGAATAATAATCAACGATTTTTTTAGCGATGGCCAAACCGAGTCCTGTGCCGCCCCGCTCTCTGCTGCGTGCTTTATCTACTCTGTAAAAGCGGTCAAAAACTTTATCGAGCTCATCATGGGGAATTCCTATCCCTTTATCACTTATTTCTAAGCAGAACTGCTTGTCCTTTTTTGCTGTGGAAATGGAAATTTCTTTAACAGCTCCTGAGTATTTAATAGCATTGTCTATTAATATTGTCAGTATTTGTTGGAAATGCTGTTCAGCTACACCGTAAAGCTCATTAGACTGCAGATTAACATGAAACTTAAACTCACGGTGAAGCATTTGGAAGTCCTTAACGGCCCCGCTAATAATCTCCTCCACCTTGTCTGGTGACATATCATTTTCAAGCCGCTGCTGATCCAATCTTGTCAAATCCAGCAAATTGAGAACAAGTTTTTTTAGTTTTTCTGTTTCATCAAGGGATGCCTTTAAAGATTCTTCTAATATTTCCGGGTTATGCTTACCCCATCTGTTCAGCATGGAAAGATGACCTTCCAATATAGAAATCGGGGTGCGCAGTTCATGAGAAGCATCCTCTACAAATTGCTTTTGTGCTTGAAAGGATAGCTCTATCCGATCCATCATATGATTAAATATCGTCGACAGTTCGGAAATTTCGTCCTTTTGCGGGTACACAGGCATTCTTTCTTTAAAGCCTGCACTTTTTATTTTCTTCATTGTGTTTGTCATAATGCTCAGTGGCTTTAACAGTTCTCTTGATAATAAGTAGCCGATAATCGCGCTGATTAAGATGGCCGCAATTGCAAAAAGCATCATCGCAAAGGCCAGATGCTTCATTACGAGTTTATAGGAATCAAGCAGCCTGATAATTTCTATTTCTCCCGAAAATGCCTTTCCCTTTATCGGGTAACTGTATACTAATGATTGCTCCTCGCCAATGGAAATGTATTTCAGCTCTTGTTTACTGTCGATTATGTCAGGTTCAAGTATGGGAAAATCACCGTTAAGATGAGATATAATCACATTTCCGTTATCGTCAACGACACGAATCAGCTGATTCTTTGTGTTCAGCTTTTCTAATGTCGAAAGACTGTTTTTAACATCCTTTTCCGTAATTGACTTATCTTCTGATTCCAAATAGGCAACAAACTCATCCATCGTTTGTCTGACGTCATTTTCCTCCTGGTTCATCAGCCAAGTAGAGACAGTATGGAATTCAAAAAATGTAAAAATACTGTAAGTCAAAAAAATGCTGGTTGACAACCCGAGTGTTAGCTTCCATTTCCAAGGAAGGAGAGATAGTCTTTTTACGATATTCATCTCATCACATACCCTATTCCTCTTACTGTTTCAATATATTGCTCCTGCCCCGTCGGATCCAATTTATTGCGTAAATAGCGAACATAAACGTCAATAACATTCGTTTCGACTTCTGACTCATAACCCCAAATTTTATTTAAGAGCACATCCCTAGTCAGTACAATATTGATATTGCTCATAAACATGCTGAGAAGATCATATTCTCTTTTTGTTAAAGCAATAACCTCATTTCCTTTTTTGGCTATATGTGATTCTAGCTCAAGTACTATGTCCTTATATGTAAGAACAGTCATTTTTGGTGCCGGCTCTGCTTGTTCACTCGATATAGTATCTATTCTTCTGAACAATGCTCGCAATCTTGCCAAAAGCTCTTCAATTGCAAACGGTTTAACCAAATAATCATCTGCTCCGCTATCCAAACCTGATACTCTGTCAAGAACATTATCTCTTGCTGTAATCATTAAAATCGGCGTATTTTTCACTTGCCTAATTCTTCTGCAAACTTCCATCCCGTTCAGTTCTGGCAGCATTAGGTCAAGAAGAATAACATCCCATTGCTCTGCGATCGCTTTATTCAAGCCGCTTCTTCCATCTGCACAAACTTCTGTATGATAGCCTTCATAATTTAATTCCAGCTCAATAAACCGAGCAAGATTTTTTTCATCTTCAATAATAAGAATTCTCTTCATTTACACCACTCACATCCCAAATTAAGCATACTTCTAGTTTATCATGCAATGTATAAAGACAAAAAGTGTGCAGATCTATTGTATACAAAAAGAAGGAGCGGGATGTGTCCCACCCCGCCTCATTCATTATATTATCATTTGTTTTTTCTATACATAAATGTGTCTTTTATAGCGTGTGTTATGCCCACAATTTGAACTCCGAACAATGAAGCAGCAGTTAAGGATGAAAAAATAATCATCGCATATCGAAATACCATCACTTTTCCTCCTTTAATCCGTAGTGTAGGTTAATGATTAACCCTATTTCCAAGTTGCATTTGTTTTTCTTATTGTTAAATTACACCCCTATTCAAAAAATCCAATGAGAGAAACATTAAAAAAACATTAGAACGCGTTTTCAGCTGAATATTTTTTTTAAAACTACGAAAGCTACTAATCGAACCAATTGGGGTGAGCTAAAAAAGGATAAGCTAGCAAGGATTAGGAGGATATAAGATGAATGTTGGAAGAGCTATTGAAATTATGAATGCTGGTGAAATAGTGCATGTAAGCTATAAAGGAGAACAGATTTTCATTCAAAATGTCGATGAGGATGCAAGAACAGCAAGAATTTATACGAAGAACAATCCAGACCAAGAATTAGAAGTAGATGTGCTGCAACTTATTGAAGAGCAATAAATACCTTTTTATTCAAAAAATAGTGAAAAACCAAAAAAAATGTTGCAATTTATGGAAAGGTATAGTAAATTAAATTCAAATTACATAAGTATTTTCTTATCAAGAGAGGTAGAGGGAATGGCCCGAAGAAACCTCAGCAACCTTCAGCTTGTATACCAAGACTGAAAAGGTGCTAATTCCATCAAGCAATGAATGCTTGAAAGATAAGAAGAATGGCCATAATGATAACACATTACGTCTTCTTCTTATTTTTAGGAAGAGGACTTTTTTATTGCTAAAATTCACTTCGCCTTCCTTCTATTCCTTGAAAGATAATACTCTCGGACAATATCAAACTATTAAAAATAGACTATATATTTCAAATTGTCCGTGAAACAAGAAGGAGTGTATCAATATGTATGATGTAGAAACTAAATTAGCCCAAATCGGCAACAGAAGTGAAAAAACAACAGGAACAGTCAATCCGCCCGTATATTTTTCAACGGCTTTCAGACATACAGGAATCGGCGAATCTACTGGATATGATTATACACGCACAGGCAACCCGACTAGAGAAATCCTTGAGCAGGCAATTGCTGACTTGGAAGAGGGCGACCGCGGTTTTGCCTGCAGCTCAGGTATGGCTGCTATTCAAACGATTTTAGCTTTATTCCAAAGCGGCGATGAATGGATTATATCGAAAGATTTGTACGGCGGAACTTATCGTTTGCTTGAACAAGGGTTTAAAAAATGGGGCCTTCGATGTTGTTATGTAAATACTTCAAACATTGAGGACATTGAAGCAGCCATTACGGAAAACACAAAAGCTATTTTCATCGAAACACCTACTAATCCTCTAATGGAAACAGCAGATATTGCCAAAGCAGCAGAGCTTGCTAAAAAGCATAATATTTTGCTGATTGTGGATAACACTTTCTATACTCCTCTTATCCAGCAGCCGATACGCCTTGGCGCAGACATTGTCATTCATAGTGCCACTAAGTATCTTGGTGGTCATAATGATGTGCTTGCAGGGCTGATCGTAGCAAAAGGCGCGGAAATCTGCCAGGAGCTTGCTCTGCATCATAATGCTGCAGGAGCTGTCTTGAGCCCATTTGATTCTTGGCTGTTAATGCGTGGAATGAAAACATTAGCCCTTAGAATGGAAAAGCATGAAGAAAATGCGAAAGCACTTCAAACATTCCTGCAAGGTCATGATGCAGTGCTTGATGTCCTGTATCCAGGCAGAGGTGGAATGATTTCATTTAGAGTCCATGATGAAGCATGGGTAAATCCATTCTTGCAAAACCTTACATTAATTTCATTTGCTGAAAGCTTAGGCGGTGTTGAGAGCTTTATTACATACCCTGCTACTCAAACACATGCAGATATTCCAGAAAAAATCAGACTGGAAACAGGTGTCTGCAACCGTCTGCTTCGCTTCTCTGTCGGCATTGAAAACATTGAAGACTTAATTAAAGATTTGGATAAAGCCTTTACGATTGCCAAGGAGGTAATAAAATGAGCGAACGATATTCCTTTGAAACGAAACTGCTTCACAACAAACATAAATTCGACCCTGCCACAGGTGCAGTAAGTGTGCCGATTCAGCATGCTTCTACTTTCCATCAACAGGAGATTGATAGTTTTGGAAAATATGATTATGCAAGAAGTCTTAATCCTACAAGAGAAGCACTGGAAGAGATTATTGCAGATTTAGAGGATGGTACAAAAGGCTTTGCATTTGCATCAGGAATGGCCGCTATCTCTAGCGCCTTCCTCCTCCTTTCCCAAGGAGATCATGTGTTAATTTCTGAGGATGTCTATGGCGGAACTTATCGCATGGTAACAACAGTGCTCAATAGATTCGGTATTGAACATACTTTTGTCGATATGACCGATCTTGCTGCAGTTCAAAATGCCGTGAAGCCTAATACGAAGGTTTTTTATATCGAGACTCCATCTAATCCGCTTATGAAGGTTACGGATATCAAGGCAGTCAGCACATTGGCAAAACAAAACGATGCTTGGACGTTTGTTGATAATACCTTCTTAACACCTGCTTTGCAAAAACCGTTAAATCTTGGTGCAGATATTGTTCTGCACAGCGCCACTAAATTCTTGTCTGGCCATAGTGATGTTATTGCCGGTCTTGCAGTTGTCAAAGATGAAGAGCTTGGCAAACTGCTCGGCTCCATCCAAAATTCCTTTGGAGCAGTACTTGGAGTTCAAGATTGCTGGCTGTTAATGAGAGGACTTAAAACACTACATGTGCGCATGAAGCATTCTAGTGAGGCTGCCGAAACGATTGCTACCTATCTTAACAATCATCCGGCCATTAAAAAAGTCTATTATCCAGGGTTTGCAGATCATCCGCAATATGATATCCAACAAGAGCAGGCTACAAGCCCTGGCGCGGTATTCTCGTTTGAGCTTCACAGTGAAGAAGCGATGCGAACTTTTGTAAAAAATGTAGAGCTTCCAGTGTTTGCAGTAAGCTTAGGAGCTGTCGAGTCCATCCTCTCCTACCCTGCTAAAATGTCGCATGCGGCAATGGATCCAGTAGCCCGTCAAGAAAGAGGAATAAGCGACGCCTTACTTCGCCTGTCAGTAGGCTTAGAAAATCCACAGGATTTAATTGCAGACTTTGAAGCTGCATTAAAGAAAACAGTAGAACTTCATTATATTTAATAAAAAAATTCAGGACTTACATGTCCTGAATTTTTTGCCATCTACAAACCTGTAAAGGAGGGTATGCTGATGCTTCGGCAGCTTACGGTTAAAGACCACCAACAAGTGATGAAGTTTTTAAATCAAGACCCTTCTCTAAACCTTTTCATTATTGGTGATATAGAAGGGTTCGGATATGAGACTTCCTTTCAATCTTTATGGGGCGAATTTACTAATTCAATCCTTAAAGCTATTCTACTGAAGTTCTATGACAGCTATATAATCACCGCTCAAGATGAAGCTTATGATGCGGATGCTTTTGCTAGCTTGTTAACATCCACTGATAGCATCATCAAGCTGTCTGGCAAGGCGAATATTGTCGCTAAGCTTGAAGACAAGCTTGGAGGCAGACTTGCATCCAAAAACGTACAATTTTTTGCAGAATGTACGAACTCAGTTAAGATGAAGACAAACACATTGCCGATTAAACAAGCAACAACAGCAGACGTAGACAGAATTATGGACTTGCGTTACGGCATATCCGAATTTAAGCAAAGTAAGAACAGCCGTGACATGCTTTATAAAGCGATCGCAACAAATACTGGCCGCAGCTTTTATCTCGAGAATAATTTTGGAGAAATCGTCTGCTCGGCTTCTACCACAGCAGAAACCTCTGATTCTGCTATGATTGTTGCTGTTTGCACACATAAGGATTATCGGGGCAAAGGTTATGCTACTGGATTGCTGTCGGAAATGATTAACATTTTACTTCAGGAAAAGCAGAGTGTCTGTCTTTTTTATGATAATCCTGATGCAGGCAGAATTTATACAAAAATCGGGTTTAATGAGATAGGTTTATGGGCGATGCATCGGTAACTTCAATAAATAAAGACGACCTCCAGTAAAGCATAAGGAGATCGTCTTTTTAGTCTAGAAAGATGTTACTTAGATCCATGTATTTCGATAATGTCTTCGTCATTTGCTTCCATTCTTTTGCCTTTATATCAATAAAACTGTATACATAGCTTTTGTTCGTTGTTTTAAGCTGAATCGTATAGAGGCTCTCTCTGCCATACGCTCCCTCGTCGCTTTCCCAATCCCAAATTTTTAATTTATAGAGATCCTTTTTCAAATCTGAATAAGAGAAATACGGAAATAAGACATTCTTAGGAGTAAAGCCTTGATTATCAGAAAATAACGTCCATGACTGAATATGATAAATTTCAAAAAGAAAGTCTACCTTCAGCCGATAAAAATGATTTCCTTTTTTTACATCCAATGTAATTTGGCTTATTTCTTTCTCAGGATGGATGGAAACAATATTATTATGGACGGAAAATAAGTCTTTTTTGCGGCTGATCACTGATTTAACAGAAGAAAGTTGAATTTCCTTATTGTTATCAGCTGAAATATTAGTTGATGACACCATCTTTTCATAAATGGTGCTGATTGGTATTGGACCATTCTCTTCCAAAACCTCAATGATTTTTTCATACATATTGCCCATTACTAATTCCTCGCTAGATTTTTATGACATATTCCTTCTGGGAAAACTCTCTTTCTAGTATAACAAAAGTATGGTAGTTGCCAACATTAAAATTCATACATTTATTTATCTCTGCCTACTCACCGTTTATTAGCTTGTTCAACTCTAAGAACACAGTGGCTGCCATCTCCTTATAGCCATCTGCGTTCAAATGGATACCGTCGTCACTCATAAAATCAGAAACATCCCCTGCCTTTTCTAAATTAGTCCGGACATCAATTGTAAAAACGTCAAGTTTCTTCGCCAGTTTCTGAAGCTGATTGTTATACAGTCCATGCCAATGTTCAATTCCGCCGCACAGGCTTATCCAATGGCCAATGGAGTTTCCATATTTGCTTGCAAGAAACTTATAGTATTTAACTGGTTCCAATGGCGGCAATGTCAAGATTACAGGTATGATATTGTATTCTTTCACTTTAAGGACAATTGCTTTTACATTTTCCGTGTAATCATGAAGTGGTACAATTGGTATATGTTCGAGTTCAGGAAACTCAGCAACCTCTTCCCATTTAAAGTTGCAATCATTTCCGCCTACCCCAATTATACAAATGTCCGGTTTTTCATAAAGAACATCTTTATCGAGACGGTTCATCAGAGAAGTGGAGTCGTCATTAAAGACCCCTTTATTAAGAACAAGCAGCTCCTCTGCAGTATGACCATTTGCCTGTAAGAGACTGTTGAGGATAGAAGGATAATTATCCTTGAGTATGCGCGGTCTTCCTTTTACAAAGGTCACGCCTCTAGTCAGACTGTCCCCAAAACAGATGATTTTCATTTATTACCCCTGCTTTCTGTCCATCACTGCTGCTGATGCGGTTAAATTTTAAAAAGTATACTATTTATTATAGCAAGTACAACTAAAAGAGCTAAATGCATTCGCCTAATTTTAGTAAAATGATGCATTTATCCTTTCAAACAGCAAAAAACAGGGAGCAATACTCCCTGTTCTAAAAATTAAAAGTTGAAGTTATCAGGATCTGGACCTACTCGTTCATTCTTGTTAAGGGCATTGATCTTGTCGATGTCCTCATTCGTTAATTCAAAATCAAAAATGTCAGCATTTTCAATGATTCTGTGTTCTTTAATGGATTTCGGTATTGTCACAATATCATTTTGCAGATCCCATCTTAAGATAATTTGCGCGGTAGACTTATTGTATTTCCCAGCAATTTCAGCAAGAACAGGATTATCAAGCAGCTTTCCTTGTGCAAGCGGAGACCATGCTTCTACAACAATGCCTTTTTCCTTACAGAAATCACGTAGCTCTACTTGGCTTAACAATGGATGAAGCTCAATTTGGTTCACCATTGGCACGATTTCTGCCTCTTCCAACAGATCCTCTAAATGATGTTGATGGAAGTTGCTGACACCGATTACTTTCACTTTTCCATCTTTATATAATTTCTCAAGTGCTTTCCACGTTTCCTTATACTTGCCCTTTACTGGCCAGTGCACAAGATATAAATCAATATAATCAAGGCCAAGCTTTTGAATACTCGTTTCAAATGCTGCTAATGTAGACTCATAGCCTTGGTCTGCATTCCATACTTTTGTCGTAATAAACAAATCTTCTCTGTTGGCGCCAGACTCTTTAATGCCTTGGCCAACACCTTCTTCGTTCTTATATACAGCCGCTGTATCAATGCTTATGTAACCTGCTTTAATGGCTGATTTTACAGAATCGATAACCTCTTGACCTTCTTCCACTTTAAAAACACCTAAACCGAATCTAGGCATTTCCACACCATTATTTAACTTTACCGTTGACTGTAAATTCATCCCTAATCCCTCCTAATATGTACGCTGCTATTTTCTCATAATATGTCCTGGGAATAAAGTATTTTGCTTTGCGAAATACAAGTGCATTTTCCCTTTGTTATCATGCCAAAAAAAAACCTCTGTATACTTAACAGAGGTTTAGCTAATTATGTTTAAACGGATTTCTCCATTCCATCAGCAAAGCATAGTTTAAAGAATCCTCATCTTCCAAATAGTCCTGCAATACAGCTACAGGAGTCCTTTCACATCTCAGCAAAAAGGAAATGACAGGGTCCTTCTTTTCACCTGCAATAACATCCTTTATATAAGCTTCAGGAGTAAGCTGATCTGCCCATTTTCGATAACCTGGCATTCTGCCGCCGCCAAGAAGTCGATCGAGATTTTTTTCAATAACTATCTGGTACATGCTTTGCATCATAATTTTCCCTAATCCTAGAGAGCGAAAAGCTGGCCTGATACTTATATCCACAATATAAATAGCATTCCCATTTGGATTATGTGTAGTAATATTTCCGTCATCTGTCAGTTCACTCCAAGTATGATGCGGATGCTTTTCGTCATAATCCACACATAAAGAGGTAATGGAACCAGCTAATATTCCGTCAACTTCCACACAAATGGCTCCATCAGAAAAAATAGCTATATGACTCGCCAATTGCTCCTTCGTCCACCAAAGCTCTGACGGAAACGGAGGTGGGAAGCATTCTTCCTGAATTTTGATCAATTCAGCAAAATCTGCTTCCTGATAATTACGGACCCTGCATTTTTTCAATTTATTTCCTTCATATATATAAAAGCTGCTGCTGTAATACATATCAGCCCTCTATTGTTTCCCAATCTGTATACATATCAGTACGTCTGTCTCTCCAAGTTGTCACAGAACCTTTAGCACGCACCTCGTATAATAGAGATAGATCAAGATCTGCTGTGATGATTATATCATCATTAAGCTCGCCTTCTGCCATGATCCCTTTTGGAGGAAATGGGATATCATTTGGAGTAATGACAGCCGCCTGGCCAAAATTCGCACGCATGAAGTCAACATTAGTTAAGGAGCCGACCGTTCCTGTTACGACTACATACACTTGGTTTTCAATTGCTCTTGCATGGCAAGTGTAACGAACACGATGAAAACCGTGACGATCATCTGTACAAGAAGGACAAAAGATAACATCAGCACCTTTTGCTTTTGCCATCCGGACAATTTCCGGAAATTCTATATCATAGCATGTCAAAATTGCAATTTTCCCTTTATCTGTTTCAAAAATACGGAAGCTGTCGCCTTTTTCCATATTCCACTCATCAATTTCTGTTGGAGTAATATGAAGCTTAGCCTGCTCCTCTATTTTTCCATCTGGATAAAATAAATGGGCGACGTTAAATAATTTGTCATCCCTGCGGATAACATGAGTTCCACCGATAATATGCATGCCAGTTTGTACAGCAAATGTGCGGAACAGATTTTGGTACTGTTCTGTAAACCCAGGCAACTCATTAATGGTTAACGGATTTTGACCATCGCCCATTGACAATAATTGTGTTGTAAAAAATTCAGGAAACAAAACAAACTCAGCGCCAAATTCTTGTGCCGTTCGGACATAGTGTTCACATTGCTTTGCAAAATCTTCAAATGACTTAATGTTTTTCAGCATATACTGCACGGCAGAAACTCTTATTTTCATCTTCCATCTCCCTTTAACAAAAAAATTTTTTGGTACTTCATTGAAAGTTACAAGAATAGATTATGCGTCATTTTTTGTCTGTTTTCAATAGTTTTGCATCAGTTTTTTATATTTTATCTAATTTAGCATAAATCGTTCCTAAAATAATTGAAATGGTAAATTTAGGTTTAGGTTCTTTTAAACATAAATTTACTATTTCATGATACAATGGATATATATTACAGATAATTAAATAAATAACATATTTACAAAGCTTAGGTGATTTATGTAGCCAACAAGGGAGGGCTTATCATTAAATATTTGCTTTGGGGATTGCTTTTTTTCTTTTTATTGGAGGAAACCATTATTTTTAGTGTAAAGCGCTATTTACATGGACCAGCAAGATGGGAGTTGTTTCTGAAACAGAGAATGTCTCTTCTACGCAGAAAAAAACGGCCAGAGAACCATGCAGCCTAAGTCTAATACAAATAAACCCAAGAAAACCTTGGGTCTTTTTTTATGTTAAATCTCTCTTAATGATTTCTCTGCTAGCTGAGAAATTGTCATATCATCCATCGGAGGATTATGAAGTCCTGCCCGCACATCGCGGTAATATCGTTGCAGCGAGCTGCTTGCTGACAGACTTCGTGCTCCTGCAATACGCATAGCCAAGTCGACTACTTCAATCGCTGTGTTTGTTACAAAATGCTTGGCAGCGCTCATTTCAGGAACTAAAGCTTGCTGCTCCTCCTTTGGTGCAGCATCCCATTTTTTGCTGACGGAATAAAGGAAATGCTTGGCAGTCTGCATTTTCAACTCCATTTCGCCGATTTTCGTGCGCACATTCGGAAGGTCGCTGATTGTTCCTGTTATGCTGTTGGGCGAGTGGCTTTTTGCAAATCTGACCGCTTCTTTTTGAGCTGCCCCAGCAATCCCTAAATAACAAGCAGGGATATGAAGCAGCCATGGATTAATCTTTCTTGCTCCCCCTAGTTTCTCCACTAAAAAACGCTTCTCTATGATTGCATTTTCGAAGTACACATCATGACTGCCTGTTCCTCTTAAAGCGATGCTGTCCCAAGTTTCTTCAATTTTTAAGCCTGGGTTATCCTTTGCAATTAAAAAGTTGGCTACCTCGTCTGAATCCTTAATAGATGCACTGACAATGAAGTAATCAAGCATCGGTGACATGGATGTAAAGGATTTGCGTCCATTAATTACCCAAGTATCTCCGTTTTGCTCTGCTGTCGTTTGAGGTTTCCCTCCCCTAGTTGGACTCCCAGTCTGAGGCTCGGTAGCAGCACTATTTATAAGTGCTCCACCCTTAATTGCTGTATACATTTCTTCAAGAAGCGACGGCTCCCAGTTATTTTCGTACATATTGCGGATAACGCCCATATGCCAGCCAATGGATAAGGCTGTTGAGCCATCACCGATGGCAATTGCCTCCTGCAGCCGTACCATTTCATAAACAGATATCTCCTTGCCGCCATATTCACTTGGCACTGTTAAATATGTATAACCGCTCTTTTGAAGTTCGCTAATATTTTCATATGGGAAAGTTCCATTTTCATCCACTTCCCTTGCTCTTTCTGAAAACTTAACTGCCAACCTTTCCATTGCTTCCAGTCTTTCGCCAAGTTCCTTCATCTGTGAAAAATTCGCAGTCACCTTTTTTCATCTCCCGCACTAAAAGTTCTTGTTATATACTGTCTGACTCTCTCCTTTTTATTATAAAGGACTCTTTGTTACTTGTATATGAAACTGCCCGACCGAAGAACCTTTCAATAAGTTGTAAACCAAAGCAGGCGCTGCAGGCGGTACAGCAAATAACGAAATGCAGGAAGTTCCGCTTCTGTGCTGTAATTTTTTGTATATTCTCCGTCTTTATTAGACCAAAGTTTATCAAAATAACTTTTTGTTTCTTTCATTATATCTTTGTCTGGAGCAGCTGCTATTTTTATATTTGTTTCTAAATTTAAATCATGAAGATTTCTTCTTGTATAGTTGGCCGATCCTGCTATTATGACATTTTCCTTATCTCTTTCTATAAGCATCAGCTTAGAATGGTACTGCTCCATCCCAGTGTTATACCATCTTATCGCAATATGACCATTGCCTTTTTTCATCAACTCAGCAGAAGTTGGAACATTGGGAAGGCCTGCCTTCTTATTTCCGAAGGAGTTTTGATTAGGGTCAAGAATCAGCCGGATATTAACATCCCTTGCTGATGCAGCTATCAGCTCTTCCATTACTGGTCTGTCGGCAAGATAAAGCATACCAATCCAAATAGTATCACCGGCAGCTGTATTGTGAATCTCTCGTATAACATGTTTGGCTATTTTTCCTTCTGTCAAAAGCTGTAGTTTAATATCGCCTTTTTCCTCTGTTTTTTTGGCGACAGGAAAAGTAGTCTTATCCATTAATTGATAAACACTCTCCTCCGTTTCTAACAAATCGTTAATAATATTTCCTTTAACTGTATAGGCAATATTAGAATGATATCCGCTCGCATCATGAATATTACCTGATGAAACGATGGCTGATTTTTCCGTAATTAACACCTTGCGATGATTTGCCTTAACATTCAGCAAATCTAAATAAGACCTCAATGTCACATCTGGTCCGCTATCAGCTAAAAGATTAGGAAGATGACCATCCTTACCGTGTCCGAACCATTTCATCGACATCCTCCAGAAAGCAGAATACAGTGGGTTCGAATCACGCAGGCTTTCCATATTCGTTTCCACCACTTGCGCGCCGATAGATTTAAGTTTTTCGAGCTCAGGAGACGGGTAGGAATGATACGTGGTATTTACAGGATCTGTTATAAAGATAAGCTTTAAATCAGGATTCTTTTGTTTCTTCTTCACAAGCTTGTCCAAGAACTTTTCTGTAATTTTTGGATATGTTTGATCATCGTTCGTATCGCTGTTAAATAAAAACATGTCTATCACAATAAATTGCTCTGCTTTATCTACCTCATCAAGCATTCGGGCAATTATTTCCTGATTCAAATGTTGGTTGCCCTTCTTATCCTTATAGGTTGTATCCTCCACAAACTCAATATCTTTATCCTCTACTAAATGTATCTCACCTTCATATGACAGCCCTTGAGGCAATGGTTTAAGTGTATGATATACTATTACGCTTATGTAGACGGCGAAATATACGACAAGTATATTTGCTGCTAACTTTTTTGTTATTCTCATTTCATTTCCCCCAAGTTTACAAAAAAATAATAATAATCTTTTTCCCTTTATGCAGGAAGCGATAAACTTAATGACTAGAAGATTTTTTCGAAAAAAGAGTGAGAATTTATAAATACGTGGTACAATATCCATATACATAGAACGAAGGAGAGTTAGCATTGATCATTGCCATTTTAATTATTTTAGCCTACCTGATAGGATCCATTCCTTCCGGGTTAATTATTGGTAAGGCTTTTTATAAAATAGATATACGAGAACACGGAAGCGGAAACTTAGGCGGAACGAATTCGTTTCGGGTGCTTGGCAAAAAAGCGGGCTTTGTCGTGACATTTTCTGATATTTTAAAAGGAACGCTGGCAACATGCCTGCCTGTTTTGCTTGGTCTGTTCACAGATATAGATGTCAGTGTAAGTCCCTTAATTTTCGGAGTAGTTGCGGTAATCGGCCATATGTATCCAATATTTGCAGGCTTTAAAGGCGGTAAAGCAGTCGCAACATCTGCCGGTATTCTGCTAGGGCATGAACCGCTGTTATTTATTATAATTATTGCTGTCTTTTTCCTGGCACTATACTTATCAAAGTATGTTTCTCTGTCATCCATGATTGCAGGAGCTGCCGGGTTGGTTTATTCAATTATCCTTTGGGATGACAAGCTTCTGATTGCCATCCTTGCTATTCTAACTATATTTGTTGTATATAGACATCGGGCAAATATTAAACGAATCATAAATAAGACAGAGCCGAAAATTACTTGGCTGTAAATAATTAAAACCATCCTTGCGATGGTTTTTTTGGTTTTTTGACATATATAGCTTAATTTCGTCATAAAGTTTACTAACTAATGCGAAAAGGACGGTTGAACTTTATGTCAGATAACCACAAACTTCTAAACAATCCTCACAAAACAGCGGCTGGCTATGCTCATGAAATCAAAAATCCAATAACCGCAGTCCGCGGCCTTCTTCAGCTTCTTGCCAATCCAGATTTACCTGCATTAAAAAGATCTCTATATACAGAAATCGCCATAGAAGAACTCGACAGAGCAAATGGTCTGCTCTATGAAATGGTGCACAACAATCCACCAGCTAACAGGCAGGAAACAACTAATATGAAGGAAGCGATTACGAAAACTACCCTTCTTTTTGAGCAAGCCATTCAATTTAAAAACCTTCAGCTTGAAACATTTTTTGCGGGCAACTTTAATGTACAAATACCAAAACAGCAGCTGGCACAGGTGCTTGCAAACATTTTAAAAAATGCCATTGAAGCAAGCAGAGCAAATGGCAGGATTACTATTAGTGCCTACACAGAAAGACAATTTGGCATTATTTCCATTAAGGATAATGGACCTGGTATTCCGCCAGAAGCTTTAGACATGCTATTTACACCTTATTTCACAACAAAACGGACTGGAACAGGACTAGGTTTGAGCATATGTCAATCAATTATTCATGAAGCTAACGGTCAAATCACTGTTCACTCCGAACTTGACGCAGGAACAGAATTTATTGTAAAACTGCCTATCTGTTAAGCAATTCTGTCATCCTTTATCAGAAATTTCATTATTTTTCCATTTTGCGAAATTAGTCGAATCGACCGTGCTTTTTTGTTATCCTATAAAGGAACTTATCTTTTTTAGGAAAACGCAATTAAAGGCAGGAATGAATAATGAAAAAAATCCAGCTCTATCTATTGCTTGCTTTTATCGGTATTTCGATCACAGCCTTTTTTATTTTTAAGCTTGATGAAGCAACATTAATCAAGCAAAACAGCAATACAAGCAGCAATCAGCCCTCAAAAAAAACACAACTCAGCACAAAAAGCATTGGCAAAGAAGTCACTTTAGGTGCTGTCGGGGATATTCTAATTCACGATAGGGTATATAATGAAGCAAAAGTAAAAGACGGTTTTGACTTTAGGCCTATGCTTGAAGAAGTGAAGCCAATCTTACAAAAGCCGGACATCCTTCTGGCTAATCAGGAAACCATTGTGGCAGGCGAGAAAATTGGTTTATCCAGCTATCCTGCTTTCAATAGTCCACATGAAGTCGCAGATGCGCTAATTGATGCAGGTGTCGACATTGTGACAACTGCTAATAATCATTCTTTAGACAGAGGTGTTGATGCCCAAAAGCAGTCTCTTGCGTACTTAAAAAAAATCAAGCTTCCTTATGTTGGTACATTTGAAAATAAAGAAGACCAACAAAAGCTCCGCATAATGGAGCATGACGGCATAAAAATTGCTTATCTTTCTTACACATATGGTTTGAATGGTATTACTGTTCCCAAAAAGGACGACTATATCGTCAATCTTATTGATAAGGAAAAAATGCAAAAAGAGATAGCGCAGGCAAAAAAACAAGCTGACTTTGTGGTAATGGGCATACATTGGGGCACAGAATATGAACGGAAGCCAAATGTGGAACAAAAAACTCTCGCCCAATATCTCGTTAATGAAGGTGTCGACATTATTTTCGGAGGACATCCACATGTTCTGCAGCCAATGGAATGGATGTATGACAAAAACGGAGAAAAGTCCTTAGTCGTCTATTCTCTCGGCAATTTCCTGTCAGGACAAGCAGATGATTATCGAGATATTGGTGGAATGGCCACTGTCAAAGTGACAAAAACTGAACTGGGCGGTAAAGTGACGAAAAAAATAGAGGTTCCATCCTTTTACCCAACATATGTCTACAGTAAAAATGATAAAGACTATAAAATGGTTCCTCTAGAAGAAGCTGGTAGTCTTGGAATGCCTGACAGTGAGGAAAGCTATAAGGAGATCATGACACATATGCTGAAAAATGTGCAGCCTAAATAAACTTACAGACAGTTTAATTATGTGCATAGTATATGTTTATCCTTTATAATAAAAGTGAGGGTTAATCTAATCTCAAAAAAGAGGTGCTTGAAATGAAAATAGTAGTTAGCGATAAAGCAGCAGAATGGTATAAAGATGAAATGCTTCTAAACGAAGGAGATTATGTGCGATTTTTCGCCCGATACGGAGGATGCAGCACTGTCCAACAGGGATTTTCACTAGGAATTTCTAACGAAAAGCCTGTGAACTCAGCAGTTAGCACAGAAAAAGACGGCATCCGTTATTATATTGAAGAAAAAGATCTTTGGTATTTTGATAACAATGATTTATACGCAAACTTCAATGAAGCTGCACAGGAACCGGAATATCATTACACAGAAAAGCAGGCTTAATTAGCCTGCTTTTTACTTGAGAAGAATATCGATTCCTTCCTTCTCCAAAATATTTTTTTGGGTATCGCCAAGAAGATCAAAATGAGAATAGCCATCTTTCCTTTTATGTATCCACTCTTTTTTTAATCCATACTTCGCTCCCCATTGCTCGAGCCTTTTCAAATCCGCACAGCCAACCTTCGTGACTGTCTTGCAGCCTGGAAAGCGGTCATCAAGCCAATAATGAGTCAAAAAAGCAATCTGGCCTTCATCTATTTTTCTTTTCCAGTCTGCCAATTCCTTTCGGTTGATGCCAAACGCCATAGTATTAGTCTCCTTAAAAAACGGTTATTTCTTTTTTAGCTCCTCATACTTTTGGAACCATTCCGGAAAGGTCTTTTTAAATGATTTAGGGCGGAAGCTATCTTTACTGACAATGATATGGGTAGTCGTACCCTCTACACAAAGATCTCCTTGCTCATTTACAATCTGATATCCATAAACCGTTTTAATGCCATCATTTAAGTCTATCCATGTTTTCACATACGCTTTTTCTCCGTATCTTAACGGCTTCTTATACGTAGCCTGTACATCATAGACAGGAGCGAAGTACCCAGCATCCTCCATCGCTACATAGCTATATCCAATATCCTCTATCAGCGCTGTTCTGCCGCGCTCAAAAAACTTTAAGTAATTCGCATGATACACGACACCCATCATGTCGGTATCTGCATAATCGATCTTTAAATCTAGTTTATGTACGTATTCCAAATCTGCTTGCACTTCCTTTGTATTATTTCTTCCTTATTAATATTATGGTTAATTCAGCAACTAATCAAGGAAAGTGCCACCTTCAACATTACTCCGCAACCATCCTATTAATGAGCTCTTGCATTTTTTTTGTCAATTTTACTTCTTTCCGCAACAGCTCTTTATATCCTTTTGCCATTACAGGCATGTTCTCCATCTGAATGGAAAGCTTTTTAATCTCCATTTGCAAGAGCTTATACTCTGTATCTAAATCAGTCATATTCCCCTCCATATAACTAATCAAATCTATCTACCTTGTTTCTACAGTTATTAATATGTATTCATGTTAAGCGTTTTAAACAGCATAGCTTGTTATGTATTTACTGCCATCAAGCTTGTTATCTTTCCAGTAAGTCTATCCATTTTCAGTGAAACCCCAATCATTTGTGTAGAACTTACTTCTACAAATGCATTAATGTAAAAAACATTCTCTTTTCCCCGCTTGACTGATTCAATTATATATTCGTCTCCCAGCAAATAACCGCCAACTAATTTACCTGCTTCTTTCTCTGTGATTTTTGCAGTATTCATTGCCTTACTAGAAGAATCTGTATGTTCCATATAGTCAAGATTGTTAATCTTCCATTGACCTTGCTCTTTTTCTGCCTCTATTGTATAGATTAGGGGCATATTATTGTATGACGTTTGTGCCGTCTCCACGATAATCTTATTTTTCGAATGATCTTTCACGATGAAATGCTGCTGATAATCAAAATCTGCTGGGAAATTACCACCTGTAGGGACAGTAAATTCTACTGAATTAAGCTTACTTATGAAAGCTTCCGTAAAGTAAGGCTGCAATGCCTGTTTAAAGGGTTCCATATTAAGGTGCTGATTCTGTTCTGCATAGTCTTTGGCCAATTCTGCCAGCTTATACGATTTCTCGCTAATATCTTTTATTTCAGCAACAGACAATAATTCAGTGTCAGAAACATTTACAGTATCCAGTTCTCGCCGTTCGACATTACTATTACTATTACTATTACTATCCTTTACGCTGTTTCCATATAATAATAATAATGTACAGCTAAATACGATACATAGCGTCAATCTTTTTCTCAAAAAAACGAACTCTTTCCCCATGGACAAATGTTATATTTATCCATTTTACCATATTTTAATGGAGAGAAGTCCATCGAACTTAGATAGTTTTAAGTTCTCTTAGACAGCTGTAATGATTTCTTTCACCTATTTTTTTTATAAGCTTCATACGATTTTTATGTAGATACGTTTGACATTTTTACTTATTAATATTACCTTAATAATTCGAAATAAAAAACACCAAAATGGTGTTTTTTATTTCCCGAATATACCTTAGCTCGCACTATTATGTAAAGCTTTAAGTATTAGGGAGCTTCTCCACTTTTTTCTTTGCTGTTTTCCTCTCTTTTCTCATCTTCCACTTTCCCTTCTGCAACTAGCTCTGTCCAATCTGTTTCTACTATTTTCTTCTGCAGCTTTTCAATGAGACCCATAATTCTTTACTCCTAGTAGTTTATTTTGTTATAATTATAAATACCCACTTAATGGAAATAAAAAACAATATTTTATAGGTTATATCGTTATTTTTGGTACTATCTATCTACAAGGAGTTAGAATGATGATTAAAGATGATGAAATGCTTTTATTCATTAGACATATATATTTTCTAGTGAATGAGTGTAAAAAATGTGAAGATTACGAGATAAAAAGCAAAATAACAGATGAGATTTATTTCTTCGGTGAACTATTGGAGCAAAAATAAGCTGAATTTGTGAAAATGTTAGCATTCACTATTAGTCAGACCTCATACAGTGCATTTTTAACCTCTCAAAACATGATATAAACAACGCTAATCCCCACACCACCAACAGTTGTTGGTTTAAATTACCTTTGTTATTTGCTTTTAAAAAAAGTACAATAAAGTCTGCAGTTTTTCACATAAACTACACACCTGAGATAAAAACTGCTGATTTTGACTATCCTTATGGGATAGTCCTTTTTTATATAAAAAAGCGGCTGTAAAGACAGCCCCTTTTGTTTACTATTATGATTGCTTTGTGTTTGCACTGTTGCTGAAGGAATCTAGTGCATGAAGCATATCTGCTTCTGTAAGAATAGAATAATCAAGGCTATCATCATTAGCTTCCATGATTCGCAATGCTTGCATCTGGACAGCTTCATCTACAAGATTAGTCGCAAATCGTCCATTTCCATTTGAGTTAAATGAAGCAAGCTTTGTCTGAAGGGCAAGCTTTGCATTATTTTCTAACTGATAGTCATATTTTGCCGCATAACCTTCCATTATTTGAATCAATTCTTCACTATTATAATCCTCGAAATGGATAAACTTCTTGAAGCGTGATGTTAAACCTGGATTGCTTTCAAGCAATGCCTTTGTTTCATCAGGATAACCGGCCAAGACGACAACAAGATTTTCATTATGCTTTGTCATTTCCATCACAAGTGTGTCGATAGCTTCTTTGCCGAAATCTTGATTAGATCCTGACAATAGAGAATATGCTTCATCAATGAATAGAACGCCGCCTAATGCTTCTCTGATCTTCTTTTTCGTTTTAATCGCCGTTTGGCCCACAAATCCTGCTATAAAATCCGCTCTGCTTGCTACTACGAGATGCCCACGCTTTAAAATCCCGCAATCCTTTAAGAACTGGGCATAAAGCTTAGCAACTGTCGTTTTTCCTGTACCTGGATTTCCCGTAAATACAGCATGAAGCTGGATAGGCAAGTTCTTTTTAGAATTCGTTCGTCTGACTTGCTGAACTTTAACGAATGAAATAATTTTTTTCATTTCATCCTTTACCTTTGTCAGACCAATCATAGAATCAAGTTCTTCCGCTGGATTTTCTGAAGCCTCCTCCTCTGACGCAGCAAAATCATTGCCGTCAAGCAAGGTATATGTGAGGAACTGCTTGTTTGATTGTGCTTGAGAACCTTTGTTAAAAATCGCATCTAGGACAATATTTTTAACTGCACGGGCATTGCCGAAGCTTTCATCAACCTGTTCCTTTTCAAGGCGCAGCTCTAATTGCTGTTTGCCTTCTTCACTGATGACATAATCATTGTCATTGGCAATTTTTTCTCCGATAGCAACAAGTTCCTCTGCAGAATAATTAGGTAAATGAATAAAGTTAGATGATGGAAAACGGCTGCTTAATCCATGATTGCCGTCAAGGAACTGTCTCATCTCTTCCGGATAGCCTGCTAATATAACAGCAAACTTCCCGCCGAATTCAGAACTAGTCATTAAGGAAACCAATGTGTCAATCGCTGTTTGTCCGTAATCATTGCCTTGTCCATCTCTGTTTAAGCTGTAGGCTTCATCAATAAACAGCACACCGCCAAGAGATTGCTTTACAACATTGCGCACATTTTCCTCTGTCTGCCCCATATAGCCTCCGACTAGCTGGGATCGGTCTGTTTCAACAACCTCCTGACTAGGCAGCACACCTAATTCATAATAAATTTTAGCCATTAACCGTGCCAATGTCGTTTTTCCTGTACCAGGATTTCCTGTAAAAATCATATTAAGACTTAATTCATCCTGAATGGTGAAACCGAGCTTTTTCCTTGAGTTTTGATACTTTAAGAATTGATAAAAATCCTTTACTCTATTTTTAACTTTCTCTAAGCCAATCATTTGTTGAAGCTGTTCTAAGGCTGAGGTTGTTTCCGCTTTTGCCTCGCTTGAGTCTTCCTCTTTAAAAATGTTCAACCAAGCAGCCTTTAACTCATTAAGCTCTTCAATCAGCTTTTTAACACTGTCATAATAAATAGATGTATGAAAAACACCGCTTATGGATTCTTCATATTCTTCAGATGATTGCAGAAGCTGAGATGTTTTTTGCGTTACTTCATCCAGCAATGTAATAATTTCTTTGTACTTAGTCACAGCAAGTGTATTATTAAAAATAGATGCTGCTGCACTGTTTTCTGTTAATTTATCGTTTTCATCATCAATCATATCAAGAAACTTCCGGCAGTTATTAATATACTGTTCAGCAATTTTCCTTTTCGCTGTCCGGTTATCTGTCTCTCTAATCGCAGGGAAATTAAGCATGTCCAACAGGCCTTCATAGTTTTTCCAGTCGTTTTGGGAAAGGTATTTATTTGCCTCTTTATTACTTGAATCTAAATCTTTCGCCTTTTTAAGCCATGCTGTTGCAATTGAATCCTTTTCATTTGCTTTTAATCGGGAGATTGCCGCCATTGTTAGCAATCGGGAGACAATCTCTGGCTTCTCGGCTTCATTTAATGATTGTATCGCAGACAAAACTGCTTTTTCGTTGTTAATAGTACCTGTATTCTTAAATTCCTCTTCAAGAGAAGCAATTGTTTGACTGACTGTATTTTCGAATTTCTTTTCCATTATCTACTTTCACTTCACTTACATATAAGTTTATTTACATCTTCTTATAGTATCATAATCGTGAATATTCGTTAATGATTTAAGCTGTTTTCCTTCGTTTATACATACAAAAAGCTTCTGCACATATGTACAGAAGCTAAAAAGTTTATTCACCTTTTGTTTGGATCACTTGGGCATGCTGACCTGAAGTATCCTGCATTTTTTTGCCTTTATTGCCGCCGAAACCTCTCGATTTAGTTCCAATATGGCTAGGCACAAAATGCTTGCTGTCTTTTTTTGGATTGCTCATCATTCATCCCCTCCTTTATATAAAGTTTGCACTATAAAGGAATGGATGATGTGTGGCAAAATTTTTCACTAATTGATTATCTTGCTTTTTTCAAATGTTTTTTTTCAATGCGCTCTTCAATTTTCTCAATTGCTTCTCTGTCTCGAAGCAATTGCAGTTTATTTTCTGACACTAGTTCCTGAAATGACCGTTTACGAGGTTTTCTCATCTCTTTTATCTCCTTTATCCTTTTATATTTTCATAATTCCCAAAATTGCCTGTTTTTAATACGCATTTGAAGAAATTCTTTTAAAAGTTTGAAAAGTCATTGTTTTCTGAAAACAATACTCATATGTATACTTTTGATACGCTCTCATTATACGTGATGTCCATATAGTTGTAAAGCGCTTTCAGAAATTATTTCTTCCTTATTAACTCCCTCATTATCTCTAATGACATGACAGAATAGTATTTATTGACAATAACTCCTTTCTCATCAATTAAAAAAGTAGTGGGAATAGTGATTACCTTATACATTTCATTTACCTTATCTTGTTCATCCAGCACGACAGGAAAAGTAAGCTTCATTTTTTTTATATAATCAGCAACGTTTTTGGGAGCTCCGCCATCAATATTTATTGCCAGTATCTCTATATCTCCCTTTTGTTCTTGAAAAAACTTCTCGATTTCCGGCATCTCCTGTCTGCATGGCGGACACCATGTTGCCCAGAAATTGATCATTACTTTTTTACCTTTTAAATCAGAAAGCCGCACTTTTTGCCCTTTCATATCCTTCAAAATAAAGTCAGGCGCGATATTTCCAATATTCACTCCAATATTTTTTCCAGTGCCTTCGGCAGAAGCTTTTTGTATATCAACAAGTAAAAGGCTTACACTAACAAGGATACATAAAAATACGATTATTTTTTTCATCAAGACCACTCCTATAATCATTTCTTACATTTAAGTTTTCCATTTTTATTTTAATTACGATGTTTATTTTTGGAAGGGACGCTGAATGCGTAAAATTATAAGGTTATAGGAATGAGTAAAATCAGCAAAATATTTCATGCCTGACACGTCGTCATTTAAAACTCATTTGTTTCCTGTCCCTTACACCTTATCAGGTATAGACAGAAAAATATATAGGATATAATAAATGTTGCGAATATTGTCATAAATTAGGATTAAAATAAAAAAACAGCCTAAATGAGGCTGCTTCTTATAGTCAGATTAAAACCTGTCTTGCTCTTTACTTAATATTTTTCCTGTTTCTGCTGAAATGCTCAGCTCTGTTTCCATGCCATCCTTTGCTGTTACTTCTAGGTCATAAATGAATTGAGCGTTATCATCATCTAACTCAAATTCTGTAATGGTGCCATCTGCTTCTTTTAATGCTATTTCTTTCGCTTGCTCTTCTGTTACTTTAATTTTATCAGCAAGCATTTCCTTTGTAATGATGGTGCCGTCTTCTGAATCGACATATATATCATCTTGGTCATCAGCGAATTCTACTTGGTATACACCTGCTCCAGTTTCCGTATACTCTTGCTCTACCTCTTCTACAGCACTATTCTTTTCTTTTGAAGCAATTTCAGCAGCCTCTTGTTTTGATACAGCCGCCGTTTCTGCTGTAAAGCTTTTTACAATACCACCGTTTGCATAGACATCTCTGTCATCAATCAGGTCATATGCAGCTGCTCCGCCAAAACCGATGATTGCTGCACCGATACCGTATTTTAACCATTTAGTTTGTATAATTTTGCTCCACGCTTTTTTTATTGTATTCATTTTAAATTCCTCCTTTTTCTTATACTTCTATCCTATCCTGAGAAAATGATAAGACTTTAGCAGAAATATGAGAAATTGATGAGAATTCATCGGAGCGTTTTAATCATTGTCCCAATTAATTGATTCAATGGCACCTGTATAGGCATTAATATACATTTTTACTTCTTTATCGCCTTCCGCTTCTATTTCCAATTCATAAACGAGACCGAAATCTTCATCCTCTTCCATATCGATTTCTGAAACAGTTCCTGCGATTTCCTGTAAAGCTATTTCCTCTGCTTTTTCCTTTGAGATATATTCTGTAGTTCCGTCTGCCGCATCTTCTTTAATTTCTCCAGTTTCCCTGTCTAGCAAATAGGCTGTGTCTTTAGCTTCTGTTTTGATAATAAAAGAATAATAGGAAATACTATCTTGGTTTGTTTCTTCAATTGTCAATAAATCACCTTTTATCTGCTCTTGTATCAACGTTTTTGCCTCTTCTTCTTGGATGAGACTAGCTTTGTCGGTAGTATCCTTCACAGATTGTTGAATTAAGGTCTCCACTTTGCCTGTCTTTTTGTTAAGCACTATATTGTATACACCACTGTCTGTTTCAAAAATGATTTGATAAGAAGGTCCTGATTCTCCATCCCTTTGTGAAACACTACTTACTGTGCCTCCATAATTAGACAAGACAAAATCTTTTGCCGCATCCTCTGTTAAAGTACTGCTTTCATCGGCGAAGAAGATAAAATACCCTAAAACCAATAGGACAATAATCAGGAGGAAGCTGCTAATGAGGAGAAGTTTCTTCTTGTTCATCATTTGTCCACCGCCTTTTGTCCTGCAGGGAACATACATGTAAACGTTGTTCCTTTATCTAACTCACTTTCCACTTCAATCATACCATCATGAGCAGTCATGATAAGTTTTGCGATCGACAGTCCTAGCCCAACACCGCCGTTTCCCCGATTTCTCGACATATCAGCACGGTAAAAGCGGTCAAATATTAACGGCTGCTTTTTTTTATCAATACCGATGCCATCATCTTCAACCTTTAAAATAATATTCTCTTGTGTAGTGTTCACTGCCAATTTCACTGTATTTGCTCCATACTTAAAGGCATTATCAAGGAGAATAAGAAGAAGCTGCTTTATTTTTTGCTTATCACCATACAGAATGACTGGCGTGCTTGCCTTTTCAACTAACACGATCCGTCCTGTCGCCATTTCCATATTCTTCGCAGTCTTGATGCAAAGCTTATTCAGCTCAAAGTCTTCCAAATGCAAGACAAGATGATCATCGGCTTTTGCCAGCTCAAGCATTTCATTTGTCATTTCCTTCATACGCACCGCCTCTGATAAAATGGCATCTATTCCTTCCTCTAAAGCATCGGGCTTATTCTTTCCCCAGCGCTTCAGCATGCTGGCATAGCTTTCAATTACAGTAAGCGGAGTTTTCAATTCATGCGAGGCATCATAGACAAATTGTTTTTGCTTATCATATTGCAATTCTAATATAGATATCATTTTGTTAAAGGTGTTCCCAAGCTGATACAATTCATCCTTACTTCTGTCTTGCAATTCAAGCTTTTGAAAACTGCCCTTTGACTGGATCTCCTCCATTGTTTTTATAAGAGACTGAATTGGTGTCAATATGAAACTTGATAGCAATCTTCCAGCCAAAAAAGTCGGCAATATAACGAGAACAGTCCCGATTATCAGAATCAGTCTTAATACATCCAATATACGCAGTGAGCTGTCGATATTTTCAGCCATCTCCAGCTTTACTACACTGCCGTCATTCCAGATGACTGGCAGTGAAGCAACGGCAAACGAGCTTCCATCTTGTTTTAGAACGTTTTCCGATTGGCCAGCTGAAAAGGAATGGTCTATATCAGCATAGCTTGATTCTTTCGTGCTTGTAAAAATCACTGCATTATTTTCGTCAATTGCACGAATCATTCCATTTGCCGGGACGAAGGCACGCAGGAGGGAATTTCTCGTCATTTCTGTTGTTGCACTGTCAAGATTTCCTGCTGCCTGCATCAACTTGCCTGCTGTTTCGTTCACTTCATTTTTAAGGATTTCCTTTTGAAAAACGAAGTAAATGGTCGTATTAAGACAAACCATCATTATGATTAGCAGCAATGTTGAAAAAACTTGGATGCGCGTTCTGACTCTCATATAGAAGATTCCTTAATGACATAGCCAACCCCGCGAATTGTTTGAATCAGCTGTCTATCAAATTGATAATCGATTTTCTTGCGTAAATATCTTATATAAACATCCACCACATTTGTATCTGCCATAAAATCATAACCCCAAACATGATTCATAATTTGTTCTCTGCTTAACACAATATTTTTATTTTCCATTAAATAAAGAAGCAGCTCAAATTCCCTTGGTGTCAGTTCAATATCGATGTCTGCACGCTTTACGGAATAAGATTTGACAAATACTTTTAAATCATCCACTTCTAGCACTTTTTCCTGCTCTTGTTTCCATTGCATCTTGCTGACGCGAAGGCTTGCCCGAATTCGGGCAAGCAGCTCCTCTATTTGGAATGGCTTTGTCATATAGTCGTTTGCCCCTAAATCAAGGCCTGCTACTTTGTCTGGAATAGAATCTCTTGCAGTCAAAAGAATAACCGGAACATGCACAGCTGCATTGCGGATTCTTCTTAAGACCTCTAAACCGCTTAATTCTGGCAGCATTACATCAAGCAAGACAAGACTCCAGCCTCCCTCAAGCACTTTCTCTAAACCTTTAACACCGGAATGCTCTGCGTGAACTTCATAACCTTCGTATTCGAGCTCCATCGTAATGATTCTTGCGATTTTTTGTTCATCTTCAATAACAAGAATTTTATCCTTTGGCAAACTTCCTCAGCTCCCTATTACATCTCTGGGGGAAATGTTTTTTAGTCATATCTTTACTTTGATATTATCGTAAACACGCACATAAAAAAAGAACTTGCCTTTGAATAAGTGATCTTTATGATCAACTTACACAAGCAAGTTCTTTTTACTATTATGGATTATTTTGATAATTCCTCTGTTAATACAGGAACGATTTGTTTTTTGCGTGATACAACACCTTTAAGCAAGGCTGTGTTATTTTCAAGTTTTACGCCAAATGCCGCTTCCACTGCACTAGTTTTCGTTCCAAGTGCGAGGGCAACAGAATCATTGTTTAAGATATCTGTTACAACAAGCAAGAATAAATCAAGCCCTTTGTCAGCAATCACTTTATTTAATGCATCTTCCAGTTCGCCTTGTTTAGCAAGTACATCATTTGTATCCACTGCATTAACTTGAGCAACTTCCACTTTATATGACCCCATTGGAAATTCTTTTGCATCAAGGCTGATTAGTTGCTCTACTGTTTTGTCGCTTAAATCTGCACCAGCTTTAAGCATGTCCAAACCATATTGGTCCAAATTAATGCCAGCAATTTCAGCAAGCTCTTGTGCTGCTTTAACATCCTGATCTGTGCAAGTTGGAGATTTAAACAATAATGAATCGGAAATAATTGCAGAAACCATTAAACCTGCAATGTCTTTTTTGATTTCAACATTGTTCTCTTTGTAAAGCTTGTTAAGAATTGTAGCAGTACAGCCAACAGGCTCAGCGCGATAATATAAAGGATCGCTTGTTTCAAAGTTAGCAATACGGTGGTGGTCGATAACTTCCAGAATAGAAACCTCTTTAATGTCTTCCACACTTTGCTGGAATTCGTTGTGATCTACAAGAATTACAGAATCTGTTTCCTCTGACGCCTTTTGTATGTATCTTGGAGCTTCAGCTTTGAAGTAATCTAGAGCGAACTTTGTTTCGCCATTGATTTCTCCCAGGCGAACAGCTTCCGCTTCTACACCTAAAGCTTTTTTCAATTCTGCATAAGCGATAGCAGAACAAATCGTATCCGTATCAGGA
Source organism: Niallia laureatilytica (assembly GCF_046613985.1). Lineage (NCBI taxonomy): Bacteria > Bacillati > Bacillota > Bacilli > Caryophanales > Bacillaceae > Niallia > Niallia laureatilytica. The sequence continues at coordinate 223,919 of NZ_JBKKHP010000004.1, read as the reverse complement.
TTTTTGTGACCAAAAACTAAAACTTTTCCCATTCTTTAATTCTCCTTGTAACTGAAATTATTGACATAGATAAACAAGGATGCACTTGTTATCCAATGTATTTATTGTATCATATCGCTAGCAAAAATAAATAATCGATAGACAAAATCTCCTTCTTATTTTATCGGAATTGTATTTTTGCGAAGAAGCATTTGACATAAACTACTAAGATAGCACAACAAAAAAAAGAGGGCTGATGCCCTCTCCTATCTATCAAACTATTAGAATTTAAATTGGTAGTTTTCAATTTCCCAAGCATGGATTTGTGTACGGTAGTTATCCCACTCTTCTTTTTTCGCTGCAACATACTCATAGAATACGTGCTCGCCAAGTGTTTTAAGACCGATTTCTCCTGCTTCTAGTTCAGCGATAGCTGCTTCTAGGCCACCTGGTAGGCTGTCGATGCCCAACTCTTCGCGGCGTGCATCTGTCATGTGGAAGATATCTTCGTTAACAGGTGCTGGAGCTTGCAATCCTTTTTCCACTCCATCAAGACCAGCAGATGCTATTACTGCAAATGTCAAATATGGATTTGATGCTGGATCTGGACAACGCAATTCTACGCGAGTTGCCATGCCTTTTTTAGCTGGAATACGGATTAAAGCTGAACGGTTTGAAGCAGACCAAGCAAGATATACTGGTGCTTCATAGCCAGGTACTAGACGTTTGTAAGAGTTTACTAGCGGGTTTGTAACAGCTACGAAACTCTTAACATTATCAAGGATACCAGCGATGAAAGAGTAAGCTTCACTTGAAAGCTGCAGTTCATCAGACGGATCGAAGAAAATGTTTTCGCCATCCTTGAAGAACGACATGTTAACATGCATTCCTGAACCGTTGATGCCGAATACTGGCTTTGGCATAAATGTTGCATGCAAGCCATATTGTGCTGCGATTGTTTTAACTACCCATTTGTAAGTAGTCGCAAGGTCTGCAGCTCCTAGAGCATCTGCATATTTAAAGTTAATTTCATGCTGGCCTTCTGCTACTTCATGGTGCAATGCTTCAATTGTAAAGCCCATTGCTCGCAAAGTTTTGAAGATTTCAACACGAACCTTTTCACCTAAGTCTTTAGGAGATGGCTCAAAGTATCCGCCTCTGTCACCTAGGACTGTCGTTGGGTAACCTTGTGCATCTGTTTCAAACAAGAAGAATTCCAATTCAGGACCTACAGAAATCGTATATCCTTGTTCTGCTGCACGTGCCACTGTCTTCTTAAGAACATTACGTGTGTCACCTTCAAATAATGTACCATCTGGATTTGTTACAGAGCAAAGGAAGCGTGCTTCTGAATATCCTTCTTCTTCTGTCCAAGGCAACACAACAAATGTGTTTAAATCTGGGGCTAAATAAGAATCTGATTTATTGATAGGTGAGAAACCTTTGATGGAAGAACCATCAATCATGATTTTCCCTTCTACTGCATCATCTAATTGAGCTGCTGTAATTGTGATATTTTTCAAAATCCCTTCAATATCTACAAATTGCATATGCAATAATTCTACATTTTTTTCTTTAATGATACTTTGAATCTGTTCTAATGTAATTTCAGCCATGTCAATTTACCTCACAATTCATGTTCTATTATCTAACTTGAATTCATTATAAGAAATTATTTATAGTTATACAATATCTTTTTTAAAATTTTTTAAATATTTTATAAGATAGCGTTTACATCCTTTTGTATTTATGTTTGGTTTATTTTTTATAAAAATCCGAAAATTCTGTAAAAAATGAAATTAACTGCTTATTTTCTTTTGAATGCTCGTTTTTTCGCCGTCTTTTAATATTTCCATATTCGAAATAAATAGCATATAGTTGGCTCTATATTCAGTAATTCTCCAAACGTTTTACTGACGAAAGGAGCAAACTGGCTTGGCTTCATGCAGTTTTGCTATCGGCAGCTTCTTTTCCCATTAGGAATGTCTGCACCATTAATCTTGTCAGATTTTCTTCGCTTATTAGCAATTCATGGAAGATAAATCAGGAATTTGCAAAACAGTACATGGAGGTAGTGAATCAAGGATTTATGATTAGCCTTTAACAAGCAATCCTTTTCTACTAAAAGCAGTTTTTGAAATAAATTACTTTATAAATTATTTGAATAGTGTTAATTTTTAAAATAAATTATTTTTTAAGAGGATGGTGTTTATAGTATGAATTCATTAAAGCAATTTACATTTAGTAAAAGATTTCCGAACATGCCGATTATCGGCTCCTCCTTCGCCGGTTCACTAGACCATGTTATTCCATTGTCTTATGGTTTTCCTGCTCCAGAGTCTTTTCCATTAGAAACGATGGTAGCTGCAACACAAGCTGCCATGAAAACGCAAGGGTTTGGTGCTATGTCTTATAGCGGCGGAACAGGCACAAGTCATATTGTTAACTGGATTCTCGAACGATCAAAGCTCCGTGACGTACATGCAAAAGAGGACCAAATCCTTGTAACTGCCGGGAGCATGCAGGCAATCGATTTAGTGGCACGAACACTCACTGACCCTGGTGACGAAATTTGGATTGAAGCTCCTTGTTTTTTTGGTGCAATTCGGACATTTAATTTGGCGCAGGTAAAATTACGGTCATTTCCGATTGATGAGAATGGAATAATGGTTGACTATGTGGAAAAAGCGTTATTAGAAGCCACTCTTCAGCAAAAGCCAATTCCGAAGCTTCTGTACATCATGCCCAATTACCATAATCCAGGCGGTGTCAATCTCTCTGTAGACAGACGAAGGAAACTCGCAGAGCTTGCTTATGAATATAATTTCTTCATTTTGGAAGATGATGCTTATGTGGAGCTTTCCTTTGATGGCACTTATCTCCCTTCTATCCACTCCTTCGGTCCTGAGCGCGTCATCTATTTAAGCACCTTTTCTAAAGTAATTGCACCTGGGATCCGTTTAGGCTGGGCAATTGGATTAAGTGAGATTATCACTAAGATGCGTATTTTGAAAACAGACGGGCTGACTAGCGTTTATGTACAGGAAGTTGTTCACAATGTGTTAGACCAGCTGGATATCGAAGAACATATCAAGTATTTAAGCAATACGTATAAATCAAGAAAAGAGGCAATGGTTGAAGCCATTAACGAGCATTTCGGCGACGAGGTCAGCTTTGTTTCACCAGAAGGAGGCTTCTTTCTCTGGCTCACATTCCCTGCTGGCATAAATACAAGCGACTTTGTGGAAGCTGCAATGATTGCTGGTGTCTCCTATTTGGATGGACAGCATTTCTTCCTTGAAGACGAAGGCTTTAACACAATGAGACTTTGTTTCACATACTGTAGTGAGGAGAAAATTAAAGAGGCGATTAAACGGCTTGCGGATACTTACTTCCAATATATCCGCACCTTGCCGATGGAGGAAGCTAACTGATGGATTCATCATCCCCTGTCATTTATGTTAGGTACAATATACCAAAAAAGTATATCGAAAAAATAAAAGCCTTAGGTGCAACCGTTTTGTTTGATCCTTGGCAATTTGGTAAAGAAGAACCAGCAGTGAACTTCGATTTAAGTGAGTGTGATATTATCCTTACCTTAGGTTTAATGGACCCTCTTACCATTAGGAACAACGCCCCAAAGCTTAAATGGGTACAATCATTAAGTGTTGGACTGGATGCTCTGCTTCATGAGGAAACAATTAAAAGTAATCTACTGATTACCAATACAAAGGGCTGCACTTCTATACCGATTGCCGAACATACTGTTGCCATGATTTCTGGGTTTGCAAGAGGGCTGCCAACCATGCTGCGTAATCAAAACAAGCGAATCTGGAGCAATACGGATATTCAAGACTTAGACGGCGCCACTATAGGAATTATCGGATATGGAGAGATTGGCAAAGAGATTGCGAAAAGATGCAAAGCTCTTGGCATGCATGTAGTCGGCTGCCGAAAGAGACCTTCCATTACAACAAGTAATGATCCTGCAGATGAGGTGGTTGGACTTGAACAAGTCGATGATGTCATTAAAAATGCTGATTTTCTTGTTCTCGCTTTGCCTTCAACAAAGGAAACGTACCAATTCATAAATAAAGAGAAGCTAAAGCTTATGAAACCATCTGCTTACTTGATTAATATCGGCAGAGGCAATACAATTGCAGAAGCTGATTTGCTGGAAGTGTTAACAGCTCAGCGAATTAAAGGTGCTGCTCTTGATGTATTTGAGGTGGAGCCGTTACCAAGCGAGTCCCCCTTCTGGGCATTGGAGAATGTCATAATATCTCCCCATAATGCCTATTATTCTCCGAAAAGCATGGATCGTTATATGGATATATTTTTAGAGAATGTCACTAGATTTAAAGAAGGCAAAGAGCTACTTAATTTGGTTAATAAAGAGCTTGGCTATTAAAATATAAAGAGGAGCGACCATTTAGCGCTCCTCTTTTCCTTCGATATTAAACTGTTTCGTAGCCTTCTTGTTTCCAAGCTGTTGTTCCGCCTTCAATGAAAGCTACATCAGCAAATCCCATTTGTTTAAGCAAATAAGCGCCAAGAGCAGCTTGTCCGCCTAAACCGCATGTTACTAGAATCGGTCTGTTGCGATCAGCTAATTCTGGATTGCGAAGCTCTTCAGGAAGCTCCAAATCAGCACGAATCGGCAGCATGCCTAGTGAAATGTTTACACTGCTTGGAATTAATCCGCAAGCTCCTGCATCCTCAGCATCCTGCACATCAATTACATATGTATTAGGTTTGTCTTCCATTTGTTTTTTTGCTTCAATTGATGAGATGCCTTTCACATTGTTTCTTGCTTCTTCTAATAATTTTCCGAATGTCAACGCCATTCCAATCACTCCTTCATGGTAATTTCCTACATATCTATAGTAGCAAACTTTTCCTTAATTACCTAGCAGAATGTACGCTCACTAAAAGAAAAAGAGACTAATGAGTCATTAGTCACTCATTAGTCTCTTTCTATCATTAGTTCTTCAATTTATCTCGAAGCACCATCGGTAAGATTCCACCGTGACGGTAGTAGTCTATCTCTACTTCAGAATCAAAGCGTACAAGCACTTCAAATGTCTTCTTGTTTCCATCCTCATCTGTCGCAGTAACTTCAATGAAATCACGAGGTTTAACTGTTTCATCGACATATATGTTAAACGTCTCTTTACCTGTTAAACCAAGAGATTCTGCGCTGTCTCCATCCTTGAATTGCAATGGAAGCACACCCATTAACACAAGGTTAGAGCGGTGGATTCTCTCAAAGCTTTCAGCAAGAACTGTTTTAATTCCAAGGAGATTCGTACCTTTTGCTGCCCAGTCACGAGAAGATCCCATGCCATAATCTTTGCCGGCAAGAACCATTAGGCCAGTTCCATCTTGTTTATATTGCATACAAGCATCATAAATGGATGTCACTTCACCTGTCGGCCAGTATGTCGTAAACCCGCCCTCTGTACCAGGAGCAATCTGATTACGGATACGGATATTCGCAAATGTTCCTCTCATCATGACCTCGTGGTTACCGCGGCGAGAACCGTAAGAGTTGAAATCGCGAACCTCTACTCCGTTTGCTTTTAAATATTTACCTGCAGGAGTGTTGACACCGATTGCTCCGGCTGGTGAAATATGGTCTGTTGTAACAGAGTCGCCAAACTTGCCGACAATTTTAAGCCCTTTAATCGGAAGCACCTTCTCAGGATCAGGCTTCAGCCCTTCAAAGAATGGAGGGTTTTGAATATAAGTGCTTGAATCATCGAATGTGTATAATGAATCGCTGCTAGTCTGAATTTCATTCCAGCGCTCGTTGTCGTCGAACACACGCTCATACTCCTTCTTAAACAGTTCAGGAGTTACAGTGCGGTTTACCACTTCATTAACCTCTTCAGTTGATGGCCAAATATCCTTGAAGAATACATCGTTGCCATCCTTATCCTTGCCGATTGACTCGTTTTGCAGGTCAATATCAACAGTTCCCGCAAGTGCATAAGCCACAACTAACGGCGGTGATGCCAAGTAGTTTGCTTTTACAAGCGGATGAATACGACCTTCAAAGTTTCTGTTACCGGAAAGCACACTAGTAACAAGCAAATCAGAATCAGCAACTGCCATTTCGATTTCATCACGCAATGGACCAGAGTTTCCGATACAAGTCGTACAGCCGTAACCAACAAGGTTAAAGCCGATTTGTTCCAAGTATGGCAGCAAGCCGGAATCTCTTAAATAACCAGTTACTACTTTTGAACCTGGCGCCAAAGAAGTTTTAACGAATTTAGGCACTTCCATGCCAAGTTCCACTGCTTTTTTGGCAACAAGGCCAGCACCAACAAGCACATACGGGTTGGATGTATTTGTACAGCTAGTGATAGCAGCGATTGCAACAGAACCTGTCCTCATTGTCGTTGAGTCCCCGTTAGCAAACTTGATATCTACTGATTTATCAAACTCATCTTTCTTCAAGCCGAAGCCTTGATTTCCTTCAGGTGCAGTCACAGAATCAACAAATGCTTTTTGCAGCTGCGATAATGGAATCAAGTCTTGCGGACGTTTTGGTCCAGACAGGTTTGCTTCAATATCTGAAAGATTAATTTCAATTACTTTTGTATAAACTGGCTCAATACTAGGATCAAAGAACAGTCCATTAAGTTTAGAATATTCTTCTACCACTTTGATTTGCTCTTCTGATCTGCCTGTTAATCTCATATAAGCCAATGATTCCTCATCAACTGGGAAGAATCCGCAAGTTGCTCCGTATTCTGGAGCCATGTTAGCGATTGTCGCACGGTCAGCTAGCGGCAATTGGGAGATACCAGGTCCGAAGAATTCAACGAACTTGCCTACTACCCCTTCACCTCTCAACACTTGTGTAACTTTTAAAGCAAGGTCTGTTGCTGTTGAACCGTTAGGCATATCACCAATAAGCTTCACACCCACAACTTCTGGAACTGGGAAATATGATGGTTGTCCAAGCATGCCAGCCTCTGCCTCGATACCGCCGACACCCCATCCAAGTACGCCGATTCCGTTGATCATCGTCGTATGTGAGTCTGTTCCTACTAATGTATCAGGGAAAGTTTCTAACTCTCCATCTTCATTTTCGACTACTTGCACAACATTTGCTAAATATTCTAAATTTACTTGGTGTACGATTCCTGTAGCAGGCGGAACGGCACGATAATTATCAAAAGCTTTTTGAGCCCAGCTCAAAAATTGGTAACGCTCTGCGTTTCGTTCAAACTCAAGATCCATATTTGCAGTCAACGCATCTGGCGTACCATATTTGTCAACCTGCACACTGTGGTCAATAACAAGATCGACCGGTTTTTCCGGGTTAATTTTGCTTGGATCTCCGCCAAGATCAGCCATGGCTTTTCTTAATGAAGCCAAGTCAACAACTGCAGGAACTCCTGTGAAGTCCTGTAGGATAACCCTTGAAGGCTTAAATGGCACATCAATTTCTTTCAGTTCATCTGTTCCCCATTTTGCAAGGTTTTCCACATGTTCGTCTTTAATGACAAAACCATCCATTTGTCTTAATACAGATTCCAATAGAACTTTGATAGAGTACGGCAATTTGGAAACATTGCCGATTCCCGCTTTTTCCAATGCATCCAATTGATAATAATGATAACGCTTCCCATCAACCTCGAATGATTTACGTGCATTGTAAGTATCTTTTGCCATATGTATTACCCCCTCCATGTAATCATATACCAAAAATAGAAAAATAGTCGAATATTTCGTACTTTCTATCTTTTTAGTCTTTTATTTCCTCATTCATTTTAATACAGTAGCTTTGATAAGTAAATAATAAGAAAGTTATCATTTATAATAAGCGCTACTTATGACCTAATTAAAAAAGCACCCTTTCCAAAAGAAAAGGTGCAGCTATTAAAGTTACGAAAGATCATTTACCTCACTGACAATCGTTTTTAAATCTTGCTGGAATGTCTCTAGCTGTTTGCGCTGATGTTCAGACGCAGTTTCTAAAGCATTTTCGATTTGTTCATATGTTTCGTTAATTTCTTGTTTCAGATGCTTCAGCTGATGACCGTAGCTTGCAGAATCCTTTACAATATCTTCATATAATGTCTGCGTTTCACGCATGTTATTTTGGGCAGCTTGGAAAGCTTCTTGTTTATTGCTGTGATAAAACACTGTATTTCCTCCTATCTATTTTTGCATAAGAATCGTGGTTGTAAGCAGGAAAGAAATCCTACAGTTAAATTGCTCAAAGACACAAAAAAATATTCTGTATAAACAAGAGATATTTCTCCCATTCTAAACAGTGAAGAGCAAACTGCTTTTCAAATGGCAAAGGAGATGAAGGTCTTGAATAAAAACGACGGTAAAGATATGCGCAAAAATTCACCGAAAGGCCATCACGGCGGACAGCCTGAGCCTCTCAGCGGGAGCAAAAAAGTGAAAAACCGCAACCATACTAGACAGAAGCACAACAGCGGACACGACTTTTAATAAATAGATAAACACAGGCTGATGATATATCATCAGCCTGCTAAAAAATTTTCTATGCACAGGTTACGGCAGCTGCGAATATCTTGTCATCAAAAAGGAGCAATTCACAATGAGTGATGAGCAATTATTTCCCTTGATGGAAGGATATAACTCTATTAGCAGCTATTTAGATGAAACAGAATTTCCTGTCGATTTATATGAAGCAGATTCTTACTATTTAGCTGAAAGCCTTCTGCCATACATCTCTCCTAATAGTATGGAGATCTTTGTAAAAGACAACTACCTGACTGTAAGGGTTCGTACTTTAGACAATCACATTAAATCAAGGACAGTTTATTTCCCTCAAAAAATTGAAAATAATGCTATTACTTCCGCCTTTACCGACAATATTTTAGAAGTAAAAATCTTTAAAAATTAGGAATACTTCAGTGTTAATCGTTCTTTCTCTAATATATAGTATATGATTCCGTTTGAATGGTTGCACGCCTTCATCAACTGCTTATTTGCTGAATCACATTTCCCCTGCTCTTGATAATCTAATGCAGCGATCGTATATTCCATCCATTTATGATCGGACGCTAAGCTTGAATCATTAAATTCATCGTTGTTTTGTCTGATTTTTAACCACTGCATAAAAAATTTTTTATTGTTATCACTGCTAAGTTTTGCTATTTCTTCATTCACTCCTTTCGTACTGTGAAAATAAAAGCAAAATAGAATGGTCAAAAGCGGATAATACTTTCTGAGATTAGGGCGTTTCACAGCTCTGCGATAATTGGCAATAACAGCTTTGTCATCCTTATTAGCAAGGGCATAAATATAGCCATAATACGGGTTATGTTTTCTAAGCCGCAAATACGTTTCTATCCACTTGCTGCTCCGTGATTTTTTTTCGAAATGATAAGCAAGTAATCGTAAAAATAGAATCGCTGTAAGCATAATGATTGCTGTTACATATATAACTGTCAAAAGCACCCACCCTCTTCTCTTCTAATTAAACCAAACTTTCGCAAGCTGCTTTATGTATTCGTCTATTTTATGCAGTGTTAATCCTCCAAACCCTAATATGATTGGACAATCATCTACTGATTTATTGGAATAATAGCTTGCAGTAGAATATATGCCAATAGACTGGTGTGCTGCTGCCTCAATCAATTGGGAATGCTGCTTATTTTCAACATTTATAAGCAGATGCAATCCGGCCTTTTCACCGATTATGTTAACAAATCCCCCCATATACTCATTTAGGGATGACAGCAGCATCTCATGTTTTTCTTTATAGATTTTCCTCATTTTTCTTAGATGCCTCTCATAGTGTTCTCTTTCCATAAATAGTGCTAATGCATGCTGAAAAATGGGTGAAGCATTTTGGGAATCAATGAACCCTTCATGCAGATTCTCCAATAATTTTTTTGGCAATACCATATAGCTAATCCGAACAGAAGGCAAAAATGATTTTGAGAAAGTCCCTGCATAAATAACTCTGTCCTGCCGGTCTAAGCCTTTTAAACTTGCAACCGGTGCCCCTTCATAACGAAACTCACTGTCATAATCATCTTCAATAATATAAGCATTTGTCTCTTCAGCCCATTTTAACAGCTCCAACCTTTTGGCAGCTGGCATGATACATCCGAGGGGGAATTGATGGGATGGTGTGATATACGCGGCATTGCAGCCACTGCTTTTTAATGCTTGGACATCGTACCCATCGTCTGCTGTAACAGGTATGTCAACAATCATACAGCCTTCTGTTAAGAAAGTATTTTTTACCCCATCATAGCCAGGGCTCTCCATGGCAACAGCTAGTTTATCCTTTTGAAGAAGGGAAATAACTGTTCTGACAAGCTGATTTGTTCCTGCTGATATTACGATATCTTCATATGTGCAATGAATTCCCCGCGATTTGTAAAGATATGTGGCTATCTGTTTTCGCAATGAAATGCTGCCTAATTTATTTCCGTATAGCAGGATTTCTTTATCATTTTCCTGTAAGCTGTCTTGTAAGCATTTTTTCCAGGTTTTCATTGGGAAATGCTCTAGATCAATATCTCCGTATTGAAAGTCAATGGTAAATTCCTTCGCTGCAATAGTTTTATTCTCCTCTTGAAGTACTTCCTGCTTTGTATCAGGTAAATATTCAAGATTAGGGACAACCCAATACCCTTTTTTGACTCTGCTTTCAATAAATCCTTCTGCCAAAAGCTGCTGATATGCTTCATTTACTGTATTTTTACTTATGCTTAACGTTTGAGAAAGGGATCTGACAGAAGGAAGTTTTGTGCCTTCTTTTATGTTCCCATTGAGCATTTCTTCTTTGTAGAAATCGTACAGCTGTTTATAAATTGGTGTTTTTTTGTCTTTTTCAATAAAACAGGAAACCATCTTCCCTCTCCATTCTGTCCCAATGTTTTTTTCGCAAACTGGCACTTTTTTCTATGACACTATTTTTTTACAATGATTCTAACATAACACTGAAGGAGATGGATAGGATGGAACAAATGAGACAGAAAAAAATGGAATGGACCGATGATGAACAAATCAACAGCTGTTTAACAAGTTGCCGCACCGGTTATCTTGGCTTGAGTGATGGCACTGAACCTTATGTTATTCCCCTTAATTATGTTTGGTATAACAAGGCCATTTACTTTCACGGTGCTGATGAAGGCAGAAAGGTGCGCATTATCGAAGCAAACCCCGCAGGCTGCTTCACCATTTGCGAAGAGCTTGGCACAATGAGCAATCCTGTTCCTGCAAAAACGGATACTGCTTATTGGAGTATCATGGCATTCGGAGAAATAAAGAAGGTAAGTGAAATGGAGGAAGCTAGGAATATCATGCAGGAAATGCTGAACAAATATGTACCAGATTACTATAACAAACCTCTTGCTTCGTCTCATTTAGAAAAATATCGGTCTTCTTTAGGCAGCAAAACAGCCATTTATAAACTTTACCCAACAACGATAACGGGCAAGGAAAATCCACTTGATGCAAAGACAAAATTCTCGCTAGGACGAACGATTTCAATGGATTTAAGATGAAAATAATAGAAATGAAGGAACTAGTCTAGTTTTCTGTTCATTATTTTAGTATTATGAAGAAATGGATACTGCTATTTATTGATTTTAGAAATAGCAAACTGTCATCTTACATGTACTTTATAATGAAGTGAGGATACAAAAATATGTTATTGAATGTGGAAAATTTAAGCCATACATTTGGAGACCGCACCCTATTTAAAGATGTGTCTTTCCGTTTATTAGCGGAAGATCATGTCGGTCTTGTTGGTGCAAACGGGGTTGGAAAATCAACACTGATGAATATTATTACAGGACAGCTGATTCATGACTCAGGCAAAGTAGAGTGGATTCCTTCTGTTCATTACGGCTATTTAGATCAGCATACAGTTCTTACACCTGGAAAAACAATTCGCGATGCATTAAAGGACGCATTCCTTCCTCTATTTAAGGAAGAAGAGAAGCTGAATGAAGTAACGGCGAAAATGGGCGATGCCACTCCAGAAGAGCTGGAAGCTCTGCTTGATGAAATGGGAGTTATTCAAGATAAACTTGATGCCGGCGGCTTTTATACACTTGATATAAAAATTGAAGAAGCAGCGCGCGGGCTTGGTCTTGATGCAATCGGACTAGACCGTGACGTAACAGCACTAAGCGGTGGACAGAGAACAAAAGTTTTACTCGCAAAATTACTCCTTGAACAGCCGCAAGTGCTATTGCTTGATGAGCCAACGAACTATCTGGATGTAGAGCATATTAAATGGCTTGCTTCTTATTTAAAAGAATATCCATATGCTTTTATCTTGATTTCTCATGATACAGAGTTTATGAACCAAGTATCAAATGTTATCTTCCATCTCGAATTCTCGAAGCTGACGAGATATACTGCAAGCTATGATAAATTCCTTGAGCTTGCTGAAATTAATAAAAACCAGCATTTGAATGCTTACGAAAAGCAAAAGGAATTTATTAAAAAACAAGAGGATTTCATCGCGAAAAACAAAGCGAGATACTCAACAACAGGACGTGCAAAAAGCCGTCAAAAGCAATTGGACCGCATGGAGCGCATTGACCGTCCGGAAACTGCCTTAAAGCCGACATTTGACTTTAAAGAATCACGCGGCAGCAGCCGTTATGTTTTTGAAGGGTCAGATTTTGAAATTGGCTATGGATCTCCGCTATTGCCGAAAATGTCCATTACAATTGAGCGCGGCGAAAAGATTGCTGTAGTCGGCTGTAATGGTGTCGGAAAATCTACGTTGCTGAAAACAATGCTTGGTAAAATACAGCCGTTAAGCGGAAAAATTGAACGAGGTGACTTCCTGTACCCTTCTTACTTTGAACAAGAGGTTAAAGCAGGAAACTTAACACCAATCGAGGATGTTTGGAATGCATTTCCAAGCATGGATCAGCACCAAGTACGTGCTGCCCTTGCACGTTGCGGGTTGAAAAACGAGCATATCTCAAGACCATTAAACCAGCTGAGCGGAGGCGAGCAAGCAAAGGTGCGCCTATGCAAGCTATTGATGGAAGAAAGCAACTGGCTATTGTTTGACGAGCCTACGAATCACTTAGATGTGACGGCAAAAGAAGAATTAAAACGAGCGCTGAAAGCTTATAAAGGCACTGTTGTTCTTGTTTGCCATGAACCTGATTTCTATGAAGATTGGGTTACAAAGGTTTGGAATGTGGAAGAATGGTCTAATCAAAACTAATTAATTTAAAAAACTATCATTAATGATATATTTTTCGCAAGGAATGGATAAACGGCCATTCGCGGGAATATTCATTATTTGATAGTTTTTTTATTTGAAGAAAGGAGGCTTTGCATGTATTTCTTTGGCCGAATTTGGAAAGTGATCATCAGCTTCAGCTTTTCAGCGATACTGCTCGTTACCATTATTGTTCTAATAAGTGCTGCATGGGTGTTTCACTTTTTAGAGCCTGCTACATTCCCAACCTATTTTGATAGCTTGTGGTTTACAATGGTCACTTCTACAACCGTTGGTTATGGAGACTATTATCCTCAAAGTGTGCCAGGCCGCTTATTTGCAATGGTCTTTTTCTTATACGGTATTATGACATTGACTGTTTTTATCGGAAAAATGCAGCAAATGCTTTCTGACTATAAAAGATTAAAGGAGGAAGGAAAGCTGGACTACAAAAAATCAGGTCATATTATTTTTATTGGTTATGGAAAAAAGACAATGATAGCGCTGAAAGAGATAAAAAACGCCAGCCCTGAGATGGCAATTGTGCTGATTGACAGCAAGCTTGCCAAAAACCCATATGATAATGATTATGTTTTCTTTATAAGTGGAAATCCAGCCGAAGATAAAACATTACTGAAAGCAAATTTGCCTGTGGCTGAACGGGTGTTTATCTTCTCAGATGAAAGGATAGAGGATGATTTAGCAGCGGATGGAACAACTGCGCTGATTGCATTAGGCGTTGAGGATTTATCCAGTGCTTATCATGTAAATATGCATACTACTGTTGAAATTCGTAAAGCAGCACATAAGGAGCGTTTTAAACATGCGAATGTAGAACGTTTCATTTATTCCTATGAATCTGTCGGGCTGCTATTTTCCAGAGAATGTCTGCATTCTGGAAGTGCGACTCTGTTTAATGATCTTCTGTCAAATGAAAGAGGCTCTGACTGGCATCAAATAAAAGCCAAGCCAGAATGGATTACATATAAAGACGCTGCACTTGGTGTGTTTTCTTTAGGTGCAACATTACTAGCAGTGAATAATGATCTTGATGTCGCCACGAGAGCAGCAGAGCCCCTCCCGAAAAATGCGACACTAACGATTGTTTGCACCGACAGTTCTATCACTAATTTTTAACTGTACATAATTTGGGCTCTTTGTGTGTTTAAAACCAATCAGCCCCATTTTTTATTAATTTGCTTCTGTAGATTGCTTCCCTTTTTTAACTGCTTTTAATTCATATTTGCCGACAGTGACAGAGATTATATGATCCGGCTTTGGCTTACCAAGATTTTTGCGGTGTCCTTCAATATGTGCCGGGCTCTTTTCCCAATTTTTCCATGCTTCTTCTGATTCCCATCTGATTAATATCAGCACTTCTTCGTCACCGCGGCGGACTTTTTTTACATATACGCTAATGTCGACAAAGCCTTCCTGCTCCTCAATTATTCCCCCTTTACTGAACCTGTCCACAACAAGATGTGATGTTCCTTCCTTTACGACCATATTTCGTGTAACAACAAACATAACTCTATCCCCTTTCCAACTTATATATACATATATTTTATTGATAAAGATTATCATTGTCAATTAAAACCCTTCTCTTCTTCATCTTCCTGTCTGAATAAATACAAGGAAAAAATCAACTTTAAGCACTTTTTTTGGAAAGACTGTATTTTTTTCTCGTAACGACAAATAATACCAATAATTAGAGTTATTGGAGGTCTTTCCTATGTTTAAAGGTTATACTCTTGCACTGCTTGCCTGCTGTTTGTTTGTTATGTACCCGCTCGATGCGTTTGCTGCTCCTACTGGTGAAGAAGTCAGTCAGCTTGCCGACTCCCTCGGCTGGACAGTTGATGATTTAGAAAACTACTTAAGCGATAAAGAGCTCTCTGTAGAGGAGTTTGATTCCATTAAGGAATTGAAGGATTATCTCGGCACACCAATTACGCCAAATAACTTAGATGCCTTATTAAAAAACTATAATATGACAAGGGAAGAACTTGATATTCTTCTGACAGGATTTAATGAAAATGTTCAAGATTACTGGTTTATTGAGGATTTAGACGTTGCGATTGATTTTTACCAGAATCACGAAGAGCAAATGCAAAGTCTAGAGGTATTCCTTCTCAATGCAGGAATGACGGAAGAAGAAACGGCAAATCTTTACCACCATTTTAAAAAGCTGGATAAACAAACACTTGCCGAAAATATTTCAGCCTGGAAGGAATTACTGCAAGGATTCGCTGCGATGGATCAGGAAGAGCAATTATCTGCTTCTAGCAAAGAGACATTGCTGTCGATGTGGAAAAGTGTCAGTGAACAGCTCGAATTGACACCTGTTTTCTACTCTGTTGATGACAATGGCAAGCGGGAAAAAATTGCTTTAGATGAGTTTCTCCAAGCACCGCAGTATGACACTGTCGCTCTTGAAGTATTCGACAACAATAACGACTTGCTTGTCGATACTGTCATTTCTCCAGAGAAATTAACAAGCAACTTTGCTGTTGCCGCTGCTGACAAAGTCGTAAATCTTGCTGAATTAAGCGGTAACTTAACAACCCTTTATGAGTCTCAGCTGCCAAACACAGCGTCAAAAGTCCCGTTATACTTATTTATCGGCTATTTGCTTGTATTAATCGGCTGCTTTATCCTTCTTGGTAAAAAGAGCAAAAAGCTTTATGAAAAGTAAAGCTGTCAATAGCCTATCTTTACTTGCCTACTTCCTAGTGATTATTGGAATGACATTCATCGTGTTTAATTCCATTATTCTGTTAAGAACACATGAGCAGATACCTGTACAGGACAGCACAGACATTCCCTCTTTCGATAAAAAGGATCTACCATTAAAAGAAGGCGAATGGTTCGGTGTTTTAATTGCACCGAGCCAAAATAAAAAGGTGCCCATTTATGAAGGCACAAGCAGCGATATTTTATCGAAAGGGGCTGGTCATTATTCAGCCAGCGCTTCTCCTGAACACAGTGATAATACAATTATATCAGGACATCGTGATACGTACTTCCGTTTTTTGAAGGATGTATCAAAAAATGATAAAATTATTATCCAAACAAAAAAAGGGATTTTCACCTACCGTATCCGAAAAACCGATATTGTTTCTGCTTCGGCTGATAATATATTAACACCTAAAAGCAGACCGATTTTAACGTTAACGACTTGTTTCCCTTTTTCCTATATAGGCGATGCGCCTGATCGGTATATTTTAACGGCAGATTTAATAAAACAGGAAATAAATAAATAAGCCAAGATGCTACTATCTTGGCTATTCTTTCGTTCCTTTTACAACAAGAAAATGCGGATGACTCATCAAGTAATCATAACTTCCCCTAGCCAATTCTTTTAGCTGCTCTGTAGGCTTTAGCTCTTTTACTGCATTTAGCTTGAATGCTTTTGTTGTTTCATTAATAATAGCATGCAGCGGCCTGCGGTACATCGGAACCTCAAATTTTTGTCCGTCTTTATGCCAAGAATCTACATAAGCTTCCGTTTCAAAATAGCCTTGTTCGCCTGCATTCTTTATATCCATAAATGGATGATGAACAGAATAGATTATCTCACCACCCTTTTTTAATATCCTGTTAAACTCTTTAAATGTGCTGCTCCAATCTCGGATATAATGGAGGGTTAAAGAGCTGACAATGATATCAAAGGAAGCATCCGCAAATGGCAGTGCTTGCTCTAAATCCACACAGTAAATTTTACCCCTTTCACCAATTCTCCTTCGTGCCGCTTCAACCATTTGCGGGCTGATGTCAATCGCAGTTACGCTAGCGCCTCTAACAAGCAGTTCATTTGTATACCAGCCTGCTGCACAACCGGCATCCAGTATGCTCTTATCGCTTAGGTTCTCCGCGATTTCAGCAAGCATTCCCGGTCTTTCGTATTCTGCATTATAATAACTAGAACTATCCACTTGTGTTTCATAAATAGTGGATAAAGCATCGAATACCTTCCGTAATTCTGTTTTCATCCTTAAGCCTCCCTCACCTTTTTTATCCTTTGTTTATATTCTTGATATAAGCAAAATATCCTTTATCCAAGCAAAAAACCATGCAAATGCATGGTTTTTAATTCCATTTCGTTAAAATGGCCGCTAGTTTATTTTTCCATTCTTTTAAATATAAACTAATATTTCTTCCGCTTTTTTGCTTTTGCATTTCATACAGGCTGGCAGACGCAATTAAGATTGTGCCTGCGATAAGCAAGTACGCCCACCATGGCATAACACCCCAAAATGGTCTTGTTTGCAGAAGTACATTTAATAGAAGCACCCCTATGCCGATGAAAAAGTAGGATTTATACCGGAAATAAAATCCGCCGATAACAGACAGTAAGGAAAGTGTCCCTAAAATGATAGCATCTGTTATAGCAGAGGTTCTTAATCCGTCAACACATAAACTAACGGCAGCAATAAGCAGGAAGCCCCATTCTGCTCGTATGATGAATTGCTTAAATGGCGCCATGATTTTTTTGCTTGCCCAAAATAGTAAAAACCATGGGAAAAGCAGAAGCTCCATTCGATAATAAACTGATATCTGCCATTCATGGAGCAATATATAATATGGCTGCAGCAACAACAGCAAAGCAAGCATTTTTACTGTCCACGTAAATTTAATGCTAACTCTTCCCTTCTGGATGTATGCAGTTAATGCCATAAGCAATCCAGGCACTGCCTTCATCCACCATACATCCACGTGCGAAAACACCAAGAAAAGGAAGGCTATAAAGCCACTGATAGTGTAGAAATCAATGGATAACACTTTTCCATTTTCAATGAGAAGGATTTTTTTATAAAGATACATACCAATACAGACAAGTGCGACACCAATTAAAGTGTAGAGAATAAAGCGGTCTGTTGGCAGAAACCCTTTTGCGTATATTAACCGTTCTGCACTAATGAACAGGAGCAGCATTGCAGGTGCGACAAGAAAATGCTTCCTGTCCAGATGCGTAATAACTAAGTATATAATCAGATAAAACAGTGTGGCAAAAAAGACTGAATAAGAAAATACTGTAAGCACTTGCCACGAAATGATTCCAATGATGCTAAATGGGATAAAAAACAGGAGCAATGATCTGCTGCTCGCGCTTAAAACAACTCTGTGCAGGAGCAAAAGTATACTTGTAAATATAAAGGCTTGTGATACGGCAGGGACACTGTCAATTACAAGCAGCTTTTCTAAAGTAAAAAATAAAAAGAAAGATAGATAAGCCCCATATTGCAGCAGCACGTTAAAATACTTCTGTTTAACAAAATAAGCACTTGCCGCATAAGCAAAAAAGCTAAAAACAAAATGAATGCTTGCGTCACTATGGTTAAACCAAACATCCAATAGTAATGCAAATGGCAAATACAAATGACCAATAAAACTTAAAGGCATTTTAAAGTCTTTGTTTTTTATAAGCACGGCGGCAGTCATTAGGAATATCCAGCCATATAGTGCTGCTTTTTCAAATAACCAGTCAGATGAATCAAATAATAGGTCAATGGCCGAAAAATAAGTAAAACAAGCTACTGCTGATACAAGCCAAGCCAATGGTTTTTCCCGTTTTTTCCTATAAAACAGGTAAAAGACAAAGATGCCTGCAGCATATACTGCTGTTCGTGCGAAATCATGAGTAGATGGTGATGTAACAGTCAGCAAGATTGAGACCATATACATGATTTGGCTAATATAAAAACCATTTATGCCTAGTTTTTGATTTTTATTAGAATACCATTTGCACACCGCTAATAATGTGATACTGCCAAGTGCAGTTGGACATGCTATCCCAAGCTCTCTAATGACTGGGACAGCTGTGTATAATGCTGCAAACGCAAAATATCCGACAATAGGAATAACAATGTCCAGTAATGAAAAACCAATCATATCTACCTTTTTATATTGGATATACAATAATATTACTCCAAGAAGGATAAGCATAAATACTACTTCCCATCCTCCAAAGAAAAACATCCCGCTTCCATATGCGCAAACAGCAAGTGCCCAAATGGAGATATTTGTTGAACTTCTTTTAATTAACTGAAGCATGGAAAACTTATTAAATATCCCTAAAACTAGCAAAAGGAAAAAGGCAATGACATAGCAAGTCACTAAAAAACTGTTTAAATTGGTGACAAAATCCCATTTTACTGCAAGCTGCCACAGACTGCTTCCCCAAAGTACTGCTGGGAAATAGGCAATGATGCCATGATAGAATCGAGATAAATAAACAAATTGTGCTCCAAGCAGTAAAAACGTACAGGAAACTATAAGAGAACCATACCAAAATAGTTCTAAATGAAAAACAGCACTATACAGCAGTGACGCCAAGCCGACAGCAATACTTGTGTATTCCCATGTTTTCCCTAAGTACAAGTCATTCCTCACCAATTTGAGCAAAAGGAATACAGCTCCTAAAGCAGCAAAGGCTAATGGCTGGAAATTGAAAATAAGATCATTTGAAAAAAGCTGATATGTCCCGGCAACAGCGGTCACTGTAACAAAAAAATGATAGTCCTTTTTTTTCGTTTGTAATAAAAATAAGAAATAAACTGCACTCATTAACAAAAAGTTCCAACCTTGAAAAACAGCAGATTCATAGAAAAAGCTTAGAAAAAGGGTTGTAACTGCCATATGAACAAGCAAATATACTGGAAGCAAACGATAGTAGCTTGAAGCCCATTTGTATTTCTTCTTTATTCCCATAAACAGAATGACTGCTAAATAAAAAATAACCATCAGCAAGACAAATACATCAAGCGGCACATACAATGCTGCAAACGCAAAGGCAAAAGCTGCTGAGACAGCGATTAATACTAATATGCGAAAAATGAGCGATTCTGTTATTTGTGCACATTTATGATAGACAGGAACAAGGATAATTCCTGCCATGACACCAAATAAATATTTGCCATCCCCGGTGACTGAAAGATACAGGCCTGCCAAGCGAAAATAGCTGACTGACAGAAATCCAATTGGTAAAAACAAACCGCCTAGCACAGTAAAGGCAAAAGCAGTTTTTTCAATCTTCACAAATACTTTGGCTACATAGCCAAAGCCGAAAAACAAAATAGACACAAAGAAGATGCTCGCAGCCTTCATCCAATCTGCCATTGTGCTCCAATTGCTTGTAGCAACAAATAGCCCGCCAATTATAAGCAGAAAGACGCCGATATACAAAAGATACGAAATATTTCTTTCGCGTATTTCTTCTTTGCTGCGGATTTTTTTTGGTTTTTTCGGTTGAACCGGCTTGGAGTTTACTTGTTTCTCTGTATAGGTTGAAACCGCCGTTTTAGCCTTTTCTGCTGCTGCTAATTTTTCATCATCAACATAGCTGGTATAGCCGCCTAACACTTCATCATACGTTTGTTCCCGTATGTATCCACGCGATTTAAGCAGTGCAAGCTTAGTCAAAAATGGATTTTCTGTCATTTCTATTAACCCCTTATGATCATTTTGTACATAATGTGTAATTTTACATTATTTAATACGATATTTCAATATTATGCACAAAAGTAATAAAAAAGCCGCTTAGGTTTATGTCTAAGCAGCGATTAAGATTAATTTGAAATTTTTATATATGTGTAAGTATCTTCCGCAATATTATTTAGGAATGGACTAGGTTTATCTTTTTCTTTATAAACATACAATTCATGCATTGCTCTTGTGCAGGCAGTATAAAAAAGTTCTTTTTCGAGCTCATTCACATATGCTGAGCTGTTATAAAGGATAACAGCGTCAAATTCAATTCCTTTTGCCAAGTAGGCAGGAACAACAGAAATACCCTTTTCGTAAGAAATAGTTCCCTTTTCTAATAAGCGGACACCGCCTAATCCTTTTAAGGAGTCATATACTTCTGTACTTTCCTTTTGTGTTTTACAGATGACTGCAATTGTTTTATGACCCGCCTCTTTTAATGTCTGCAAATCTCCTTGCAAATTAGCCAAGATTACTGCTTTATCAGCAGCTTCCTTAACGACTGGCTTATTTCCATGACGGTTAAATGGCTCAATGTCATCCCCATTATGAGTTAAACTTCTAGTAAACTCGATGATTTCTTTCGTGGAACGATAACTTTTCGTTAGAGTAATTTTCTCGACGTCTTCATTGCCATCCCGTATAAATTCATCATTTCCATGTGCAAAGATAGCCTGGTTTAAGTCACCTAAAAATGTCATTTTACTGTACGGGAAAAGCTCTTTTATATAGCTGATTTGGAAAGCGGAATAGTCTTGTGCCTCATCGATAAACACTTGCCTGATGCTTGTGCTTGCTTTTTTCCCTTCAAGCTTATCCTTCAAATAGGAGTAAGGTGTTCCATCTTCATTCCAAAGCAATCTCTTTTCTAGATTCTCCGATGTATCAGTGATAATTTTGTCCCAGTCTGTGTTTGACAGCTCTGCTGGCGTTGGCGTAATCTCCCTTAATGCGTTTTTGTATATTTGGCTGTAATCGATAAACCGGAGATTTTTTATCCTTTTATAAATTGATTTAAACCGTTTGTTCACAATTACCCTGCGAAGAACAACTTCTTCTTTGTCAAAATAAGTAAACTCATCTAAGTCATTATTTTTTTTCTGTGCTTCTTTAAAGGCATTTAAATAATCTTCTTTATCCAGAAGCATCATTTCCTCATCGACCCAGCTCTGTTTTCTTTCTGTTTTCGCATGCTTGCGCATTTCTGCTTGTGCCCAGTCCTTTAGAAGCTGCATTCTATTAGGTATAGTGATATGCTCTTCGGACTCATAAAATTTCCGTTCTAATTCTTCCTTAGAAATCAGGACTTTCTTTCGGAAAGAGATATCTTTAAAAACAATCCCTTCCTGCATTAATCCTTCTACATATTTATCAAGCTCATTTTTAAAGGAAAGACTGCTCTTATATTGAATCCCTGCAAGACGGAGCTTATGGCTTTGCACATCCTCATCGGAAAGAAGAGCTTCCAGCTGGGAAAAGGGATCTTCCACTTCTAATGATTTTCCAACACGATTGACAATATACTCATGCCAAGTTGTCTGCTGCATATTCTCCTCTCCTAATTCAGGAAGAACGGTGGAGACATAGCTGTTAAATAACGGATTGGGTGAAAACAGCATGATATTATCCGATTTAAGTGTCTTACGGTGCCTGTAAAGGAGAAATGCGACACGCTGCAGTGCAGCCGAAGTTTTGCCGCTGCCTGCGACGCCTTGAACGATTAAATATTTGCTCGTTTCATTGCGGATGATTTTGTTCTGCTCCTTTTGAATGGTGGCGACAATGCTTTTCATCATCGAGCTTGCATTAGTGCCGAGCACCTCAAGGAGCAATTCGTCACCGATCGTTACGCCAGTATCAAAAAGATTTAGAATTTTTCCATCACGAATCAGAAATTGCCTTTTTAATAAAAGCTCTCCGCCAATTTCTCCTTCTGGTGTCATATATGCAGCCGCACCTGGCGAATAATCATAATAGACACTGGAAATAGGCGCTCTCCAATCATATATTAAGAAATTTTCTTCGTTTTGGTCCATCAAGGAAGTAATGCCAATATAAATGGCTTCTGCTTCTTCGCCTTCTTCCTTAAAATCAATTCGGCCAAAGTATGGTGAGTACTGCAGTTTCTCTAATGTCTTTAGCTGCTTATGTATTTGGCCGATGCTTCGCTCTCTTTCACCCAACAGTTCTGCCTGCTGTCTAAGACTGATATGCGTCTCTAAGACGTCATCAGGCTCGTCAAGGTTAACCGTGACATCTTCCCAAAAAGTTTCACGAAGGTGTCCTGCATCACCGCCAACTTCTTTTCTGTTTGCTTCTAATTTATTTATTTTTTTGCCGATTTCCTGTATTACCATATCTGCTCTTTGTTGCTCTGTTGAGATTTCTTCTATATCCTTTTTGCTCATTTTTTCTACCACTCCTTGTACTTTACTATTTGACAAGCAGGATTTTTTATGATAATATAATATTAGATAGTTATAAATATTTTTATATGTTGTTATTTATAACTTTTCAAGTATATCATAATTTTCTTTACATATCTATAGAAATCATCCCATGCTAATAAGAAGCATGGGATTTTTTGCGTTTTCATTTTTTAAATCTTCGCCGCGGTTCTTTTCAAAAGAAGCGTATCTTTTCTCTTTAAGTATACGTAATAAGCAAAGAAAAATACACCGCTTAACGCTCTCAAAACAGATGATATATTCATCGCACTGTATATATTCGTCATTTCCAGCAGCACTACACCTGCTTGGGGTGCTACAAATGCAACAAGTGCCAAAAGGATATTATAATTTGATATACTTTGACTTCTTGTTTCTTCATTGGTGCTGTCCAGCAGCTGATTAAACAATAGCAGAACCGTTCCTGACACGAATAGTCCAGCAAGGAGATTAACAGCAACTATATAAGGTAAATTAGTGGATAGCACCGTCATAAATGGAGTTGTTGCCATCCCTAACGATACAAGGACAAGCATTTTAGAATGGGAATGCTTTTCAGCCATCCTGCCCCACCATTTAAAGCTGACAATTTGTCCGATGGAGTTGGCGACAGCAAACAAACTGATCCATAAACCAGTAGCTCCAGCGTACTTTATTTGATAGATGCTGAATAATGACCAGCACATTTGCCATGCAAAATTAAAAAACAAACTGCATAGCAGAAAATATAAAAAAGGTTTATGCTTAAAAACTGTTAAACCAAACAATGATTTTTTAACAGCTGTTTTTGGTTTTTCTTTTATCGGTTCGACATGTCTTTTTAAATAGATAATTTCAACTATCCCGCAAAGGAAGGCAGCGATAAATAACAGCTGGTATGGCAACGGATTGCTTGAATCAAACAGCTGCAGAAACAAACCGACAAGGAAAGTTTGATATCATTGCTACAATTGTCATAACCTTATTGCGCGTGCTAAAAAATATATTTCGCCTCGTTTCTGAAACGATATCAGCAATTAAAGCCTGCCATGATAAATTAGCAAAGGAAAAAGGCAGATTCATCAAAGCGACAAGGAGAATAAATGTCCAGCTTTGCATTGTCTCTGGCAGGAAAACAACTAATGCCATCCCAATTAGAAAGATACGCGCCATCATAAAGGAATATACTGTAA
This sequence comes from Niallia laureatilytica, assembly GCF_046613985.1. Taxonomy (NCBI): domain Bacteria; kingdom Bacillati; phylum Bacillota; class Bacilli; order Caryophanales; family Bacillaceae; genus Niallia; species Niallia laureatilytica. The sequence continues at coordinate 199,629 of NZ_JBKKHP010000004.1, read as the reverse complement.
ACATTTTTTTACTTTGAAGCCTGTTCATGATGACGGAACCTATAATCATCGCAAACATTCCAACAAATTGCGGCAATGAGCCGATCAGTCCAAGCTCATAGTTACTAACACCAAGAACACTAATAGCGAAAAGAGGAAAATAATTATTAGAGATATTAAGAATGAGAGTAGTATAAATCCCGTTTTTAATACTCCATTTTTCATTAGCGCTATTCACCTGTTCATGCTCATCCATTATTGAATCCATCCTTTTATCGAATAGTTTTTCCTATCAAAATTTATTTCGAATTCTGAACTTTTCCACTAGTAATAATACTCCCATCCTATCGCTGTTACAAGTACTTTTTGAGAAATAAAAGTACAATTTTTATAAAGCTTATATAAAAGGAATAAAAGCTGTTGTTTGCAAATAAAAAAGCCGTTTATCCAATTGGATAAACGGCTTTACTTTTATTCGCCACTATCTGTTGTTGCATTTGTTTCTGTTTCAGACTCTGTTGAATCTTCACCATTTTTTACATAGCTGTAATCATCTCGATTAATTGGCGTGAACCCTTTTGGCGTATAGAAACGCAGCAAATCTTTATTTACGATAGCATCAGATGTTTGCAGCTCTGCTGCTGCACTTTCTGCTTGCTGTGCACATTCTTTGCTGTCTAATAAATCACCACTATTCGTATCATAACAATTGTCTCCGATTTTTGTTACGGTCGGTGACACATAGTCTCCGTTACGGAACGGTATTGTTTCACGATGATCTTTTGACAGCAAATCAGATCCGATTTGCAGATAATCCTTTGTGTCTACGCCTAATAAATGAAGCACTGTCGGCATAACATCAACGTCGCCGCCATACTCGCTGACAACTTTTCCTTCAGCACCAGGAACGTGAATGAATAATGGGACACGTTGCAGCTGCGCATTCATTAACGGTGTAATTTCATCAACACCCATAACCTTTGCCATTGCAGTATTATGGTTTTCAGAAATACCATAATGGTCTCCGTACATGACAACCATTGTGTCGTCATATAAACCTTCCTCTTTCAAGTAGCTGAAGAATTCTTTAATCGACTCATCAAGATAATGAGCAGATTGGAAATAGTCGTTTACAACAGAATCGCCAAAATCACCAGCAGGGAAGTCCGTATCTCCTTCATCCATTTCAAAAGGATGGTGGTTAGACAATGTGATGAATTTTGTATAGAACGGCTGTTGCAATGATTTTAAGAGCGGCATGCTTTCCTTAAAGAAAGGAATATCCTTCATACCGTAGTTCTTTGTATTTTCTTCGGACATATCATAGTATTCTGCATCAAAGAAATAATCATAACCAATTGATTTGTACATTTCATTTCTGTTCCAGAAAGTCTTGTAGTTACCGTGGAACGCCGCAGAAACATAGCCTTTTGTCTTCAGGATAGCTGGAGCAGACTGCAATGTGTTTTGCGCTTTGTTCACGAACACTGAGCCTTGGCTCATTCCATACAAAGAGTTATCCATCATGAACTCAGCGTCAGAGGTTTTCCCCTGGCCTGTTTGATGGAAGAAGTTTTCGAAATAGAATGTGTTTTGGTTACCAACAAGAGAATTCAAGAACGGCGTAACTTCTTCTCCGTTAAGCTTGTAGTTAATAATAAAGCTTTGCAGTGATTCAAGAGAAATATAAACGACGTTTTTGCCTTCCGCTTTTCCATAATAAACGGAATTCGGCTCTGCGAAGTTAGCGTTGATATAGTTTTGCACTTCCGTTATATCACTGCTGTCAGCAAGAGCTCTTTGGCTTTCTGAGCGGGCATTCTGCACGACATCATAAATCGTAAAGTTATATGCGCCCAAATATTTCACCAAATAGTTTCGGTCAAATGATCTGCTTAAAAGCTGTGGACGATCTGCTTCTGCAAGACCTAAGTTGATGATAAACACCAAGATTGCAAGAGCAAACACAGATTTGGCAGTTCTTCTATTTTTTTGAACTTTAGGTTTATAAACTTTCGTTGCCAGCAATACTATTAGTATAATCACATCCAGGAAATACAGGATATCAAATATGCTCATCAGCGAGTTGATGCTGTCGCTGAGCTGGCCACCGTTCACCTTCACCTGCATAACAACAGGAACGGTGATAAAGTCTGTAAAGAATCGGTAGTACACGATATTTGCATAAAGCAATGCAGACATGATTCCACTTATGACAACTATCATGATTGATTGTGCTTTTCCTTTAATAAACAAAGCAAGTCCTATAAAGAATAAAGCAGAGCTTAACGGGTTTAAGAACAGAAGGAATTGCTGCAGTGCACCTTCGACTCCAAGGCTGAACTCAACCTTATAAGCAATATACGTTTTCATCCAAAATAAAATAATGGCGATTAAAAAGAAAGAAGAATGTTTAGAGAAAAATTTCTTCATTAATTCCGCTGTACCTTTCAATCATATTCACCTCAATTCAAGTTTGTAGCAAAAAATCCAATACTGATTTCATCGGCTTCTTACTTAGCCTTTTTTTTGTAAATTTTATTGTCTAATCCTAATACAATTAGTAAAAGCCTATGTTCAGCCTTAATCGAGATGTGTTTTGCCTTTACATCAAAATACCGTTTAAAATTATAACACAGGATGATTCAAAGAGAAATAAATAAATATGCCTTCTTTTCCACTAATATCCTTCACATAGTGTTTACAAAAAGCATATAAATTCTTCAAATTAAACCCATCTTACATTAATTACAAAAAAAATGCTAGTGAAATACTATAAGTAAAAAGAATCAAAATACTTCGTTAATCAAATTAATTTTTCCCTCCTATTTCAGGGATTTCTTTAAACTATATCTTCCAGAATTTTTCAAGTATAATAAAATAGATACTTTAGCAGGAGGAATTAGCATGAATAACTGGAACAAAGAGGAGTTCTTTGAGACACTAGAGGGCTTATTAAATATAAGCAGCCCTTCTGGCAATACCGATACCATTATTGAATACATAGAACATCAGCTGCAAGCTGACGGAATCAGCACGAAAAGAAATAATAAAGGCGGCTTGATTGCAACCATTGGTGGTAAAAGCTCAGACAAACATAGGATGCTGACTGCACATGTCGATACACTAGGAGCAATGGTGAAGGAAATTAAAGCAAATGGAAGGCTTCGTCTTGACTTAATAGGCGGCTTCACCTACAACAGCATTGAAGGAGAAAACTGCCGCATCGAAACGGCAACAGGCGATGTATACACAGGAACCATTCTGCTTCATCAAGCATCTGTTCATGTATATAAAGATGCAGCCAAGGCCGAAAGAAACCAGGCAAACATGGAAGTCAGAATCGACGAACGTGTCTCTACTGCAGAGGATGTTAAAAAATTAGGAATTGCTGTAGGTGATTTTGTATCGTTTTATCCAAGGGTAGAAATGACTAAATCAGGCTTTATTAAATCTCGTCACTTAGACGATAAAGCTAGTGTTGCAATTCTTTTGCATATTATAAAGAAACTGCAAGCTGCAACAGATACTCTACCCTATACAACTCATTTCCTTATTTCCAATAACGAAGAAATTGGCTATGGCGGAAATTCCAATATACCAGCAGAAACGGTTGAGTATTTGGCAGTTGATATGGGTGCAATGGGTGATGGCCAATCAACAGATGAGTATACTGTTTCCATTTGCGTAAAAGATGCAAGCGGTCCTTATCATTTAGGGCTCCGTAAAAAGCTGGTGAAGCTCGCAGAAGATAACAGTATTCCATACCAGCTTGATATTTACCCCTATTACGGCTCCGATGCTTCTGCTGCCATCCGATCAGGACATGATATTATACATGGATTAATTGGTCCTGGAATTGATTCATCTCATGCGTATGAAAGAACGCATTTTTCCTCGATTGAGGCAACGGCAAACTTAATTTATGCTTATGTATGGAGTGAAATGGTTAAATAACTTAAATTATTCATAAAAAAAAACAGCGGCAATGTCATTTTGCTGCTGTTTTTTTATGGACGTTCCCCATTTTGCAAGTCTTCAATCGATAAACCGAAGTCCATTTGAAAATGTGGATAATCCTTAAAGCTGATCCAATCGCCGCCCCACTCAAATCCTAAGGATTTAGCTATTTCGACAACCTCCGACCAGTCATCTTTTGAATTGCCGTTTCCGTCATATTCCATATCCCAAATGACTTCCCCATTTATATTCATTAAGGCAAAATCGATTGCCAATCCATAGTTATGATAGGATTCGCCGCCCTTAGCATTTGTCACAATATCTCCATCTGCAGTCCTGCCTTGGGCATACAGTTCATCCTGTTCCTCTGCGCTTCTGAAATCTGCCGTTATAACCACATTGATTCCTTTGTCTGCTGCTAAGCTTATTAGCTCATCTCTTTTTTTAGCAACGGTCTCATTTAGTTCTGTCGGCATTGGAACATTTTCTTTTTTTACAGGCTGCTTTTCCTGCCAGTACACAACAACAAATAGACATAAAATCAGACAAACTAAAAGGAAGCTGGCAATATTCCTGCTCTTTCTTTTATTTGTTTTTTTCAATAATTCTCTCCTTGTTTCTTCTATAATATTATTGCTTAGTTAACAAATAGCAACACATATTTATATCACCTGCTGCTGCTTAACTTTTTCGCCTCAAAATAAAGCACTTGGATAAACTTTTTCGTGTGAATTTTCACTTGCTTTGGTGAAACTTCCTGTTCATTGCTGAGCTCTGTCATCTTACACCTTATAGTTGAAAAATCAAAAAACTTTGTCGCGTAATTTTCAAATTTTGCATTAGTTGACGCACTTAAACCAATGTTCGCCCAATGGGTAATCGATTGATAAATGGCCCTCCGCACCCGCTGTTCACTAGCTTTCGTCTCTCTGTTCAGCTCAAGTGGTGATGCTGCTTCGCCAAGTCTCATAAATGACAGCTTTTCAAACAGCTCCTTTAAAGAAGGAAAATGAAGATCAAACCCATCATTTATTTCATGTTCATATAAATATTGAACCATTTCCAGTAAATCTTTACTGCCGTTTTCCCCGATGATACCAAGTTCTGACAGCAAAAACTCTGCTGATTCGACAATTTTTACACTTGCTTGAGCAACTGCTGTACCGTCTGCGGTGTTTTTCCCATTTGAAGTCAATAAACTGTTAAGTGAACAGCGAATATCATTAACGGTTTTCTCCAGCTGAATGGATTGAATCACTTTATTTATAACAGCAACTAATTCCTTTTTGTTAATTGGTTTTGTCACATAATAATCAACGCCTTCAGCATAGGCATCGCCGATTAATTCTTTTGTTTCAACTTGAGAAAGCATGATAACTTTGCCTTTAAACTCTCTGTTCCAGGACTTTATTGTTTCAATACCATCACGCTCTGGCATCAGTAAATCCATGATGACAATGTCGATATCATTAAATTGCAATACATTGCTTGTCACTTTACAGCCTGTTTCCGCTTCTCCAATAACAGAGCCAAGCTTTTCACCCTCAATGATATGCCTCATTACAGATCGGATTGCTCCATCATCATCTACTAAAAAAAATCTCATGCATTATGCCCCTTTTTCCATTTTACTAATAATGGCCAGATTTTGCAGCTATTCGCAACTGTCCTATATACTAATTAAACATGTGTACTAACTAAAAATCTATTTTGAAACTATGTTTAAGTCGCTTTTTATCAAAATAGTACTACAAATTTTCCATTTCGTTGTATTTTTTTATTTTTCTTATTATTCAGAAGTCAAATAATAAAAAAAATATAGGACGCTTATTCACCGTCCATTATAGCAGGACAACCAAAAAGGACATGTGCTAAAAATCACTTTTGTGATAAAAAGCCATGCCCTAATTATCTTAGAAAGCCTCTTTCTTTATTAGCAATTAAAGCTCCTCGAGATTTCCGAGCAATACTGATATAGAAAGGAGTTCTCTATTTATTAGAAATATGATTTTACGCCTAAATAACGTGGTTTCCAGTATGAATTGCTCATATCTGTAATTGTAACACCTGTTGAAGATCCAGCATGAATAAATTTATTATTCCCCATATAAATACCAGCATGTGATGGACCAGAAGTTGTCTCATAAAACACGATATCGCCTACTTCAGGTGTTGAAACTTGAGTTCCAGCATTCCAAATTGTTGCAACTGTTCTAGGAATAGAAAGACCTACTTTTGAGAAAACATAATTAATGAACCCGCTGCAGTCAAAACCAGATGGTGTACTTCCGCCCCATACGTACGGAACACCAATATATTTTTGTGCTTCAGCAATTAATGCATCAGCTTTACTAGCTGTGTTTTGAGTGGGAGCAGTTGACTCGCCAGATGCAGGTGCCTTAACATTTAAGGCTTGTCCAACATAAATGGTGTCTGTGCTTAACTTATTCCACGTTTTTAATTGATCGACTGTAATCTTAAACTTTGTTGCAATCGACCATAACGAGTCTCCGCTGGCAACCTTGTACGTTGTCACTGTTGAAGCTGTTTCAGTAGTATTCGTAGCTGTACCTTGAGACGTGACGATCATTAATGATTGACCAACTTTAATGATATCGCTTGTCAAACCGTTCCATTCTTTAATCTTTGCTGCTGTCGTATTATACGTGACAGCAATTTTAGACAATGCATCACCGCTTTTCACCGTGTAATGAATATGAGTCGGAAGCAATGTCAGCTCTTGTCCTACCTTAATAATAGAACCATTTAAATTATTATAAGCAGTAAGATTCGCAACAGAAACATTATTGGCAGCAGAAATCTTCCATAATGTATCTCCTGATTTTACTACATACTTCTTTTCATGAGCACTTGCATTTGTTTGAAATCCGGCAAAAAATATAGTCGCTGTTGCACAAACAGTTAGCAGCTGTTTTTTCATGTAGCAGCATTCTCCTTTTGGTGTGTTGTTGTCTATCTGACTTTTATTCTAATAACTAACCTGCTAGATTCCTATGCGTAAAAGCTGGATGTTTTGGTGTTCATTTCCTTTTTTGCAGCAGCAAGTATAAAAATACTATAAACGTTCACAGAAAACAGTATATTAAGCCTAGTATTTTTCCGGATGATTACTGTATTACCATATAAAAGAAAGAAAGCGCAAAGCAAAAAAAGCAATACACTAGGAGTATATCCCTAGTGTATTGCTACTTTATCTGTCTATTAAAACAAATGATGGAACTGAGTGGTGCTTCCGCTTTGTCCTGCAATAACTTCTAATTGTACATCAATTCTTTCCTTTAACTCAGGCACATGAGAAATAATTCCAACCAATCTGCCGGAGCTTTGAATTTCCATCAATGTTTCAATTGCTTGATCTAATGATTCAGGATCTAATGTTCCAAATCCTTCATCAATGAACATGGTTTCCAAAGAAACACCGCCAGCATATGCTTGAACAACATCTGCAAGTCCCAATGCTAACGACAAGGCAGCTTTAAAGCTTTCTCCGCCTGATAAAGTTTTAACATGCCGTTCTTGTCCAGTATATTGGTCAAAGACAAGCAGCTCAAGCCCACTTTGAACATTTCCTTTCGATCTGTCCTTCTTTCTCATGAGCTGATATCTTCCGCTTGTCATCTTCACAAGCCTGCTGTTGGCCTCTTTTAATATATCATCAAGGAATGCCGCCAATACATAACGCTCAAACGTCATTCTGTATGTGTTCTGCCCTCTTGTAATATCATATAAATGACCGATAAGCTTATAGCTCTCTTCTAGTTCTTTAATTTCTTGATTGATTTTCTCCACCTTGCTCATAATTTCTTTATTATCATTTTCTTTTATGAGCAGATTTGTATGCTCCTGCTGCTTCTGGCTGATGACTTCATCCAAGTCTTTCCGTCTTGCCAACAGTGATTCCATATCAGGTGTTTTCACATCCCGAAGTATTTCGTCCAAATCATGATAGCGATCCCTAATTGAACGGTATTGTTCCTTATATTGCTGTATGCTAACCAGCAATGCTTCAATCTCACTTGCAGGCAGCTTCGCTTGATGAAATTGTCCGTATGTGGAAAAACCTTCTCCTGTCATCTTATCCAAGAAAATTTTCCGTTCTGTTTGCAGGTTCGCAGCAATATCCTTATGCTGCTTGTCCAAGCTTTCCATAATGCCAAGTTCTTTTTGCTGTTTCGTTTTCATTTCCTGCAAGGCAGCCTGTGATTTGCTGTATGCTTCCTCCAGAAGAGCAAGCTTAGACTCAGAGGCTGAGAGCTCCTGTTTAAAGCTAGCACTGTTCCGCAGATTTTCTGGGACTGCATTCCTCATTGTATTAAGGGCTGATTCTGATTCTGTCTTTTTTAAGGTTAACAGATGAATTTGCTCTGTTGTCTTTTCCATACGAGCAGTATTTACATCCATTGCCTTTTCCAGCTCTGTAATCGTACTATTAAGCTTTTCGAGCTTGCTTGCAGAATGCTCTAACTTGCGCTGCTCACGCTCTAATTCTTCTGTTTCCTGTAGTACTATTTGCTTCATGTCTGCAGCAGATTTACTTACAGCATCCTGTCTAACCTCTTCTAGTTCCACTCTTGTTGCCGTCTTCTGCTCTTCTAGGAAGCTAATTTGCGAATTTGTCTGCAGCAAGTCATTTTCTGCAGCAATCTTTTCCTTCTCAATGACAGCTAAATCTGCTTTCGCACTTTTAATATCTTCCTGTGTCGGCATTGTTCCATGGTTGTTTTTAGGGTTAGGGTGATGCGTGCTGCCACAGACAGGACATGGCTTGTCTTGTTCAAGTGTTTGAGCTAAATGGTAGCTTTGTGCTGCAAGCCAGTTCTCCTCTAGTTTCTCAACAAGCGCTTTAGCATCCTCGAAGCGGGCCGTATTATGGGCTGCCAATTTCGTTTTGTTTTGGACTTCTACTGTGCGTTCTGCAATTTTATTTTCAACGGATATAAGCTTTTCAAGCTTTTCCAATAAGTATCTTTTATCTGCTAATATTCCTTTGTTTTCCAAAAGGGTAAGTTTATTTTTTTCAAGTTCTTGCTTGTTTGCTTTTAATGCTTGAACGTCTTTTTCGTGCTGGGCTTTTTCTTTTACTAGAAACTGCTTGTTTGCTTCTTGCTGGCTTATTTGCGCAGACGCCTTGACTACGGCTTCTTCTAATTTAGAAAACTGCTCCACATCATGCTGGATTGTTTTTAGATAAGCAATATATTCAGACAGCTTTTTTCGTTCCGGCTCTTTATCCACTTCCTGGTGAAAAGCTTTTTCTGCTTGGATTATATTTTCGGAAATTTTTTCAAGAATAGCAGTCAAATCATTTTTTTGTTGCTCACATCTGTCCAGCTGTCTTTTTAAATGATGGCAAATTTCCTCCTGTTGGGTAAGCAATGCAGCCTTTTGGGCCAATAATGCTGTCTTTTCGTTCGTTTCGACAGCTTCGCGCTGTTGTTCGAGCTTATCTTTTTGCTCTTTCAATTCTTCCCTTAGCTTCATTTGCTTTAAAACAGCTTCTGCCTCAAACACTTTATTGTTAAGGTCATCCCGTTCTTTATGCTTTGCTTCCAATTCTGTTTTTAACTGAACTGCTGTTTGCGCCATTGCTTGTAATTCCTTTTGAAGAAGCGGCATTAGGACAACATCATTATCATTACCTTGCAGAAGCAATTCTTTCAATTCATCTACAAATAGGCTAGTAATATTGGAAAGAGCAGATGCGCGCATTAACAGTTGCTGCTCCACATTCTTCTTTAGATGAGAGGATTTTTCCTTCAGCTTTTCCTCCATATATTTATATATTTCGGTATGGAAGAGACGCTGAAGAATCGCTTCCTTCTCCTTGCTGTCTGAAGTGAGAAGCTTTCTGAACTCTCCTTGTGGTATCATAAGAATTTGGCGAAATTGATTGCTGTCAATTTGCATTATCTCTTTAATTTTTTCCTCAACATCACGAATGGAAGACGCAATATTCTTTAATTCCCCATTTTCGTCATACACATATAACTCTGCTTTTGCGCCAATTGTTGTGAAGCCGTCGCCTCTTTCTTTCTTCTTCTCCTGCTGTGGTGACCTTGTGATAAGATACCGTTTATCCCTTAATTTAAAATCAAGGCTCACTTCTGTTGATAAAGAGTCACTTGCAAATTGGCTTCGCAATTCAGGGCCATTCCGGTCTTCTCCGCTTGCTTTTCCATAGATAGCATAGCTTATGCCATCAAAAATCGTCGTTTTCCCTGCACCTGTTTTGCCTGAAATAACGAACATTGTCCGAGTTCCAAGCTTAGTAAAATCGATTACTTCTGTTTTTGCATACGGCCCAAAGGCCTGCATTGTCAATTTTAGAGGCCTCATTTCAACGCTTCCTCCCTTCTGACCTGATTGATGACATCACTAATCATCTGGCGCTTTTCTTCTGTAAACTCAGCTGTTGTCATCTCTTCATAAAAGGACATAAATAAATCAAGCTCTGTTTTTCGCTTCTGGTCTTTTTCTGTTAAAGATGACTTTTTCTTTTTATCAATATTTTCTAATTTACGTTCAAGATGAAGAACGTTTGGGTACACCTGTCTCAGCTTTTGAATAGGATCCAAAATGGCTCCTTCATCTAAAATCGTTATTTTTAAATAATCATCTATTTTTTGCTGCCCATAAAAGCTTGGATCGAGCAATTCTTCCATATATCCCTCTAATTCTCGCATGTCTTTTTTTGGTGTAAAGGTATGGAAACGCTCTGTGAAGTTGCCTTTATCATCCATTTCGATAATAGATACAGATTTACGCTGTTTTGCTTCTGAAAAGGAATACTTCATTAAACTGCCTGAATATTTAACTGATTGATGATTTAAAGCATCTGGACTGTGAAGATGGCCTAAAGCAGTGTACGAAAAAGGCGCGAACACTTCTGCACCGACACAGCCTGAACCACCAACAGACAGGACTCTTTCTGAGTCTGTTGTTTTCCCGCCTAGAACGAAGCTATGTCCTATAAGGATATTCGGTTCGCTCGCATTCAATTGAGCTTCTATTTTGCCGACGATTGCTTTCATTGCATCATGGTGATTAACGATGGAAGAATCTCCGAGAAATTCTCTTACAGTTACCGGCTCACAATAAGGAACTAAATAAAAGTTAACGCCTTTCATATGAATTGGCGCAAGGCTATTTTCGATTTTGCCGTTTAAGAAAAATTTGTTTTGTTTATACCATGAGCTTCCGAAAGACAATCGTTCTGCACTGTCATGATTGCCAGAAACAGCTAGAATCGGAATATTCAATTCAACGTTAATGGTATATAACACCTCATCAAGCAGGTTCACTGCTTCTGTAGGAGGTATGGAGCGATCATATAAATCCCCGGCAATAATAATGCCATCCGGCTGTTCTTCCTTCGCAAGCTCAACAAATTGATTAAGCATATGCCTTTGGTCCTCTGTCATATACAAACCATGAACAAGCTTTCCTAAATGCCAATCTGCAGTATGAATGAATTTCAAATCTATCACCTCAAAAAACTATATATATTAAAATTTCGTTATCTAGTATTACTATGGAGACTATCCTTCATTATAGCAAACAATTGAGTTTTGCAGTTTATGAGATTTTTTGACAATACAAATTAGGGGATGCTTCTTGTGGAAGCATCCCCTAATATATTTATGTTAGTATATTATTTTTTATTAACATTAGCAGCTTGAGGGCCACGTGCGCCTTCTACTACTTCAAATTCAACTTCTTGTCCTTCTTCTAAAGACTTGAAGCCTTCTGTTTGAATAGCAGAATAGTGTACAAATACGTCGTTTCCGTTTTCTTGTTCAATAAATCCGAAACCTTTTTCTGCATTAAACCATTTTACTTTGCCGTTGTTCATGAAAATATCCTCCTATTAGCTAAAAAGCTTCCCTTAAAATTACCATTTTATCCCGCATTTTTATTACGAATGCCAATCTTTAAAACTATGAAAAAAAGGCTGTAACACGTAAATACGTTAACTAACGGTTAATGTAAATTTAACATTTTTAGTTATTATTGTCAATAGAAAACCCTTTCATTTTTCAGATAATTACCCCAGAAATTTTATTACTATTATTTCATCCTATCTGGCAGACTATCAATTGACTGAATCATCGAGTCTAATCTTATTTCAATCCTGTACAGTAAATACATACTGACAGCGATTGGAAAGCCAGCTTCACTGATTACTGCCATCCATTCAGTCATTGCCTTCACCTCTTCTTTTAGTTAAAAAGGGACAGGAAAAAAACTGCCCCTTCTTCTGCTACAGTTCATACTCGGTAACATTTCGTTCAATTACCCGTGCACCTTTCGGGGAAATTAAATCACCATTAGCTGTAGTAAAAACGTCGGCTGCAATAATGCTGTCCATTGCCGTTTTCATAGCTTCCAAATCTATTGGCTCCTGCGGCTCACCTAAAGTTAGTTTAGACTGTTTGCCATTTGCGGCGCTAAAGGTCAATTCAAGTGTTTTCGCCATTCTTTTCACCACCTTTCTATGCAAGATTTCTTTATCTTGAAATATCATAGCTTTCATGCTTTGTTACAGAATAAACAGGGAAACTCACAATCGTTTCAATAGAGTCGGCTGCCTGCAGAATCTGATCAGCAGAAGCAGTTGGCTTGACGAGATTAAAGGTTTTGCTGATTAACTGGGGGTCACCATTTTCCTTAACACCGTTTTGAAAATGCAGCTTAATACTAGTTTCTTTCAACACAATTTGTGCCATGATTAACATCACCTCCTTTCCCTTTCTATATAGACATATGGTGCTAAAAAGGACAGGGGGAATGCACCGTTATTTTTATAAATATTTTATTCATAGGTATGCAAACAAACGAAAGAAAGGATTTTTTCATAGAATGGAAGCATAAGAGGATTAAAGGAGGGAACCTACATGGAATTGGAGCTACTAAAGGCATTTATAAACGAAAATTATTATGTTTTCATACCAGTTCTATGGGTGATTGGATATGCACTTAAACAAACACCCAAAATCCCTAATTGGCTAATTATTTGGATTTTACTAGCATTCTCCATCATTCTTGGAACTTTTGCTTATGGATTTAACCTTTCAGCCATCATAAATGGAGTATTAGTAACAGGTGTAGCTGTATTAGGACATCAAATCATTCAACACAACCCATTCAGATGATATTAAACATCTTTTATATATAAAAAAGGCTGGTGCAAAGCATCCCTTAAGGGGAGGTGCGCACCTGCCTTTCATTTTGCGTTTTAAGCACAACAAATTTTTTATTCCTTAACTATCCTTTTTCTATAACTAATACAACAAATAATCCTGCCAATAAACATAGACCTGAAAGTATTTTTACCGATATGTTTACAGCAGAAGTAATATCTTTCAAAAAAGAAAAACAAACATATATGAACAAAAGCCAGTGACCCTTTTTAGCTATCCGTTTTATGTTAATCACCCTTCATCTAGTTAGACTAATATTTATTGATTTTTGATCGGAGTATCCAACTGGGATAGAAAGGTACCGACCTATTTAATTATCTGTCCTTCTAGCAACTTTTAAGACTTTTCCTCTGTATATAATTTATATAGTTTTAAATGCCTCTCACTGAGCGTTTTCCGTTTCTCGATATCTCTATTTAATTGAATGAATGCTTCTAACATAGTGTTTCTTCGCAGCCAATATACTTTTAAGTGCTCCTCACAATACCAGTTTAATGCTGTTCCTTCCCAATTTTTCAATGGACGATTTCCCCTTGAATCACAGTTCTCTGCTTCGCATTTTCTATCTATAAAGTATTGGGCCATAAATCTTCCTTCTCTATTTTTTAATGGTTTCTTTTAGTTTCTCCTTTGTTTCTGCTAATCTTCTCTGTAAATGGCTATTGTGATAGGTATCCAAGTAAAAATCTGCAAAAGATTGATGCTTATAGCGTGGTACAACATGCATATGAAAATGAGATAACTCGCTAAAGATGCCGCGATTTTGGCATCTCGTTATACAATCCGGCTGGTAAAGCTTTTTAAGAGCTTGTGCAAATAATCTAGAAGCTTGTATGACAGAATTTGCTGTATTTGTATTAAGCTCATCGATATCCTCAACATGCCCTTCATTAAAAAGACCATCATCTAATAGACCACAAATATACTCATTATCATAAACGATATGCGCTGTTAATCTCTTATTTGCTAGACTGCAGCCTTAACATTTCAACTACTCACCTAAATATTAAAACTGGGACTACATTCACTCCAAACATCAAATTTATTGCCATCAATATCTGAAAATACAAAGTTACGTCCTGAGTGTCCTCTATCTTCTATGTCACCAACTTGGATTTTTTTATAAACAAACTCGTTATGTAATGCTTCTAATTCGCGTAATCCATTAACTTCGAATGTCATGGAGAAATGTTCTTGACCATATATATCCAAAAAGTTTGCAGTTTGGTTAGGTTGGGATGCAACTAAAAATAAGCTTTGGTTTGCCAGGTTTAGGATAGCCTTATCAGCATCCTTATAACTCAACTCCGCACCTGAATTCCGTACATACCATTCTGCAGAAAGGTCTACATTAGTAACTGGGATATAAGTTGTGCCTACTCTTATTAGTTTTTCACTCACCATTATCCTCCATTTCTAAGTTTATTTTTTACGTATATCCTGTAAAAATCAGCTTTATCTGCTGCAGTATTCGTTTACCATTTTCATCAATAGTTTGTTTTCTTCCGCAGATACATTTTCATATAACCTTGCGCCTGCGATTATTGGCAACCACTCGAGTAATTCACCTTTAAGAATGGTTGTATGTTTACAATACATATCTATATAAAGCTCGGCTAACTCTATAGAAAATGACAAAAACAATAAATAAGTTCGGCATATATCTGCCTGCCTATCACCAGCACTAGCATCCACCCAATCAATGATATAAACTTCCTTGTCTGTTGCAATTAGATTAAACGGATGAAGATCTCCATGACAAAGTCTGTGTTCATGCTTTAAACTCTTCAATTTTAGAAGCAAGGCTTGCTTTTGTATGTCATTTAAACAAGAAACCGCTTGAAGCTTAGATTTGAGTCTTTCTGGCAGAGGCTCTAATGCATCGGCTTCAACTATAACTGCATGAATGGATGTTTGTACGTTAATTAAAAGCTTCATGTATCGCTCCGCATGCTCTAAATCATTTAATAATTGCTGCCCCAATGTTTCCCCGTAAATATACTCCATAACGATTGCCTGACTGTCATTTATATTTTTCACTTCCAGTACTTTAGGAGCATTAAGCCCTTTAGAATAAGCATACTGTTGTTTTTCAGCTTCATAATAAGCTTCACCCTGCGGTAAAAAATCTTTAAAAACTTTCATTATTTTACTGTCCAATAAATATAGATTGGCTGTATTGCCTGTAGCTATTGGATTCCCTAAATTCATTATTTTCTCCTCCGACCGAATAACGTACTAGGCGTAATACAAAAATGGCTGTATTGCAGCAATTAACATTTTCTATTTTAGGAAAAGAAAGCAGGACTAATAAAATCTCCTTGGATAGGATCTAACCCTTTCTCAAACCGAATACGAATGGATGAACCCTCTCGGTAGTTTGATGAATTCATAACTTGAAAATGCAAATGAGGTTCTGTTGAATTACCTGAATTACCGCATAAAGCAATTAATTGACCTTTCGTTATTGAATCTCCCTCTTTTACAACAATGGAATCCTGTTTTAAATGGGCAAGCATACTAAACTCATTATTGCGGTGTTCCATGATTACGCAATTTCCTTCAGGATATTCCGAATTCAATTCACCTATAGCATTGTCTTTCATACCATCTACAATTTTTAAAATCTTGCCATCTGCTGGTGCAGTTATTTCTTTATTAAAGGCATAATAATTACTCAGATTGTTTCTAGAATCATGGTAGGATAGACCATCCTTCATAATGACTAAATCATATGCATATCTTTGATTTTCATAAGGATAATGATAGTTAATAAATTGATTAGTGCCGCCCCAAAAAACAAACCATTCTTCTTTAATTGGCATTATATAAGCATTTCGGCTAAATTGACGGTCACTTTCTGGATAGGAAATAAAGGGGGCAAGTCTTATTCCATGTATGACATTATCCGGGGCAAAGAAAACCACCATAGCCTTGTCTCGGCTGCTGTCTAACCACAAATATTGTGTTAAATCTCTATTCAAATTTGTTTTCATTTCTAAGGAAAAGCAGTCTACTCCGCTATTGAAGGATTCTCCGAGTTCCTTTAATTGTTCAAATGATACTTCCTGTTTAAATTCTTCTGTTGTTTGAGAATAAATGCTTAAAAAATCTCCATCTAAAAATTTATGTGCGAATTCTTCTGGTGTGACCCTTCTATTTTCTTTCATATAGACACCTCCTGAATTATTACATGTATCTTTACGGACTCATTTGGGAAAAGTTTCTAAAACGTTATTAATTTACTGTAAAAACTACTACTAGACCTTTTTTACAGTCCTTTCCACTTTCATTCTTTATTTAATATGTCTCTGATAAATTCCGTTTTGCAATTTGTATATGCTTGCCTGTCTTTTGCCGTTCTTGCAAGGTCTTTTTTTAATTTAGTATATTCGGCTGCTGCTTCTGCATTCTTACGAAGGTAGTTGCGAAAGGCAAGATGCCTAGCTAATTCTTCACTTCCTTTATCACATACATACAAATGATGTTCCAGCCAATCTGTACAATGATTATCCCATGGAACGAAACAATCTCTTCTCCCAAACGCTTCTCTGCCTTCAAAGCTCCATTCTTGCTGATGATAATAGCCTATTTCCTCCAGTCCTTTGACTACAGCAGGAAGAATACGATAATCTTCGATGACGATATCAATATCTAAAATCGGTTTCGCTCCAAGCCCTCTTACTGCTGTACTTCCGACATGCTCCACACAGAGTATAAGGTCACCAAGAGCTGATTTTATAACATGCTTAATAAGACCAAAACTCTCTTCCCATTTTTCATCATAATCCTTAATTTCAATGCCGCTTTGAGCTTTATTATTTTTGACATAATCGCCTCCAACAATAGTGTTCATGCACCGATTAATCCTTTCTCCGTTTATAAATATCTTCTACAAATTGCGCCTTATAGTCCGTATATTTATCAATACCGGCAGTAGGATATTTCTCTATAAAACTAGTCTTAAGGTTTGTATACATGTCTCGTGCTGTTTTATTTGAATTTAAATAATCCCTAAAAAAGATGAAATTATTCCAAAGGTCTTTATTATATTCAACAAGATGGAGATAATGAGTTTTTTCTTCAAAGGTATCGTCTGTAAATTTTGCTAGTACGATTTCCTCCGGCCTTTCAACACGCAGCCTGAAAAAACCTAATTTTTTTAATGTATAACAAAATTTTTGGTCAACTTTTGTTAAATCATCTATTCCTACTGCTAAATCCAGTACTGGTTTAGCTGTCATTCCTTTGATTGCTGTACTGCCAATATGCTCCACTCTATTCCTTAATTGTGGAAGCACATGCAGAATAGCCTGCTTTATTTTTATGTATTCTTTATCCCATTGCATCGAATACTGACTTAGTTTCACTTCATTTCTTCTCAACCCGAGTTTCATAAGCGCACCTCAATCCCTCTTCTTACCTTGTAAAATATGATGAAAAACAACTTCCCAGGATTAGGAAGCTGTTTGTCATCATTTCTTAAGTTATTCAACTTCTTTAAGCATCTTCTCTATAACTACTAATCTTTGATTCAATTCATCTAATCTTTGGTTTATTCTTGCTGAATTTTCCCTTTCTAGCATTAGTCTTTCCTCCGCTTTTTGTTCGAGTCTTTTGGCTATTCGGGAAAGACTAATCCAAGCGATAGCTCCTATAATGATAATAGGTATTAATTGCAGAAATAAATTAACAATCATGGAAATTATGAGCGTATTATTAGCCATTATTAAACCCCTTTACTGGTTTTCTTTTTTCTTGTTATTGGTGAAGAAAGGAACTAGTGAGCTTATTATTTGTTCATTAATGGTGAAACGCAAGAAATACAACTTATAGTATTTCATCGCCTTACCGCTATCTGATATTTCCATATCACACTTGATACAAGCTCTGCCTCCCCTAATTTTGGTAAACGAAGATACAGTAAGGCTCTGCTGATAAGCACCTTCACAGTTCTATAGATTCATTTTTATTTCAAGCCCTGTTGGTTCATCCATTAAAAAATCTCTATATTCTTTAAATACTAAACGAATGCCTGAAACATCATCTGGTAGGGCTGGAGAAACAATAAAACTATATGTATAATGTCCTATTGAACCGCCTGATCGATTGTTTCGGCACTCATATTGCTTGTCGGTAATATTTAAAGCGTAGGTAGGATTTTGTTTCTTGATTCTGGTCATAATTGGCGTCTCTTCAGACTCTTCCCAGTCAACATGAAGCTTTATGACACTAGTATTCTCATACTGGCGAATAACGGTTAAGGAATAAAAACGGCCAGCTATCTCCTTTACTTTTTGCACAGCAATCTGTTTTCTGAAACCAACTGGTTCTATTGTCGATTTAAATATGTGATCATAATTCATTGCTCCAAATAATTGATATAAAAAGTTCGGATAAAGTTCGTACTGATTTGCCCAGCTAGAAAGAATTTCTTCAGGTGGTACACCTGGATTATCGTTGGAAAGGATTTTACGTTGTTGTAATAAAGAACAAATTTGTTCATCAATTTCGAGAAGTTGATTATCATAATAATCTGTAAAGCGGGGAACTTGTTTCATATAGACCTCCTCCTTTTGTATTTATTGTTACTTTAACAGAAAGTGGAATAAAGTGTATATGGATATGGTATAATTTTCTAAAACAAATACAAAAGAAATATCTTTTCAGAAATATAAGGAGCAGAAACTATGTTAAAAAGAAAATTACTTGCTTGCATGTTTACCTTCCTTTTATCTCTTTCATTCATTACAATATTATTGCCTGCAAATTTATGGTTTTCTGAAATGGAAATGCAATCAGACTTTATTGGTGATTTATTTATGTATTCCGTTTATATAGGGTTAGGATTATTGCTTTACGGTCTCCCTGTTTCCATCCTTATCGAAAAAATAGCAAACAAACTTCCTGAAGGAAGAATGGCATTTACCTTTGGATTACATATTTTATTTGGTTTCCTTCCCTTCTTTCTATTATGGTTTTTTACGTTATTTTCATTAATCAGCTCTATTTTATTTTTTGTAATAGATGAAGGATTAAGATTCATAGAAAAAAGAAAAACGATGGAGGTAAAAGTCTAATAGCAGACTGGATGTAAGTAAAAAAAAGAGCTGCCTATTGGCAACTTTTAAAGGTAAGCTTCGTTCGGATCTGCTGAAAGCTCTTCTATTGTCAAAAATTCAAATTGCACAGTTTGTTCCTTTCCTTGAGGACTGCATGCGAATACTCCAGCAGAAATTGGTGCGTCATTGGGAATATCCAAATGAGCTAAACGTATTTGCGACCAGTCATTACCATTCCACGAAAAGTCAACATAGCAGTTTTGAGCTATTCTCGATATTCGGAAGTACAGATTTGTCTCATTAGATTCCGCTTTTTGAGTCGACCAGTCCGAGTACCCTTGATTAGTAACGACAGCTCCTAATTTACTGAGCTCATCTGTGATATATTCTAAAGAAGTTTTAACCCAGACATCTTGTGAATAGCGAATCATCAAACCTGCATGATCATACTTTGATTTTGGGTATGTTTTTACCTTTGTTGTCATCCTGAAGTTCTTATCTGTTTCTATAAACAGAAAGTGCCCATTGTCTGCTTGAAAGCCATAATGTGTTTTTTGCCAATAATCTGTTTCCTGATCTGTTTCTAACACTAATTGCGAGCTTTTTTCATCGACGTACCATTTTCGCGGCTCACACCGCCACTGAAGCAAGCTGTTCAACTTTGTATTTTCAAACTTTTCATCGAGAAGCAAATTACCCATATTCCATTTACCTCCTATTTTCCCAATTATAAGTATACGCTTTCATTATACTTCAGCTTACTTCTATAAGATATAAAAAAGTCATGAGAATCTTAGACTTATATGGTAAATATTATGTTAAAATGAATTAGTTCACGCTTAGTGTTCAAATACATATACTTTTTGAGGTAAACGATGAATAACAAATTGCTATTTACTTTTTCCACTCTGTTAATTGCTGCGATTGCATTTATCACAAGAGAGATTGCTACTGTTATGATGCTGTACTTAATATTATTAGCTTTACATGGCATCCACGGCACATTGAAGAATTTCTATGAAGATTGGAAAAATCGGAATAACTATCCTCACTAGAAGGATTTAATACACCTCCTGTTTTGCAGAAATGGGAGGTGTTTTTACTAACACACAAACCATAGAGGAAAACATGTAATTTGCTACTATAAAAATTTTTATGCAGCTATGCTTCGGATGTATAATCATCTACTATTTCTACCACTTCTATCCTGCCGTTTATTAAAAGTTCTGGAAGCTCATTTCCTATATTTTCTTTCCAATATTCTCTTGCTTCCTTGATCTTATGTGCAAATGTTGCCCCATCTTCTTTTGGCAGAAGACTGCCATCACCTTCAAAACAACTGCCTATAACCTTTAATTTAACAATTTGCAAAACATTGCGGTTAAAAGAATCAAATAATACTTTCCACTTTAATGCATCTTCATAGCTTTTGGCAGCATACAAACAAGACAATCGTGAAGGATATTCGGGAAATTCTTGAAGCCTTACCATTTCTACAATTACTTCTCTAATAGCGCGAACGGTTTGGCCAACATATTCAAAGGCAACTTTTGCATCTTCGTCCTTTAAGTTCAGTTCATCTGCTGAAAAGTTATTATAGAAAATTCTCATAAAGTCTTCTCCTTGAGAATTTTTCCAGTCTCTTTCGAAAAAGAATCGATAAAGATTATTAGCTTCATTCTTATCAAAGTTCAGAACTTGGCCAAGCGCCATTTTCTTTCTTGTAACTAGATGATAAACATAATATACTCCATCCACCTGCATCGCCCTCCCTTTCCTAGTATTAGTTCTCGTCTTTTTTTTGAAAAGCCTGCTATAATAAAAAACCTTATCCAAAAAGGATAAGGCTTTAACTAGCTTTAAGCTGTGCTTCTAGTTTTTTATAGTTAACTAACATCGCTATTCTCCAAGGTACAATCATCGAAAAAGCAAGAATCCAGAACATTCCGCTTAGTGCTCCCACATCTATGGAGCTGCTTAAGATTAATTTAGCGACAATCCGAACAGCAAGAAGTCCAAATAAAATAAAAATAAAGGCTTTCGACTTTTTCAAGTATATATCATTTTCCTTTATCTCAAAACTTGAGGTTTTAATCAACAAGATAGAAAAAAGCATACCTATAATACAAGATTCCAATATCTCCGTTGTCGTTACCGCAAACATTGGAAAAACGAACATGAGCGCGCCTGTGCTCATCATGACTGGAGGCAAGATAATTTTTTTTGCTGATACTGGTTTTTTTGCCGCTTTCATTCGGACGACCATAAAAAATGTCCCCATGAAAATAGCTACAATTGATGATAGAATGACTGATGTCATTGCTCATCTCTCCTTTTTATTTAAGCCAGCCGATTGGCTATTATCATTTAATCCTATTATATAGTAACAAAATTTAGCTTTTTTTAAAAGAATTAAAAAACGGATATGATTTGCATCATACCCTAAAAACTCCATTATACATTAGCTCAATACTCTATTGACAGCATCTAAAACTCTGTTTTCATCAAACGGCTTAACAATAAAATCCTTTGCTCCTGCTTCAATTGCTTCTACTACCATTTTTTGCTGTCCCATTGCTGAACACATAACAACTTTAGCATTTGGGAATTCTTTTTTTATTTCTTTGACTGCTTCAAGTCCACTCATTTCTGGCATTGTAATGTCCATAGTGACTAGATCTGGATCTAATTCCCTATACAGGCGAATAGCATCTTTCCCGTTTTCTCCTTCACCAACCACTTCATGGTTTGCTTTGGTTAGTATGTTAAAGAGTGTCAATCTCATAAATTTTGCATCGTCTACTATTAATATTCTTGCCATAGTTGTTCCTCCTCAACAAAAAACGGACAAATACTTTTCCATCTATAAATTAGCACCTTAAACAATATATCGAATCTTTGTGATCTTTTCAATCACTATTTTTTGATAAGTTTGCGGGCATTTCCCTTACCTATTATTATACAGGAAAGTAAAAAATTTAAAAGCCTTTGAAGCCTCCAAAGATTGGCGAAAGAGCTCGAATTATGACATTTAGCCCATTAAAATACAAAATAATTCCCATAATTATCATAAAAACTCCTCCTATTCTCATAAAAGACCTGCTGTATCGTTGAATGACAGGCATACTCCCAATGAAAAAGGAAAGCAGCAAAAAGGGAATCGCAAACCCTAAAATATAGGCAAACATATAGAGAATGCTCGAGGCTGGATTTGTGCTCGCTAAGTAAAGAACAGCACCTATAATTGGTCCAGAGCATGGTGTCCAGCCTGCTGCAAAACTTATTCCGATTAAAAAGGAACCAAAAAAACCAGCTGGCCTTTCACGGAATGTGATTCTCCGTTCCTTCATTAAAAGTTTCGGTCTGATTATTTCTAATATAAACAAACCAAAAACAATGATAATAATCGATCCTGCCTTTCTCAACAACTCCATATGCTCTTCAAATAATGTCCCTATTAACGTAGTGCTAAATGCTAAAGCAAAAAAAATCGAAGAAAACCCTATCAGGAAAAAGATTGTATGCAAAATGCTTGTTCTTTGTAGAAGTACAGCATTATTTTTCATACTGCCAACAGACATTCCTGTAATATAGGAGAGAAATGCCGGATAAAGCGGAAGACAGCATGGAGATAGAAAGCTTAAGAAGCCTGCTCCTAAGGATATAAACAAATTAATATCACTCATCAAATCCCTCCTGTTTATGTCCATCCATATACTATATGACAAGCTTTCCTTAATATGATATTTACAGATTTTTTGCATTAAATTCCATAAATCGCTATAATCAAGATATAGACATGCATAGTAAAAGTTTTTTAATAGCTTAAGAAATAGATAACACTTTTGATGCATAAGATTTCGGCGGCATGTACATGATTTAAGTAACAAGGATGTTCGACGAATCATAAAGCTAGAAAGGACTAATACCATGTCAAATCAGCAATTGGTTTACTTAATAGAAATAAAAAGACAAAAATTAGTTGAAGCTGCAAAAGAACATGGTTTTGCTTCACCCATTGTAATCAGCTGCAGTCAGGAACTAGATATACTTATAAATAAATTAATGGAAACTACCGCTAATCCCAAAAAAGTTTCTAAATAAAAAATCCCCCACTTTATGAAAAGAGGGGGATTTTCTTGAGGAATAATATATTCAATTATTCCCCCGGCAATCGCAAAAAACGACAAATTTATTGGTTTTTCACCATTGCTAATAATCTTTATATATAAAAAAGACATCCAACAGGATGCCTTGTACTAATTTTCTATCTTAATACATCTCTCTCGTAAAATCATTAGGTGCTTCTTCAACAGAGAAGCTTAACACTTTATCAAAATTAAAATATTCTCCTGTAACTGAATCCTGAATCCACTGATTCTTTAAAATAAAGCCTGTAGCATTGCTTAAATGATTGTGCCGAATAACCAAGCTTCTTTTTTCATCATTTCCATAAGTAAAATAAACAATATATTCTTTCATATTGAATACACCTCCACTATTATTAGTATTCGGTGATATAACAAACAATTCCTTCTTAATAACGAACACCTTACTAAAAATTTTATAACTTGGCGGTATTCTCGCCTTATTAAGTAGATTAGCTATATCTTCAATTACAAGCTTAAATCTTTTTAGCCAATAGTTCACAAACCATTTCATTCATACTCACTATTCATCGTCTCTCTTTTCTAAACTCAAATATTCCCACTATAATCACACCAACAAAAATAATAGAAAGCCAAAGCCACCAATAGTAGATAAACTTCTCACCTTCTGTCATGTATAAACAGTTTCAATAGCTAACGATGTCCCTTTTTTTAAATCTCTGTTTATTTACAAAAGAATTAATAAAAATAGTGTTTGTTCTTCGTTTACATACCATAAAATCCCATAATATACTTTACTGTAACTTACATAATTAAGCGAAGTAAGTTATACACCGATCTAACCTTCACTAAGGACAAGTGAAGGCTTTTTATTTTATACGCTTATCCAAAATAAAAAGCCCATTACTGTACTTCCATTCGCTTGTATTTACCTTTCCCTAACTTTAACCACTGGTCACTTCTATGTATTGCATACCATAATGACTTACTAATTGCAGTTGGATAATATGTTTCCACTTCTTCACTATAAAACTTAGACGTTTTGAATATATCTATAAGTTCCTGATTACTAATAACTACACCTGATTTAACCAATTTAGTGTATTCCATTAAAAAATCCAACGTTGATTGATTTAAGTTATACTTTTCTGTAATCATAATAATCCCCATTTACTTTTACATTATTATAAAATAAAAAGCCCTATAATGGGCTAATTTCATTTTAAATTCCCTGTTTTATAAAGTCACCTATTTTCTTACTTTACTACTACAATGCTTACATTTGCCTTTTTCAATTTCGTTATGGTATACGATTTTCCCACATTCTCGACACTTCTTATATAGATTACTTACTAATAATTCATTGATATTATTTTCAAATAAGTGAATCTTATTTTCATACTTAATAAATAAGTGTGCAGTATTTATAGAATCATCCAGTCCAGAATGTAACTTTCCTTCATGATTAATATTTGCAAATTCTAAAGCCTTTTTTAAGCTAACAGGATGATGACTTCCTAATACTTTAGAAATTGGTTTTTGTATGTCAGTGTAGTTTTTTAACCAGGAAATAGGATATGCGTCAATTGAATAATTATTAATTAATATATTGAGGTCAGATGGACTCCACGTACATATATAGT
Source organism: Niallia laureatilytica (assembly GCF_046613985.1). Lineage (NCBI taxonomy): Bacteria > Bacillati > Bacillota > Bacilli > Caryophanales > Bacillaceae > Niallia > Niallia laureatilytica. The sequence goes on along the minus strand of NZ_JBKKHP010000004.1, from coordinate 174,655 downwards.
AATCATCTTCACCTATCCACTTTTCAAACTCCTTCATCGCTATAGCCAAAGGGATTCCCTTGCGCATTTCAGCCTCTGTAATACCGATCATTTTTCTAGATGATTTTCTTATGTGTCCTGTCTTTGGTAAAACAATGCGCCTGAAAGTAGAAATGACTTTGGAGTTTCTAACTTTTGCAGCTCCAATCTCTATAATGTATTGTTTTTCCCCTTTGTTGAATGTAATTTGATTTTCTAGATCAACAATTATGACATCCATGATGGTTATTACATCTCCCTCTTAATACAGTACAAGTAAAAATTATACCATTCCTATTATTAGTGTTCAATTTCACTTATATTATTACTAATAAAAAGTCTGTATTTATCAATAAAACACCCAATTAAAATTGAAGGTTGTATTTTATGTATTTATTTAATATCTGAAGTTTCTTTCAATATCACGCATTTCATTGCTCATTGATCTCATATCGTCGTGCATATCAGCAACTGAATCTTGTACATCATAATATTGCTTCTATTCTTTCTCTATGTCTCCTATTAGTATGATATAAAGTAATGCACTCTTCTAAAGTTTTAGCCTGAAGCGTATCGATATACTCAATAAATTCTGTAATTGCATGGTGAATATGATACTTACTAGGAACAACATTCAATTTATCTATTTTTGATTGTGCAACATTTGAAAAGTCATTTAATATCCTTTTCAGTGCTGGGGATATGAAAACATTCCTCTCTATTCCCTTTACCATTGACCAAGATAGTAATGCCATTTACATTTTCACTTAATAATCCACGTATCTCAATTGATCTCAAACCACAATCTGCAAGCATAGCCACAATTGCCTTATTTCTCGTCTCAAGATTGTTCTTATAACTGAAAGCATCTATCATTGCTTGTACTTCAGTTACAGAAAACCCTTGTATTAACTTTTTAGGTACTTTAGGAGTAGCGACTTTTTTTCGCAATATTCTCCTTTATATAACCTTCTTTCTCACACCAACTAAAGAAAGCTGATACCATCTTAAACATAGACACTATACTCTGTGGCTTTAATCCATCCTTCTGTTTTAGCCGTACATAGGACTTTAAATCAAATATTGTTATGTTTTCTAATTGTTCAATTCCACGCTTTTCATTAGTACTGTTTGAGTTGTTTGTACTCTTGACGTTTATTTACCATGGTCTATGGGGTAAAACCCATTGCTTCACAATGATATAAATACTCGTTTAATACATCTTCAAATTCCAATGAAAAAACCACTTTCCCTATGATTATGTTTTCACAGGAAAAGTGGTTTTAAATTAGTTTGATGAAAGTTACACCAGAAGGTTAAACCAAATGCGATGTAAATTCTAGATGAAAGATTCACTCTACAAGGCATTTTTAGGGAAACCTTTATCTATTAAACGCTATGTAACAGCGTAGAACCTACAACCACAAAGGTTTATTTCCCTTGTTGTTTGTTCATTGCAGCCATCATTTGATTGATTTTCTTTTGGGATGGTTTCATTCCCATTTGCATCATCATCATTTTAAGCATTTGCTCGTTAATTGGCGGGTTGTTCTTCAAGTAAGTCATCATGTATCTACGCGCGATGAAGAACCCAATAGCTAGTCCAGCAATCAGTGCCAAAACACCAATTAGAATATAAAGCCATAGCATATATCTTTTCCTCCTTCATGTTGTCTATTACTTAGTGTACTAGACCAAAGAATATTATACAATATTTGTCCAATAATTTCTCATGTTCATATCAAATTTCTTTCTTTTATTGGTTTTAACCAGCCAAATCGGGCATTTTCCACGTCAATCGCCAAAAAGGACGGTTCATTTTTTCGCAAAATTTCAAAGAAAATCGACTCAGCATCATAATATCCTTCTGCTTCAATAACTATGTATTGTTTGGTGAGCCTCAGCTGCGCACTGCTTAAATTGCCGTTTTCTATGTAATATGTATGGCTGTCCTGCTGCTTGAAGCTTTTGTTTTTTTGCAGATCGCCAAACAATAGCTTCTGGAGTCTCCACACAGATATAGGAAGTGTGATATAGTCGATTTGCTTTGCCGTCTCTAATTTAAGCAAGGAATCATCTGTTTTAGTATGCTCAGAAAATAATTTGTAAAACATTCTTTCTTTCCCAAGATAATCAGTTGCTATATCCTCTTTAATCAAATACAAATAATATTTTCTCATACCCTTTGCACACCCGCCTATTTGCATTCTTTTCTTCTATTATAAGGAAGCAAATATACAAGTTGTGTCTCAAGCTGTTAAAAAAACAGACTAGTTTTGTCGAATTCGAAATTTATTGGCATATTCGAGAGATTATGTTCAAAAAAAAGAAGAGCAATCTGCTCTTCTTTTTTCTGTATATATTAGTTGTTATCAAGCACTGCTTTTAGACGTGCTACAACATTTTCTACTGTAAAGCCATATTCTGCTAGAATTTTATTTCCTGGTGCAGAAGCTCCGAAAGTATCGATTGCCAATACTTCGCCTTCGTCTCCAGCATATCTATGCCAGCCTAGTGAGCTACCCATCTCAATTGCAAGACGTTTTTTCACTGTTTTTGGAAGAACGCTGTTTTTATACTCAGCAGATTGCTGTTCGAAGCGATCCCATGATGGCATGCTGACAACAGATACAGAAATACCTTCTGTTTCTAATGCCTTTTGTGCTTCAACCGCAAGTCCTACCTCTGAACCAGCTGCTACTAGAAGTGCATCTGGAGTTTCTTTGCTTGCAGGTGAAATGACATATGCACCTTTAGAAACGCCTTCGTATGCGTTAACATCCGTCCCTTTAATAGTCGGCAAGTTTTGACGAGTCAATACTAAAGCAGTTGGTTTGTCCGTTGATTCTAAAGAAAGCTTCCAAGCAGCTGCTGTCTCATTACCATCAGCTGGACGAATTACGGAAAGGTTTGGCAATGCACGCAAACCAGCAAGCTGTTCAACCGGCTCATGTGTAGGACCATCCTCACCTACTGCAATACTGTCATGTGTAAAGACATAAGTTACAGGCAAGCCCATGATTGCTGCAAGTCTGATTGCTGGTTTAAGGTAATCAGAGAATACGAAGAACGTTCCTCCAAATATTCTTAATCCGCCGTGAAGAGCGATACCATTCATAGCAGCACCCATTGCGAATTCCCTTACTCCGAACCAGATGTTTCTGCCTGCAAAGTTTTCAGGAGTGAAATCTTTTTCTCCTTTAATCATTGTATTGTTGCTTCCTGCCAAGTCAGCAGAACCGCCAATGAAGGAAGGAACGTTTTTAGCGATACCGTTAAGCACTTCTCCAGAAGAAGCACGGCTTGCAAGGCTCTTGCCTTCTTCATAAACAGGAATATCTTTATCCCAGCCTTCTGGCAATTTATCATCGATTGCAAGCTTGAATTGTTTAGCAAGCTCTGGATATTCACCTTCATATTGTTTAAGAAGTTCTGTCCACTCTTGCTCTTTTTTCGCACCATTTTCAGCGATTGTTTTTTTGAAATGCTCGTAAACCTCTTCAGGAACATAGAAATCCTCTTCGAAAGTCCATTTGTATGCTTCTTTCGTCAATTTGATTTCGTCTGCACCAAGTGGAGCACCATGTGAAGCAGATTTACCAGATTTGTTTGGAGAACCGAATCCGATAACTGTTTTCACTTCAATCAATGTTGGATGGTTTTCATCTGATTTAGCTGCTTCCAAAGCAGTTGTCAATTCTGCAAGATCGTTTCCATCTTCAACACGCAAGTATTGCCATCCATAAGACTTAAAGCGTTGTTCTACACTTTCAGAGAAGGACTTGTCCAAGTCTCCGTCCAATGAGATATCGTTTGAATCATAAAGAACAACTAGTCTTCCAAGCTTTAAGTGACCTGCAAGTGAAGCTGCTTCTGCAGAAACACCTTCCATTAAGTCGCCGTCGCCGCAAATGCCGTATGTAAAGTGATCTACCACTTGATATGAATCTCTGTTATAAACAGAAGCCAAATGTCTTTCAGCCATTGCCATACCAACAGCCATTGCAATACCTTGACCTAGTGGACCTGTTGTTGCATCAACACCAGCTGTGTGCTTGTATTCTGGATGTCCAGGAGTTTTGCTTCCCCATTGGCGGAATTGCTTTAAATCTTCGATTGATAAATCATAACCGGATAAATGCAGCATGCTGTATAGCAATGCAGAACCGTGGCCTGCAGAAAGAACAAAGCGATCGCGGTTAAACCAAGTTGGATTTTTTGGATTATGGTTCATGAAAGAAGTCCATAATTTATATGCCATCGGAGCTGCACCCATTGGCATTCCAGGATGGCCGGAATTAGCTTTTTCAATACTATCAATCGCTAATGTGCGGATTGAACTAATAGCTAAGTTATCAATTGTTTCTGTCATTCACTAACATCCTCTCATTTATAAATCGTACATACTTATAATAAATGTCTCGGCTTTATAACACAACTCATTAGATTATAAGATGTCTGACTTTTATAGTATAAACCCAATTTCGGTAAAAAAAAATACCATGATGACTATTTAATCTCCCTGTTTACCAATTCTTTCATTATATCTTAACCAAATTCACAAAAAATCCTAAAATTTTTTTGAATTTCATACAAAGAAATTTTATGTTTTCTAGTAAGGATTGGCATATAAATCGATATCAAAATCTGCTTCAATTTTGGAAGCGAATTCTACTAAATGGCTATCTAAATGCAAACTTGGTGAATATCCATCATTAATTTTTATCACGATAACGAAACTGCATTCTAAGCCAAATTCCTCTCTAAGATCATTTATAACAGTAGTTTTCCCCTGTAATTGTCTTATAATTTGCGATATCAGTTCTCCTGTATCAAGAGATTCTTGATACCCGGTACTGAGTTCCCAAGATGTATAGCTTCTAGTTAAGTTTTTCGTTTCATTTATCTTTCTAATGAAGTCACCTTTTTTATAAATTTTTGTTGGGTATATATCCAAGCGTTTTGTAACCTGCTCCAATGGAAAATCATCTGCGTAGATTTTAAAGTACACCTTGATTTCTGTTTGATCCATTCCATTCTCACCTCTTGTGATTCCATTAACCATCTTTTATTGAAAGTGAAATCTTCAACTTTTTAACAAATTCCGTTAATCGTCAGAAATAAAAAAAATCATGGCAAACTAAGCCATGATTTTTTAGTGCAATTTTTTCTTTTCTTGAATGTCTTTAATTTTTTGAGGAGTTACATCATCACCATTTGGGTCATAGATTTTAACACCTTCTAGTGTTGTAAGCATGTTAGAACGGAATGTTTTTAAGTATTCAGCTCTTAATGCAGTTTGTTCTTTTGCTTCTGCTTCAGTTAAGCCTTGTTCTTTTTTCTTTTTTGCCAACTCGTTTATGCGATTAAGCTTTTCATTTGAAATCATCTGCATTTTCTCCTTTCCTTCTTCCATTACGGAAATCCCCGAAATATATATGGAAACATAGTTAAGTTATTTATGAAAAATTCATTATAACATAAAGAAGTGCAGCTTTACATTTATCAGCATTATTTGGCAGCGTCTTTGTTCTCATCCATAAACTCTTGATATCTTCTATGAATCGTCGCTTTCGAAAATTCATAGCCTAAACCACGAAGGGTAGACGCAATCTCTGCGAAGGTTAGTCCGTTCTTCTTCAACTTAACCACTTCTTCTACTGGAACTTCCAAGCGGCTTCTTCCTGAATGAACACCTTGATTCCTCAGGTTTTCTGCTGGCTTATAGCCGTTTTCAATCGCTCTGTTCATACCTCTTTTAATCTTAATATTATGTATCTTTCTTTGGTATTCTTCCACAAGACTAACGATTTGCAGCACCATGGAGTCTGCATCAGATAAAACCAGCTCACCTGCATGTGATATGCTGTAAAGCTTTACCTTTTCACGCAAGATGCAGTGCAGTATAGCAATCTTTGCATTCCCCCTCCCCAGTCTTGTCTCATCCTGTATCAAGACGGCTGCGATATTCTCTTCCTTTATGATTTCAAGCAGCTCTAGCAGGCCATCTCTTTCGAGGTCGAAACCGCTTGCCTGTTCTTTAATGATATGACAGACACGAAAATTCTTTTCTTTGGCGAGCTGGAGGAGCTCTTCTTCCTGTCTTACTAAAGAGGTTGCCTGTTCCTCTTTGTCTGTAGATACTCTGCAATATATTACAACGTCCATTTTATAACCACCATTAACAAGTTTTTAATACACAGATGCCGCCTGCAATTTATAAGCAAGCGGCATCTGCAATCCATATTAACATAATATTGTTTATTACTGCTTTAGTCTGCTGCAAGCATTGTGTTCTGCTTTTCTAGCAGGACTGGAATAACCAGCTCTTCTCCTGTTTGAATCTGATTACTGGCAATGTCATTATGGTCTTCCACCCATTTGATAAACTGTTTTTTTGGCATGCTGTATAAACCCTCATATTGATCAGAAATCTCCCATAGGGAATCCCCTTTGCTAACTGTTACCTTTATGTATTTATCTGTATCTGCATGACTGGACTTTAATGCGATGATAAAGCATGTCACTAAGCTGAATATTATAAGTATGATAGAGTATGAATGTTTTCTCCAAATTTTTTCGACCATTGTAAATCACCCTTTATTTAGAATGTACGTTCGCTTATATTTGCATTTTAATACGAACAGATGTTTTGTGTCAACAAAAAAATCAGAACTTATGTTTGTATCGATATTTATTCCATGTTATACTAGCTGTAAGAAATAATAGTCGAGGTGCATACAATGCAAAAGCTATCTAAAAGACAACTAGATATATTGGAATACATAAAAGAAGAAGTCCGCCTCAAAGGCTATCCGCCATCCGTAAGAGAAATTGCGGAAGCTGTCGGACTTGCTTCAAGTTCAACTGTACACGGGCACTTGGCAAGATTGGAAAGCAAAGGCCTAATCAGAAGAGACCCTACAAAGCCACGTGCAATTGAAATACTAGACTTGGAAGAAAACAATATACCAAAATACAACATTATCAATGTTCCTGTTGTCGGTAAGGTAACTGCAGGTTTACCAATCACAGCGATTGAGAATGTAGAAGAGTATTTTCCTCTTCCTGAAAGACTTGCTCCAAGTGATGAACAAGTATTTATGTTGGAAATTATGGGAGAAAGTATGATTGAAGCAGGGATACTTGACGGTGACTATGTAATTGTAAGGCAACAGAATTCCGCTAATAACGGAGAAATTGTTGTCGCAATGACAGAAGATGACGAGGCGACAGTCAAGCGCTTCTTTAAAGAAAAAGATTCGATTCGTCTTCAGCCGGAAAACTCTACGATGGAGCCAATTGTCCTTCGTCATGTAAGCATCCTTGGAAAAGTTATTGGCGTATACCGCCATATCCAATAAAAAGAGATGTCGTCCTTAGTGGTCGACATCTCTTTTTATTGGATATGTTCCCGCTGATTAGTGTTTACTCTCTGTAAATGGGGGTAAATTTCTACTATCAAATGATAAAAGGTGATGTAATGCATGATTTAGAGATTAGGATGTTCGTTAAAGAGCTGCAGCATTTGAACCGCGAATATCTTGTCTGTAATAACCCCACAGTCAAAAAGCTGATACTGTCCGATATCCTCTTGTTGATTTCTGTCCTGCCTGCTGTTATATAAACTAGTCTAAAGTGACTGTTAAGACCCTCAATCTTTTTTCCATAGTGTGTTAAAAGGCTGTAAAAATAGAGCTGCCTGTAATACTGAGCCTTGTTTAGCAGGCACAAGGATATTATTTGGGAGACTATTTCTAATTACTAATTTATGAATAGTCTCCTTTAATTTTTATTAATGCCAATCATGGATGTTGAGTATTTTTCGAAAGAAGCTGTCCAGTGTTAAAGTGATTTCTCTTTCATTATAGATGCTTACAGGCATTGTATCTGCTGTTAATTGAAGAAGCTTTAATTCTTCTGCTATAAAATGATTAAGAATGGGATAAATAACTTCTTGCTTATCTCCACTGGCTTTCTTATTAATCAGCTTAGTGATTTCAGAATGAAGTACGCCATTGTCGTTAACCTCTAAGAGCAGTTGCTGGATATCATTTGGAGGCATTTCTTTATTTCTGTCAATCCACTTGCATGCAAGAATTGATTTCAAGCAATAATAATAAAGCTTTATTGTCCCCGGCTTTTGTTCAAGGTCTTTCCGGTTATTCTTTGCGAGCTGGAGATAATGATAAAAGGCTGTTTTTGTATTAAATGCCTTTTTGTATAAATCCAGCAGCTCGCTTTCAAATTGATTATCTCTTATATACACGATATCCGATTGAAGCCACTCAGCAAGTGATATATTTGATTTGCGCAAAAGTCTTAAAGTTTTAGCCAGCTCCCAGCCGCTTATATCCAAATTTCCAGTCTTATCTTCCAGACTGTCCCTTTTTTTGTCTAATGACAAGTACCATTCCTTCTTGTGCATATAGATAAACCGAACATCATAATCGCTGTCAGAAGAAAATGAACCCTGTGTTCTGCTGCCAGCTTCCACGGCGTACAAAATTTTAATAGCATGCTCTTGTTCGAGCTCTTTCAGCTTGTTCATTATTATCTCTCTCATTCTTCTCTCCAACCTTTGCAGACATCTACCCAGCCTTTCCCGTTTCCATACAGGAACAACTCATCACATGTCAGTTCAATTGCCGAATTGCTGCTGCCACACGCAGGGAATACGGAAGAGAAACGCTGTAATGATTCATCTAAGTAAACGTCCATGTTTGTTGTCAGTCCAAACGGACAGACACCGCCAATCATATGGCCTGTTTTTTGGAACACTTCATCAGCTGTGAGCATGCGAGGTTTTTCTAAAAAAGCAGCCTTGAATTTTTTATTATCAATTTTAGCGTCACCTGCAGCTACAATAAGCACACCCTCTTCTCCTTTTCGAAAGGAAAGTGTTTTAGCAATTCTGGCAGGCTCTACATTTAAAGTATCTGCTGCCTCTTGCACGGTTGCGCTTGATGTTTGAAATTCCATGATTTCCTTTTCTTTCTCCCACTTTGCAAAGTGTGTTACAACATTCTCTAATGACATATAAATCCCCCAAAGTTTTTTCATTTATCAATAAATTCAAATATACCATTCTGTGCCCCTTTTTTTCAAACGTCAAACTTCTATATAAAAAAAGCGCAGCCGGCAATTGGCTCCGCTCTTTCTATTTCAAACAAAAGTATTGTAGATATTTTCGCATTCTGCTTTTTGCCCTGAGAAGTCTTGCAAGCAAATCAATATCTGCAGATGTCGAATTAATGATACCCATGACTCTCACCTCCTATATTCCATCATATTAGCAGGTGACTTATCTCATTACAGACTAGAGATATCAGTGCTTAGTCTATAAACCAAGCACTTCCTTAAAATCTTTAAAACCGATTACGTAGCTGAGAATAACAATGGAGCCCATAAACATTAGAAAAAATGCACCTTGCAGATAGGTCTTCATCTGTTTTCCAAGTTTCATTTCGTTCACTCCCTTTTTTGCATATCTTTTCCAATGCCATATTCTTATATGCAGTAAAAAGGTTTTTCCCAATTAGAATCATAATTTACAGAGGTAAGAGCAATAATAAAAAAATATTCACGCTGTAAATTGGCTTAACACGCCTAATTTAATTTTCCTGGTAACTGATAAGCTGGCTTACTAAACTATATGAGTGGTGAGTGAACATGATATTCCTTATTCATGACATGCCGACACATACAGAGATTAATGAGGCGAAAAAAAATCTCGCCGATATGACATTAAACCATTGGCTTCACCATGATCTATTTTCTATTCAGTGGTGGATACTTGTTTGTGCCACCATACTTCCCTATTTTATTTGGTGGAAATTAGTGAATAAAAACCGTTTTTACGAAATTTTCACATATGGGCTTTTATGCGGGTTCTTTTCTATTGTCTTAGATATTATTGGGACTGAAATGATGCTTTGGAGCTATCCGGACAAGCTACTCCCATGGATACCGCCATTAATACCAGCGGATCTTGTGATGATTCCGATTACTGCTATGCTTGTATATCAGTATACAAATAAATGGAAAACGTTTATTGCGGGTACCATCATTTGGGCTGTCTTGTTTTCATACATATTTGAACCGTTATTTGTTGCTTGGAAAATGTTTATGCTTGGACCTGTCTGGAAACATAGCTATTCTTTTTTCGGCTTTATCTTCCTCGGCATATTTTTACGACTATTATTTTTAGGGATAAAAAAGGAGCTAATCCAGAGCTTAAAAGACAGCACATAGCGAGTGCATATAAATGATAAAAAGCTGGCATCCTACAATCGAGGTGATTTGTTTTGGAAAACAACAATAACAGCCAAAATGAAGAATTAAAACAAAAACTGGCGAGACAGCAAGCAGAATTAGGCGTTGATATGGATGAGCAAGAAATAAATGGCTTATGGGGTATGCTGGAAACAAAAGAAGAGGATATGCTTCATAAAAAAGACAAATAAGACCTGTTAAAAACAAGAGTTCTATCTCCATTTTTTATAGAACTCTTGTTTTTTTGCTGCAAATATTTCGGTAATGGAAGGTATTCTGCTCTGATATAAAGAATATATGAACAGTAAGATTATGTTTGAAATATAATGATAGGAGAATACATACTAAATGACTAAATTAACTCTGTACTTCGTACGTCACGGAGAAACACAATACAATATCGAAAAAAGAATGCAAGGGTTTTGTGATTCCCCTTTAACCGACAAAGGTATACAGCAGGCGAAAGCAGTAGGTGCCGGTCTTGCTTCCATTGATTTTAAAGCGGTCTATGCGAGTGAAAGCCAGCGAGTGCTTGACACAGCTAAATTTGCATTAGGTGAAAGAGAGCTTTCTGTATCAACAGATGCACGTCTGAAGGAAATGAATTTCGGTGTTCTCGAATCATTGTTAGAGGAAGAGATCATTTCAGAGCACGGCAATATATTAGAGAGAATATTCTCTATGTCTGATATTGACTTCAGAGTACCAAAAGGAGAATCATTTACCGATTTATTAACAAGAACAAAAGCCGCGGTAGAAGAAATCATTGCAAAACATAAGGACACAGGCGGTAACATCCTGCTATTTTCTCATGGTGTGACAATTGGTTACTTTATCATGTCTGTTGCAAAATTAGAAACCTTCCCACATCATGATAATTGCTGTGTGTCTGTAGTTTCCTATGAAAATGGGAAGTTTACAGTGGAACATACTGCAGATCCTTCCTTCCGTGATAAAGGTAGAGAAATGCTGCAATCTTAACAATTCTTCCCTTTAGGTCAGCTGTAAGCTGACCTTTTATTTGTGTAAATACCCCTTAAGCAATGCTGCAATTTCCTTAAAATAAGAATCTTGATGGGGAACAAACTTGTCTTTCCCTATTTTTAAACTCTCCTTGCTTTTAGTTGCTCCAGCTTGCCAAGGGTAAATTTCCATTTCTGCTCTTGTACCTGTACAAAAATTATAAAAGCATTCAAACTCGGTTATTACCATTTCTGAAACTTCCTCTTCTTGTAAATGGAAAGAAATATTATCATTCACGAAATATACATAAATATGACTAAATTCATTATCTGTTAATCGGTCTGTATGAATGATATTCTTGACAATTCCGAGCTTATGTAACTGATCCTTATTTACACTAAAAAAGCCTAATTCCTCTTGAAGCTCGCGCACTCCATTTGCCGGGCTTTCTGTTGCTAATAAATGTCCAGCAGCTGTAATATCATAAAGATTAGGATAATCCTTTTTGCTTTTGCTTCTCTTTTGCAGAAATACATAATGTTTGCTGTTGATTTTCGTCATCAGCCAGAAATGAACCGTTTCATGCCATAGTCCTTGCGTATGAATATCTGTTCTTGTTGCTACCCCCTTTGCTGCATAGTTCTCGTCAAATACTTTCAACCATTCTTCTGTCATAACACGCTCGTCCAATCTTTATTGTTATCATTACTCTTTATCATATCATTGATTTCCAATTCTTTTCTAGTTAGAATATATATATAACAAATATTAGGAGAATATAGATGAAAAAACGATGGCAGCAAGAACTCTATTCTTTGCTAAAGTGCTTTGTTTTTGCCTTTATTATTGTAGTAATTTGCAGGAACTTTCTGTTTAGTCCAAGTGTAGTTCATGGTGAAAGCATGTCTCCGACTTTCGAGGACGGCAATAAAGTTATCTTGAGCAAAATCAGTGATATTGAGCATTTTGATATGATAGTATTTCATGCACCTGACCAGGATGCAAATTACATCAAAAGGGTTATCGGCCTTCCAGGAGACACGGTGTCAATGAAAGACGACGTTTTATACATTAACGGCAAGGCATACACAGAATTCTATTTAAAGGAAAATAAGCTAGGAGCAACCACAGCAAAGCTGACTGGCGACTTTACACTTGAAGAGGAAACTGGTGAGAAAACTGTTCCGAACAACAGTCTGTTTGTGCTCGGAGATAACCGGCTTAAAAGTAAAGACAGCAGAGATTTCGGCTTTATAAGTGACAAATCTGTTATTGGCAAGGTTGTTTTGCGCATATATCCGCTAAATGAGATCGGACTTCCATAAAAACAAGGGAGGGCTACTGCCCTCCCCTTGTTATGTTCATCGCTCGAATAACTGCCTGCTCTATTTCCTCGTAGCTCGTACAACGGCAAATATTGGATGACAGCCATTCACGTATCTGCTCTTTTGAAGGATCAGGCACAAGTGTCAGGGCATGGGCATTCATAATAAACCCTGTGGTGCAATAACCGCATTGAAAGGCGAATTGCTCCATAAAGGTTTTTTGGATAGGAGCTTCATGCAGACCCTCTACTGTTACAACTTCCTTGCCGATTGCTTCAACTCCAAGCATAAGACATGATTTCATAGGCTCATTGTCGACAAGCATCGTACATGCACCACAATCACCATTTAAACAGCCTGGTTTGCTGCCTGTTAAATGAAGCTCCTCTCTGATCACCATCAAAAGTGTTTTATTTGGAACAATAGCGACCTGTTTTTCCTCCCCATTAACAAACAGCTTTATTAATGTTTTTTTTGCTGGTATATGCATGCTACATCCTCTCCAAGCTTTGTAAGATTTCCTCGAGCAGATTTCTAAGCACAAATAACCGGTATTCACGAGAACCTTCCACATCATCGAGAATTTCGCCTGGCACAGTTTGAATTGCTTTATTTATTTTTTGCTCTGCACTTAATTCTGCTTCATTTAGTGCAGCCTCCATTTCATTTGAACGAAATGGAAATGCACATAATCCACTGAAAGCAACCCGTATTTTTTGGTCGACCTTTAATGCTGCAGCTGTAATCAACGGATAACCAGTTTCCCATTGCTGTCGTTTCTTTCTAGTATAAAACGGCTGCTTTCGATACTTTTCTTCCACAAAGGCTTGGACAAAGACTTCCCCTTCCTCTAATAGCATTTTCTGCTTAAATTTTGCCGAAATATATTCCATCCTAATGTCCCGCTCTTTTGCTGTTACAATCAGACTGTCTGCTAAAAGAAGGGGAAGTACAGCTTCCCGATAAAAGATATTGCCGCAAATATTGCCGCCGAGCGTAATTTTATTGCGTGCTGTTCTGTCTGCAACCTCTTTGCTGACCTCTGTCAGCAGAGGGAAAAGGTTTTTGTTCTGAATTTCTGTCAGTGTCACTGCCGCCCCAATCGCAACATAGCCTTCCACTATATCATGGATGTTGACAGCATCTATAGCTTTAATATCTATCGCTGTGTCAAGTGTTATCTCATGCAGGCGCTGCATCGTTATTATTTCTGTGCCGCCCCCAAAAAACAGCGGAATTCCTCCTTCCTTCCGCCTTTCTGTGAAATATTCCGTCGCCTCCAGCAATCGCTCTGGTCTGAAATAATCAAAGATCATTTTTGGCAGTCTCCCTTTTTGTTCTCCAAATTTCCTCAGGAATGAGCGGAAGTCTAACTAGCTCTACTCCTGCAGCCAATGACAGCGCATTAGCTAAAGCTGCAGGAATGCCAATAAGTCCATGCTCGCCTGCTCCCCTTGCTCCAAATGGTGCTTCTAAATGAGGAGTTTTGACAAAGTCAGCGATATATTCTGGATGTTCACCAAACCGGATGGGCCGATATGTCCGCAATTGGGGATTAAGAATCCTGCCGTTTTTGTCAAAATAAAATGCCTCCCTGGCTGCCCATGACAGCCCCATACTCATGGCTCCCTTTACTTGGCCGACTGCGGCCTTGAAATTTAGAACTTCACCAATATCCATTACAGTTACAGCCTTGCGAATTCGATATGTACACTCTCTCGTATTAAAATCCACTTCGACTCCATGAGCTGCAACTGCCCATTCAGGGCCCGGGTTTCCTGCCCCAGTCTCTGGATCTAAATTTGTTAAGCCTCTCAAAATATATTTTCCTCTTGCTACAATTTGCCCGCCGATTGCATTGCCATTCGGATAAACATAACCGTACACAATATCTTTGAAATCCAAGAAGGAATCAGGATTATCTCGCAGATACACCTTTTTATAACCGACCTCGAGATCATCTGCAGGCACACGCATTACTGTTGCAGCAATGGATTTCAACTGTTGAATAGCATCATTTGCAGCAGCTAGCACTGCTCTGCCTGCCATCAATGTTCCTCTGCTTGCCACTGTCTTCCAATGCTCTGGTTCTGTTTGTGTATCAATTGTCATTCGCACATATATATCATTTATATCCATCTTCATCACTTCTGCCAGTATTTGTGCCAGCACCGTTTTCGTGCCTGTGCCAATCTCTACTATACCTGACATAAGGTTAATGCTGCCGTCAGAGTTAAAGGTAAGCACAACACCTGATGCTGCATCAGGACCAATAGTGGAGTTTTTCCAGCTGCAGCTGATTCCTTTTACTCTAAGCACATGCTCCCCTATTCGTTCAACCTGCCCCTTTTCCCAGCCAATCAATGGTCTCAAGCGACTAATACATGCTTCCACATTGCCGACAGTACTTCTGTTTAACACCACTCTTGTTGGCGTTTGATCTCCTGGGCGAATCGCATTAATCTGCCTGAACATCAGTGGGTCCATCTTCAGCTTTTTCGCCAGTAATTCCATTCCCCGCTCGAAGGCAAAATGAACCTCACCATGTGAAAAACCGCGAAATGGTGCTGCATATGGATGGTTTGTGTACACACATAAGCTGTCACAAAATATATTGTCTATTTTATACGGCCCAGTGCAGTCAACTGCCCCTGCCGTTGTCAAATGAGGAGATTTATCTCCGTAAGCTCCGCCATCAAAAATATATTCAAGCTCGGCCGCTTGCAGCTTCCCGTCTGCAGAACAGCCAAGTTTTACTTTTGCTTCTAAACCGATATGAACAGGAGATACAAGAAAATCATCTTCTCTTGTATTAACTAACTTAACGAGCCTGCCACCAACTGCTTTGCTTGCAAGATAAGCAAATATTTCAAGCTGCACCGAGGCCTTGCCCCCATAGCCGCCCCCGACAAATGGAGTTTGCACAACAATTTTTCCTGTTGGGATATGAAAGTCTCTGCTGAGGATTTTTTTGACCATATACGGTGCCTGGGAACTCGTCATAATCCGTACGTCTCCGTCAGGCATAATTTCACAAGTGGCGCTTCTTGTTTCCATCGCACTATGGTCTGAAATTGGGATAGAAAAAGACGCTTCCACTATTTCACTACAATCGGCCCAGCCTTTTTCCATATTGCCTTTGCGGATTTTCGTTTTATTAATGATATTTGTCCCTGTAATTGGATATATTCCTGGATCTTTATCGTATTTATCTATGCCCTCATGAATGAGCGGAGCATCTGCTTGAATGGCTGTGAGCGGCGAATTTACGACTGTAAGCGGCTCATACTTAATATCAAGCAGCACCTCAGCATTATTTGCTGCGTCATACGAATCAGCAACAATTAGGGCAACCACTTCACCAGCGTAACGAACCTTGCTGTACGCAAGCGGCGGCCTGTCTCGGACTTCCTCTCCGACATAAGGCAAGCCTTTTCCCAAGACTATTGCACGCACTCCTTTTTGCTGCAACGCTTTCGTTTCATCTATTTTTAATATATTGGCATGTGCATATTTACTTTTGACAAGCTTTACGAACAACGCTTCTCCTGTTGTTGTATCAGCAGTATAGTGGGCATAACCGGTGACTTTGCTTTTCGATTCCTTACGCAATACGCTCTTTCCAATTATATGCAAGTATTTTATACCTCCTTTAAGAAAAGGCAGTAATTTGTACGTCTCTACCCATCTAGTCACTAATGTATATGAACAATTTACTGAAAAAATTAATAAAATGGAGTTTGATTTTGCTTCATGCAGTGTTTCGGCAGTTATATTGACGTTATTGTGATTTTGCTATAATATATGGCTGTACATGATAATCCAAGAGGTTCATAGCAGATACCCTCTATAAAAAACTATGGATACAGGTGAGCTTGCCATGTCCATAAGGATGTGGCTTTTATTTTGCTTAAAAAACCGGCCATATCTATAGATTGCTATTCTCGAGTGTAACGCATAAATGAAATGGAGAGATGAAAAATGTCAGGCAGAAAACATGAAGAAGGTCTTGAGGATTTAACTTTACTTGGTAACCAAGGAACAACCTATCTTTACGAATACAATCCAGAAATATTAGAGTCTGTAGACAACTTGCATGTCAACAGAGATTATTTCGTTAAGTTCAACTGTCCAGAATTTACTAGCTTGTGTCAATAAGGGCACACTTCAGTGGAAACACTGTCGCTTAAACCTCGTGAACTCAGGGAAGGAAGGAAATTCTAATCCTGAGCCAAGCCTCTAAAAACTAGAGGAAGGTGCAGAGACTATCGAAACCATTCAAACAGGAATCGGGTAAAAGTACTGCTTGAAGAAGGAAGTAGAGTACATCCAATCAGGATGGAAGCGCGAGGATGCTTATATTCGACCGTAAGAATATATGTATATGATATAGTCCACCTGCGTTTTATCGCAGAGCCAATTACTGGACAGCCGGATTTCGCTACAATGTATATCAGCTATATTCCGGACAAAAAAATCGTGGAAAGTAAATCATTGAAGCTGTATTTGTTCAGCTTCCGCAATCATGGTGACTTCCACGAAGACTGTGTTAATATTATTATGAACGATCTAATTAAATTATTAGATCCTAGATATATCGAAGTATGGGGCAAATTCACACCAAGAGGTGGATTGTCAATCGATCCATACTGCAATTACGGCAAGCCTGGCACGAAGTTTGAAGAAATGGCTACACACCGTCTTATGAACCACGATCTGTATCCAGAAAAAGTGGACAACAGATAAAAAAATATAGAAAGGATGCAAAAGCTCATGGCTTTTGCATCCTTTTTTCATTTACCAGCCTAGCCGCTTCTTTAGGCTTGTGATATGGGCAAGATGGTGCTTACCGTGCCATGCATAAATTCCGATATTTCTTTTTAATGTTACTTCGCCAGACTCTGGATGAAGAAAGGCTCTGTCTAACTGATCTTGTGATAAAGACCGAAGTAATTGTATTAACCGCAAATGCAAGGAAGCTAGTAATTGTAAGGAAATATCAACCGGCAAAAATGAATCAGGCGTTTCAGCCCATTTATCCTCGGCATACGGTTTAATGACCGGTCTATCCTCTGTTACAGCAAGCTTAAAGCGAGTATATGCGTTTAAATGACTGTCTGCAACATGATGGACAACTTGCCGTATTGTCCAGCCTCCTTCACGATACGGTGTATTTAATTGCTCATCAGTAAGGTCAATTACAGCTTGATGCAATTGTGCAGGCAACTGCTCGATATCATCAAGCCAGGAGGCAATCACATCTTCTGTGTATTCATCATTCCAAGTAAATTGTCCAATTGGATATCGTAAATCTGTCATTATTTCACCTCTTAACTGCTGAATTCAAGTTTGTTTTTCCGTAATATATGTCTTAATACTAGGGGGATTATATGTAAGAAACCTGTCAATTATTACAGCAGGGTCCTCTTCGACTATAGTGATACTTCTGTATTTCTCCTGCAGAAACTCCGCATCAGCCATATGGTTAATAAGCTTGACTAATGGATCATAATAATGATTCGTATTCAAAATGCCGCATGGTTTTTGGTGCAATCCAAGCTGTGCCCATGTGAAAATTTCAAAAAACTCCTCCATTGTTCCAGCACCGCCTGGCAATGTGATAAATCCATCCGCCAGCTCGGTCATTTTTGCTTTTCTCTCATGCATCGATTGCACAGTAATCAATTCGGTTAATCCTTTATGTGCAATTTCTCTGTTTTCAAGAAACTCAGGAAGCACGCCAATCACTGTACCTCCTGCTTCTAATACAGCGTCAGCAACACTGCCCATTAATCCGATGCTTGAACCTCCATAAACTAGCTCTATCTTTCTTTTGGCTAGCTCCATTCCTAATTCTTTTGCTGCTTGTACGTAAATAGGAGAACTGCCATTGCTTGAACCACAAAACACTGCTACTCTTTTCATCATAAATTCCCCCTTACTTAATAAACGGACTCTTCCTCTCTTATTATAAAATGTTATGAGGTGATTAGGAACAGCTATCACTATTTTTACAAAAAACCTTCATAATTTACATAAAGAAGGACGTGCTGACAAAAGCTAATGCTTAGAAGATGGATTTTTTACCAAATTAATTATACATTTTTTGTGAAAAAAGGAGTCTTTCATATGGTCACGCTATTTATAAGATGCGGCATGATACTCTTGTCATGGTCAACAATCTTTTTTTTGCCAAGAAAATCTTTTCTTAAATTTTTGCCAGTAACGATTTTTTCTACTGCCGTCCTGTTAATTGAAGACATGATTGGCCGAACATATAAATTGTGGAAGGTAAAAGGCGGGAAAAAATCAGCAACGAACAATGCCTTGACGTTTATTCTCGGTCCATTTTTCGCAGCAAATTTATGGACGTTTCATTTTACTTACGGAAGGTTTTGGATCTATACCATTTTCAACTTAGTGTTTGATTTACTGTTTGCTTATCCTTTACATTATTTTCTGGATAAAATCGGATTATATAAACTAAAAAAAGTGAAACCAATATTTTTGTTTTATACGGCCTTTGCTTATTCTATGCTGAACTATGGCTTCCAAATATTCCTTGATAAAAATTTCACTGTAAAACAGGAGAAACACTAAAATGCAGTTCGCTGCCTTCTAGTGTTTCTTTAAGAGCTTAATGTATTAATGATTTTAAATAATCAACATGTTCACGGTCCTTATTTAAAACTTGATGAACTATTTGAAGGCTGTCCTCATCAAGTTTATTGCGAACAAGCTGTTCAGACATTTTTATTCCGTACAAATTTTCACCCTTAATGGCATGTTTAATAATCACTTCATCCCCATTGTCTGGATCAAATAAATTGCCGATAAAGCTTTCTGCCTTGCCGACTACCCCTTCATTCGTGACTGGTTCTCCTCCTAGTTGGTGAATTCTGTCTGAAATGATATGGGCATTTTTCGTATGTTCTGTTAATATGTCTGAAAAGGACTGCTTTAAGGACGTATCTTCTAAGTTCTCAATAAAATGCTCATATGCATGAATTCCCATGAATTGTCCTTGTAGAAACTTATTTAATGTTTTTATCGATTGCTCCGAATTCAAAGTATGTTCACCTCCATTCCACATTTCTCTTTGTTCTACTAGTTAGAATGCTCATTTTTCTCCTTTTCATCCTAATCTGTATTCTTGTCCATTTCCTCTTTTACAGAACTTCATATGATGTTGTATACCTGATGTTCGGAGGTGAGAGGCATGTCAAGAGGTTATGAAGAAAATGGTGGAGGGTATAACAACAGCTTTGCACTAATCGTTGTTCTATTTATTCTTTTGATCATCATCGGTGTATCTTATCTAGGCTAATTAGAAGTAAGCGAAAAATGCCCCGGTCTATTTAAGACTAGGGCATTTTTTGTTATAGATTTTTCCAGTCACCTTTTAAGAGTTCAGCCTGTATTTCTGAATCAATTTTGCTAAAACCGTGCACAAAAGCATACTCCTGCACCTTTTTCCCAACTGTAGCAAGTGCAAGCTGCGTATAATCAAAATCTGCTACCGTCTTACAATACTTTACAAAGAAATCAATAGACAGCATATTAGGGAAAATGACTGTTTGCCAATCTGTTTCGTTCAGCGTTTTACTCATTTCTTTTTCAAAAGAAAAGTCTAGTCCGATATGATGTGTATGTATAAGTAAATCATCTTCGGAGTATACATTGCTGTGCTGATAATCATGCCCAAGGAGAACAGCGTGTTGCTCCTTCTGATAGGAAGCAAGATTTGCTTTTATTCCTCTTGCCTCTAATACCTTTCTTGATTTCTCTGATAAATATTCGATTTGCTCTGGAAGGTTTGCTGTTATGCCGCTCTTTGTATATTGCCTGAAAAAGATTTGGATGCTTGTTGGATTTAAAAAAATCAACCGATGTTTCTTCGCAATCAATGAAAATACCTCAATAGGTAACTCTTGCTCCGTGCTTTTCAAAATAGGGAAGGACATTGTCTTTGCTCCTAGCTTCTGAAAGTAAGTCTCCAGCCTGCTTTGCTGTTCTCCGCCTCTTGCAATAATAATAGACTTTTCCATCATACTAATCTCCTTTAAGTGGATATTTCCTATTATATCAAGATGCTTTTTGTTTGAGAGTAAAAAGAAAAATCAGCTCATCGGCTGAACTGATTTTAAGGTGCTCGTTTAATGAGCTTTATATTATCCACTTTCTCTTCCTTAAATGTGATGTATACTTTATCACCTTGTTGGAAGGCTTCTGTTTTATCAATAAGAACAATATCCTTTTCATCATAATTATTTACTGCTGAAAAATGTTGCCCATCCTGTGTTTTGCTGATAATTGTTGCAGAGATTGTTTGTTTTGCTTCATCATTATCTTCTATTACTTTCCTATTATTTTCTGTAATAATTTCCGGCTCTTTATAAACTGACTCTGCCGTTGTTTTTGGAGTAGAGTTAGAGGATAAAGTTAATACAGCTATTATAACGATGGCCGTAGAAATACCAGCTACTGCGTAATAGGAACGATTGCTTTTCAGTTTCATCCTTAAAACTCCTTTTTGTTCATTAAATACCCGTAAAGTATCGTACTAAACAGTTTTGAGTATTTTTAAGGAACAAAAGGCGCGACGATTACATATTTTTACTATATTTTTCATAAAGCTGCCGTGACTTTTCCGGAAGCCATTTTCGTTTTTCTGGATCGGAGTAATAGTGCATAAATGCCTGTTTCTCTTTATTACTAAATGCTGCAGCTGCTTTAAGATGTTCACTGCAAAACCAATAAACTTTATCTGGCTTATCCCATGAAGTAAAGGGGAAAAGCTTATCAGCGCCACGCACTTTACATGCAAGGCCTTCACATTTCTCTCCCTTTAACATCCATGGTCCCTCCCGATAAACATATTATCTTTTAACCTGCTCTCAAAACCCTCAATATATGCACAAAGGAACAAAGCAACCTTATTGCAATATATTGCTCTGTTTTTTAGTTCTTGTCTTTTTATAATTTATTAACGAATCATTAACAAGTTGTTCATATTCTCCGCATAGAATGAAACTAAACTAGCTAAAGGGCAGGTGATTAATGTGAAGCTAATGTCCATTATTTGCTTTTTTAAAAGAAACCATAAATACAGCTATTACTCCGACAGATGTGTAAGATGTGGAAAAGAAAAACAGCATCACTGACCAGCCCGCTCTAACAATTGCCCCACACATCACAGCAAATAAATTAAACACTACATCCTGCTAGGAAAGAATTCTCTTTTTCCAATTACATAAAAAATCAAGATTATTTGGTAAACAAGACGAAAGAGAGGCAGATTTTTAAGTATATGCCTCTCTTTCGTCTTATATTATGTAAGTTAACTTTTCATTTCTTTTAGCAAGATGCTAATTTGATGAACCAATTCTTCTTTCACTAGCAAAGTTGGTGATAATCTGCTCTAATCTGATTGCTGAACATTTTAGCTGCTTTTTATTAAGGATGTTTGTATCTTTATCAGCTCTTGAATATCTTTGATAAGTAGTAGGTTGTTAAAAGGATATTGCCGCTTTATCTTTGTTTTTGATTAGATATTTTTATATATAAACTCCTTTTGCACAGCTTATTTTTGCTGTAGTTTATTTCTTAAAGCTCAGGAATGCTTTCTAACTAGCGGCAAAAAAAAGACAGCAGATAAACGTATCTGCTGTCTTAACTATTAATTATATTTAGCAAGGAACTGAAGTAATTCTTTATTAAACTGCTCTGCATGTGTCGCATTAAAACCGTGCGGGGCACCTTCAATGACGGCAAGTTCAGAGCCTTCAATCATATCATGGGACAGCTTTCCGCTTGCTTCGAATGGAACGACATTGTCTGAATCGCCATGAATGATTAAAGTCGGGATGTTGATTTTTGCTACATCCTCACGGAAATCGGTATAGGAGAATGCTTTAATACATTCAAGCGTACCTTTCGGTGATGCGAACGCGGCAATATCACGATTATAAAGACGGAATGGTTCACTAACAAGGCCATCTCTTTCTCCTGCAGAAAAGAAGTTATGTGTAAAGTTATCAAGGAAAGCGATACGGTCTTTTTGCACACCATTCAAAAACTCTTCAATTGTTGCATCATCAAGAGCACCCTCTGGATTACCTTCTGTTTTATACAGATAAGGAGGCACCGCACCTGCTAATACAGCCTTTTTCACACGTTCCACGCCGTATGTACTAATATAGCGGACCACTTCCCCGCCGCCCATTGAAAAGCCGACAAGTGTAACATCCTGAAGATCTAGATGTTCAATTAATTTATGCAAATCTTTAGCAAAAGTATCATAGTCATAGCCTTCATAAGGTTGAGATGACCCTCCGAAACCTCTGCGGTCATATGCAATAACACGATACCCTGCTTCAATCAGGGCAGGCACTTGCAGTTCCCATGAACGGAGACTCAGCGGCCACCCATGGATTAAAATAATCGGTTTTCCGCTTCCATGGTCTTCATAATTTAAAACAACTGGTGCATTATTGACTGTATCAACTGTAAGTTTTGGCATCTCTCTAACCTCCAATGAAATGTTTTGTTTCTTTGCAGCTTATAATCCTTTACCCAAACTTCCCTTGGCATAATCTTTTCTGATATCAGAATTCCATTATATACCAGAATAGTACTTAACTCCACTAAAAAGATGCTTTCCTGATAGAAAGCATCTCTACTAGCTTTTCAACTATAGAATAGGTTCTTTTGCACTCGATAGAAGTGCCTCTGCTGTTGCATGATGTACCTCTTCTAAAAGGATAGGGTTTTCCATTAAGGATAGACCGTAGGATGGGATCATTTCCTTAATTTTTGACTCCCACTCGTTAAAATGCTGCGGAAAACATTTTTGGATTACTTCAAGCATGACATGAACAGCTGTTGAAGCACCTGGTGATGCACCGAGCAATGCTGCAATCGAACCATCGGAGGCAGTGATAACTTCTGTGCCGAATTGCAGTGTTCCTTTGCCGCCATCCTCGGTATCTTTAATCACTTGCACGCGCTGCCCTGCTACTACTAAATCCCAATCTTCTAGTTTTGCATTCGGAATAAATTCTCGCAGTTCTTCCATGCGCTGCTCTTTTGATAACATAACTTGCTGAATTAAGTATTTAGTCAATCCCATATTTTTTGCACCTGCTGATAACATTGTGATAATGTTGTCTGGCTTCACAGAGGTGATTAAATCAAACATAGAACCAGTTTTCAAAAACTTTGGTGAAAAGCCGGCAAAAGGTCCGAATAACAGCGATTTTTTATTATCAATAAATCTTGTATCTAGATGAGGAACAGACATTGGCGGTGCGCCAACCTTTGCCTTGCCGTAAACTTTTGCATGATGCTGCTCAACGATAGCTGGATTGTTGCACACCATAAAAATTC
Organism: Niallia laureatilytica; assembly: GCF_046613985.1. Taxonomy (NCBI): domain Bacteria; kingdom Bacillati; phylum Bacillota; class Bacilli; order Caryophanales; family Bacillaceae; genus Niallia; species Niallia laureatilytica. The sequence goes on along the minus strand of NZ_JBKKHP010000004.1, from coordinate 150,686 downwards.
CGCTTACCGGGAATCCTCCAATATGCTTGCTTTCAGGGATACCGGTTTTTTGAAGAAGATGCAAGCTTCCGCCTCCGCCTCCGATAAAGACAAACTTAGCCTTATGGCGTTCGACCGTTCCTCGCTCAAGATTTCTGACTGTTAGCTCCCATAAGCCATCACGAGTCCTTTTTATATCATTAACACTATGTTTGTATTTAATCTTTACACCATTGCTGCCTAAATGATCAAATAACATCCTTGTTAATGCCCCGAAGTTAACATCTGTTCCAGAATCAATTTTAGTTGCTGCTATCGGTTCTTCTATATTCCTTCCCTGCATGATGAGGGGAATCCATTCTTTCAGTTTTTGCGGATCTTCAGAATACTCCATGCCTTGAAATAAGGGATTGTTTGACAGCGCTTTAAATCTTTTCCTTAAGAATTCTACATTCTCTTTCCCTTCCACTAAGCTCATATGCGGTAATGGCATAATAAAGTCTTTCGGGTTATGTATGCGCTTACTGTTTACTAAATAAGACCAAAACTGCATGGATAATTGGAACTGTTCGTTAATGTTAATTGCTTTGCTAATATCGATGGAGCCATCTGGCTTTTCAACCGTATAGTTCAGCTCACAAAGTGCCGCATGCCCTGTTCCCGCGTTGTTCCATTCGTTTGAACTTTCCTCTCCAGTGTTAGCAAGCTTCTCAAATACTGTAATCTTCCAGTCAGGTACTAATTCTTTCAGAAGTGTCCCCAATGTTGCGCTCATAATTCCAGTACCAATTAAGAAAACATCTGTGTTAGTTTCTCTTTCGCTCATATTAACCTTCCCTTTACATTATTGTATTCGCAGAAAGGATGCTGGCGCTCGATATGAACACACCATTTCTGTCTTTCATTATGACACTCTTGTTATCTATTATAATTATTTACAGATAAAAATATCTTCTTTTATCTGATAATTATATACTATTTACATCATTTTAAAAAGGATAAGTTCTAATTCTACCTGCCATTTAAGAAAAAATCCCTATATAAAGCACTCTTTCCTTCCTCTATCAGTCAATATGCTTCGTTCATAAAAAATGCAATTTGTACGTTCCTTCCTTACATTCTATGCAAAAAGAATATATTTTATTAAAACCGCATACACCATAACCTATCTAAACAAACATAACCCTTTTAAAAAATACTATTCTAATATATTATTTCTCGTAAGATAAAAGGTTATTATTTGATTCAATCTTAATATTTAAACTCCTGTTATTAACTTAAATAAAGCTTTATAAGCTGCTCTTCCACATTAATGAGGAACCGTAATTTCCCAGTAATTCAATGAACAGGTTATTCTCCTCCTATAACTAAAAGCAGGTCATTTTTAAAGTGACCTGCTTTTTTTTATCTCTGTACTTTTACTTAAATAACACCTTGTTCGAGCATAGCATCAGCCACTTTTTTAAAGCCTGCAATATTAGCACCTACTACAAGATTGCCTGGTACATCATATTCTTCAGAAGCTTGCATACTCTTACTATAGATATCTTTCATAATTACTTGGAGCTTTTGATCGACTTCTTCCTGAGTCCAAGAAAGCCTTGCACTATTTTGTGCCATTTCCAATGCTGACACAGCAACTCCGCCAGCATTCGCTGCTTTTGCTGGTCCAAATAAAACATTGTTTTCAATAAAAAGATCGACTGCCTCTTGTGTGGACGGCATATTGGCACCTTCACCGACTGCCTTTACTCCATTACTTAGTAAGATATTGGCAGCTTCCTTGTCCAGCTCATTTTGCGTAGCACTTGGCAAAGCAATATCACAAGGGACTTGCCAAATTCCTGCACAGCCTTCAGAATAGGTAGCGCTTGGATGCTCGTTAACATATTCTGAAATCCGTTTAGATTCTGCTTCTTTTAATTGCTTTACTGTATTTAAGTCAATTCCGTTTGGGTCGTAAATATAGCCGCTTGAATCACTGCAAGCTACAACTTTTGCGCCTAGCTGCATGGCCTTTTCCATTGCATATATGCTTACATTTCCAGAACCAGATACGACTACAGTGCTGTCTTTAAAACCTAAGCCTTTATTGTTAAGCATCTCTTCGACAAAATAAACTAGACCGTAACCAGTTGCTTCTTTCCTGCCAAGACTTCCTCCATAACCGATGCCTTTTCCTGTCAGCACTCCTGCTTCAAAGCTGCCTTTCAGTTTTTTATATTGGCCGAACATATAACCAATTTCTCTTGCTCCGACACCAATATCTCCAGCAGGCACATCTGTATCTGGGCCAATATGTCTTGCTAGCTCTGTCATAAAGCTTTGGCAAAAGCGCATAATTTCCATATCTGATTTTCCTTTTGGATCAAAATCAGAGCCGCCCTTCCCCCCGCCGATAGGCTGGCCAGTTAGAGAGTTTTTGAAAATTTGCTCAAACCCTAGAAATTTAATAATACTTGCATTAACAGACGGATGGAAACGCAGTCCGCCTTTGTAAGGACCAATCGCACTGTTAAACTGTACGCGGAATCCTCTGTTCACCATGATATTACCATTATCATCAACCCACGGCACTCTAAAGCTAATCATCCGTTCAGGTTCTGCGATTCTGTCCAGCACAGATTTTTTTATATATTCAGGGTTTTTCGCAAGAACAGAAATTAAAGAGTCCAGTACTTCCTTTACCGCTTGGTGGAATTCTATTTCATGGGGATTACGCTCCACTACCTGTTTATATAAATGATTAACATAGTCTTTTGCGATTTCAACTTCATTTGTTTGTGCTACTTCCATATATTCCACCACTTTCATTCGAACTCAGCTCCTAAAGATGTTTTAAGTTTTAGAAAATTCCCTTTTCTTAAATGTGGTTTCATTTTATAATTTTATAATTGATAGTTCCAATACTAATTTCGGATGAGATTCATGCGTTAAACGCATTAGGAGAGTTGAAAACATGGAAACAAGGCAAATTCAATACTTTTTAGAAGTCGCAAAACGAGAACATGTAACAGAAGCAGCAGATGCTTTGCATATTGCGCAATCCTCTGTCAGCAGGCAAATATTCAATTTAGAAGAGGAATTAGGAATCGAGTTGTTCATCCGCGAAGGCCGCCGTGTAAAGCTGACACCTTTAGGAAAAATCTTTTTTGAACGAATGAAACAGGTGTGGAACATGATGGAGGATGCCAAAAGAGAGGTAAAGGAATATTTAGACCCTGAAAAAGGAACCGTCAGAATTGCCTTTCCAATCAGCATGGCAGCACACACATTGCCATCGATCATCTATGCATTTAGGACAAGATACCCTGAGGCTAAATTTCAAATGAGCAATGCTCTTTATTATGATTTAATCGACGGTGTTATCAAAGGTGATTTCAATTTAGCCATGATGGCGCCAATGCCAAATCAGGAAAAAGAGCCGAAGATTAAAGGAGCTACCCTCTTCACGGAAAATATTGTTGCATTAGTTCCAAACCATCATCCATTAGCAAACAGAGCCTCTATAAGACTTCGTGACTTAAAGGATGAGCCCTTTTGTGTGCTGCCAGAAGGTTTCGTCTTTCGAGAACAAGTCGTACAAGCATGCAAGGACGCTCACTTCTCACCGAGTATTGCCTTTGAAGGCAAGGATATTGATGCATTAAAAGGGTTAGTGTCCGCTGGTTTAGGGGTTGCATTAATGCCTGAGATGACGCTGGTCGACAATACGCCCCGCTCTACCGTTATTATTCCGATTGCAGACAGCAATCTGACCAGAACGGTTGGTGTCATCTATCCGACGCAAAGAAAGCTTTTGCCAACAGAGGAATTATTTTATGACTTTTTGCTGGAAACATATGAAAGATTGAATGAATTTAAACAATGATTTAAACTGTCCTGCATACAGGACAGTTTTTTCGTCCTCCTTGATAAAGACTATTTCTATAGTAAAATAGTTTGCCATATAAAAGTTTGGGTAAGTAGTAAGTAACACCTACTAAAGAGGAGGATACTTTGACATGAAAGCAGTGACGTTTCAAGGAACAAAAGATGTACAAGTAAAGCAGGTCGCAGATCCGAAGCTTCATAAAAAGGACGATATTATTGTCAGAATTACTTCGACAGCGATTTGCGGATCTGATTTGCATATCTATCAAGGCGCTATTCCTGCTGAGAAGGACTATGTAATTGGGCATGAACCAATGGGAATAGTCGAAGAAGTAGGATCTGAGGTAACAAAAGTCAAAAAAGGAGACCGCGTTGTACTTCCATTTAATATTTCATGCGGCCATTGTTATTATTGTGAACATGATATGGAAAGTCAATGTGATAACTCTAACCCAAACAAGCAAATTACCGATACTGGTGCATACTTTGGCTTCACAGAACGTTACGGCGATTATCAAGGCGGCCAAGCAGAATTATTGCGTGTGCCATACGGAAACTTTATGCCATTTGTAATTCCTGAAAGCTGCGAATTGGAAGACGAAGCATTGCTGTTTATGTCTGACGTACTGCCAACAGCGTACTGGAGTATCGAAAACTCTGGAGTAAAAAAAGGAGACACAGTGGTCGTATTAGGTTGCGGACCTATCGGCTTAATGACCCAAAAATTCGCCTGGATGAAAGGTGCAAAGCGCGTCATTGCTGTTGATAATATCCCCTACCGCTTAAACCATGCCAAAAACATGAATAAAGTCGAAACAATTAATTTTGACGAACATGAGGATGCAGGAAATTTCATCAAAGAAATAACCGCCGGTGGAGCAGATGTCGTGATTGACTGTGTTGGAATGGATGGAAAAAAATCAACAATGGAAGCAATCGGACAAAAATTGAAAATCCAGGGCGGGACATTAAGCGCTATAGAAATCGGACTAAATGCTGTTCGTAAATTCGGAACGATGCAATTAACAGGTGTTTACGGCTCTAAATACAATATGTTCCCATTAGGACAAATATTTGAACGAAATATTAACATAAAAACTGGTCAAGCCCCTGTTATTCACTATATGCCAATGCTGTTTGATAAGATAACAACAGGAGAAATTGACCCGACAGAAATCATTACACATCGAATTTCCCTTGATGACGCCAGCAATGCCTATCAAATGTTTAATGATCATCAGGATGAAGTAATTAAAGTCATACTTAAGCCATAACGTACTTTAGACTCGGCAATATTATGCCGAGTCTTTTTTATATTCCTATTAATAAAAAAAACAGCTGTTAAAACATACAGCTGCTATTGCTATCTTCATTACATTCCTGTTTTATATTTCTTTTCACTAGAAGATGTATTCTTCGTATCATGCTTTGCTTTTTCTTCCCGATATTCTTCTTTTATATCTTCCATCGGCAATGAATCCACTGTTTGTTCACTTTCAAACTTATCAAATAGGCTTTCGTTTTCGGTAGGATATTGTTCAGGGTTGTCCATATTTGTATGAGCATTATTTAGGCCTGACTTTTTCTTTTCATCCATCACTATCACCTCCTTATAAACATTCCCCTATTTAAGAAGAAAAAACTGTCCATATTTATCCAGTTGTTAGTGATGATTGCCCTTTTTAAAAATTATCCACATATAGCTTAGCCTTTTGTAAAAATAACCATTTAATATAGTATAAAGTAAATGTTTACAAACTATAAAAATTTGAACGTAGGGGAAAAACGAATGAAACTTGCTGATATTAAAGGAGAATATAATCAAATTTTTAGTTTAGGAGAAAACTGCATTCCTGCTTTGAAATTGAGGAAATTTAATTTGAGACAACAAGCTGGACCATTCGATTGGGTAGGCACACCGAATTTATTTAAGATTATCATCTTATTTCAATCAAATTTCGCCGATTTTCTTAAAGAAGAAAACCTAGAGCCGCTGCAGTATGTTAATGAGGATGACATACTTGTACATGATAAACTATATAATATTGGCTTTAATCATGATTTTAAAAAAGATGTTAACACATTGGAGCACCTGGGAAGTTTGCCGCAAGTTCAAGAAAAATATCAAAAACGAATCAATCGTTTCATGGAAGCTTTGTCCGCATCCCCAAACCTATTATTTATTAGAACAGAAGCAACATTAGAAGGAGCGACTGAGTTAAATAATGAATTATCCCAACTAGTTAAAAACTCTTATAGCCTGTTAATCGTCAACCATGCACCAGTAAAAGAAATCATCGAGCAGGACTGGGGCATCAGCAATGTCTGTGTACTTGAATTACCAAATGATGAAATTTGGGACGGAAACGATCATCTATGGCAGTCAATATTTGAAGGCATCACATTAGTAAAATAAATGTATAGTAAGACTTTTAAGGATGCAATCCAAAACAGTGCATCCTTTTTCTTGCCCAAATAAAAAAAGGAGTAGGCGAACCTACTCCTTTTTCAAATACATATCCTTATACAAAGCGAATGATATTTGTCTTTCGATTTTCCGAAGTGGCTGCAGTAACATTTGTAGCTGTAATTGGTTCAATCGTTACCGTATACGTAGCTGTCCCCGTTTCCGCTGGAACATCGACAACAGTAACAGAAGCAATAAACCGCTGCGTCCCGGCAGCTGCTCCGTCCCGGCTAATTCCTTGCGTATCAATCACCGTTCCATCTCTGCTGATGTTTACATTAAAATCTATACCCCAATCCGCAGCAGTAACAAAATCCAGCTGCTGTGACGTATCAATTTTCACCTCATTACCAGCAGTGACAGGAACAGCAACAGTATTCACAACAGTTGCCGCATCTAAAGATAAAGCCAATGCTGCGGCAGCTTGGTCGAAGAACAATGCAGAAACAGAAGGATCACCGCTTGGGCCTGTCGGTCCTGTTGGACCGGCTGGACCCGTTGCTCCTGTTGGGCCTACTTCTCCTGCTGGACCGGCTGGACCCGTTGGACCCGCTTCTCCCGCTGGACCCGTTGCTCCTGTCGGACCTACTTCTCCTGCTGGACCGGCTGGGCCTGTTGCTCCTGTCGGACCGGCTTCTCCCGCTGGGCCTGTTGCTCCTGTCGGGCCTATTTCTCCCGCTGGACCTGTTGCTCCTGTTGGACCTGTTGGACCGGCTTCTCCTGCTGGGCCTGTTGCTCCTGTTGGACCGGCTTCTCCCGCTGGACCCGTTGCTCCTGTTGGGCCTACTTCTCCTGCTGGACCCGTTGCTCCTGTTGGGCCTACTTCTCCCGCTGGACCTGTTGCTCCTGTTGGACCGGCTTCTCCCGCTGGGCCTGTTGCTCCTGTTGGGCCTACTTCGCCTGCTGGACCGGCTGGGCCTGTTGGGCCTACTTCGCCTGCTGGACCGGCTGGGCCTGTTGGGCCTACTTCGCCTGCTGGACCCGTTGCTCCTGTCGGGCCTATTTCTCCCGCTGGACCTGTTGGACCTGTTGGACCGGCTTCTCCTGCTGGGCCTGTTGCTCCTGTTGGACCGGCTTCTCCCGCTGGACCGGCTGGACCCGTTGGACCCGCTTCTCCCGCTGGGCCGGCTGGACCTGTTGGGCCTGTTGCTCCCGCTGGGCCTGTTGCTCCTGTTGGACCGGCTTCTCCCGCTGGACCTGTTGCTCCTGTTGGACCGGCTTCTCCCGCTGGGCCTGTTGCTCCTGTTGGGCCTACTTCTCCCGCTGGACCGGCTGGGCCTGTTGGGCCTACTTCTCCCGCTGGACCGGCTGGGCCTGTTGGACCTACTTCTCCTGCTGGGCCTGTTGCTCCTGTCGGACCTACTTCTCCCGCTGGGCCCGTTGCTCCTGTCGGACCGGCTTCTCCCGCTGGACCTGTTGCTCCTGTTGGACCGGCTTCTCCCGCTGGGCCCGTTGCTCCTGTTGGGCCTACTTCTCCCGCTGGACCGGCTGGGCCTGTTGGACCTACTTCTCCCGCTGGACCGGCTGGGCCTGTTGGACCTACTTCTCCTGCTGGGCCCGTTGCTCCTGTTGGACCTACTTCTCCCGCTGGACCCGTTGCTCCTGTCGGACCGGCTTCTCCCGCTGGACCTGTTGCTCCTGTTGGACCGGCTTCTCCCACTGGACCCGTTGCTCCTGTCGGGCCTACTTCTCCTGTTGGGCCAGCTGGGCCTGTTGCTCCTGTCGGACCTACTTCTCCTGCTGGGCCCGTTGCTCCTGTCGGACCTACTTCTCCTGCTGGACCGGCTGGGCCTGTTGCTCCTGTCGGACCTACTTCTCCTGCTGGACCGGCTGGGCCTGTTGGACCTACTTCTCCCGCTGGACCGATTGGACCTGTCGCTCCTGTTGCCCCCGCTGGACCGATTGGGCCTGTCGCTCCTGTTGCTCCCACTGGACCTGTTGGGCCTGTTGCTCCTGTTGCTCCCGCTGGTCCAGTCGGTCCGGTTGGGCCTATAATGCCGGTTGCTGTTAGAAGAGCTACATCATCTACTAGCACATTTGAAGTTCCCTCCGAAGGAATAACGCTGATTAATAAATATGCTTGGCGTGTTTCACTCGGTGCACTGCTTGCAGTCAAGTAGACTTCCTTCCAAATACTGACTCCCGCATCTGGTAATCTACCAGGAGGGATATAGTTGGACAATCCTGTATTAAGAAGCTGGAAATTCTCATCAAAAAAGAACAATTGTAACAGCATTGCTGGTGCTGGAAGATCATCAAGCTTAGCTAACGATATAATTAGCTCAAGATTTTCTCCTGCAGATGCTGAAACAAACTGCCCTAAATAAGTCGATCCTTCTCCTTGTTCAAGAAGTGCTGAGTATGCACCTGAATGGGAATACTGGGTAGTCACAGAGGCATTCTCTGAAATCCAGCTGCTTAGATCGCCTGTTTCAAAACCACTGTTCCCAATTAAATTTAGTAAACTCATTCTCATTCTCCTTTCTGTAAAAAACTAGAATACAAAGGTATTGTATGAAGCAATCAAAAAACCGTTTATGCGCATACCTCTGCTTTGATAGTACATTTTCAAAATAATGGATAAACCTATAATATTTAGGTCTACTAACTCTAGTTATTAAATCTATGAGAAGGCACAACCCCTAAGTTTGGTTAACGATTATAAGAATTAGGTATTATAGAATACAAAAAACGATTCTCCTCAAAGAAGAATCGTTTGCTTTTTTCCATAATAAACTACTAAACAGTATTAATATTCGTTCTATGTACTGGAAGCTGTATGGTAAGAATAAACCAATTCCCTTTAAGCTCCGCCTCCATTTTCCCATTCATTTTTTCCACGAGCTTTTTCGAAAGATAAAGACCTAGCCCGCTTGATTCTGTATTTGTTCGACTAGAGACCTCAGTATAAAAACGCGAAAATACTTTATCAATCGCTATTTTACTATCTGGTTTTATATCATTTTTCACCGTTAATAGAAAATACTCCTTTTCCATTCGATAGCTAATCACTGCATGACTACTGGCATAACGAAGGATATTTTGCACAATATTTTGAATGACACGTATTAACATTAATTTATCTGCAATTATCCTATTATCCTGTTTATGTTCAGAGAATTGAAGTTCAATCTTCCTTTCTTCTAGCTGCTCATAAAAAGACAAAAAGATGTCCTCGACTATAGTGACAAGCGAAAGCGTAGTTAATTCTATGTCTTTTTGGTTTGTTTCCATTCGTGCTAAGTCATAAAATTGATCTGTCATTTCAATTAAACGCTGAACGGAATGTTCGATAATACTAATATATTGGGCTTTCTTAGCTTCATCTGCAGCTACATTTAAGAGTTGCACATAGCCATTGATGGAAGTAAGCGGTGTTCGCAAATCATGGGAAAGCCCGGCAATTGATAACTTCACATTCTCTTCCATCTGTTTAGCTTGGTGATTCCTATGCTCAAATTCATCTATCATTTGGTTTAGTTCATCAACTAATTGAATTAATGCCTTCTCGCGGAAATCAAGATACAGCCTGCTTCCGAAGCTCGCGCGGGTTGATAGTTCTTTTACTTCCCTTGTTAATTTTCGCAGTTCTCGTTTTAAGAAAAATATATAAACAAGCAGCGCCAATGCTAAGAAGAAGAACAATATCCACATAACATTCACGCCCTTTCATTAATCAAATTTAAAGCCGATGCCCCAGACAGTTTTAATATAGTTGGTCCCATTACTATTAAGCTTATTTCGTAAATTACTTATGTGCATGTTAATCGTTTTATCATTATCGAAAAAAGGTTCGTTCCAGACACTTTCATATATATTAGCACGACTGAAAACTTTTTGGGGATTCTCCATAAGTAATTGAAGGATTGCAAATTCACGACCAGTAAGGTGTAGTGCCCGATCACTTTGCTTTACTTCACGGGTATCTAAATTAAGGCTGATATTTTTATAATGAATTTCTTGCCGATGCTCAGCTGTAACCTTTGCTGCATGGCGCAGTTGAATATCAATTCGGGCAAGCAGCTCTTTTACATCAAAGGGCTTCGTGATGTAATCATCTGCACCGTTCGTTAACAATTGCAACTTAGAAGGCTGGTCAATCTTTGCAGAAATGACAATGACAGGAATGCTAGAAGTACTTCTAATATGTTGTAGAAATTCCTCACCATTCATACCAGGAAGCATCAAATCTAAAAGAATGACATCTGCTTGGTTATTTTCGACTAACATTTTACCTTCTGTGCCTGAATAAGCACTTAGTGTATTAAATCCATTTATTTCCATCGTTTCTTTTATCAAAGAATGAACGGCGGTGTCATCTTCTATAATTAATATTACTGCCACACTAATCTACCTACTTTATATCTGTTCGATTAAACAGAAGGATTCCTATAGCTGATGATAACATTATTGTAATAAGACTCACCAATATCATCTCAGGAAATTTTGCGATATCTGTTTTGCTGGCGAAATCTGAATAAAACAGAAAGGATTCTGTAAACCAAAACGTTACTTGTTTAAAGTGCGTTGTTTGCTGAAAAATCCCTGCACCAAAACCTGTAGCCATCGTATAAAGGAAACTCCAAATCAAGGAAATCCCACTGTTTTTTGTCATAAACGTAATCATAACATAAATAGACACATTAGCCAGAATTAATAAGTACAGTATACTAAAAGCCTTAAAGGCGTATTCGCTGTAATTGCTAATACCTCCAAGCTCACCAAAGCCAAATACAGCTGAAAAGCTGATTATGCCAAACCCAGTCATTGCCAGCACTCCAATAACGCCTAGCAGTGCTGCTACAATTAACTTAGACAAATAATAATGCGTCCGGCTGCGCCCTAAAGATAATGCATTTCGAATCGTACCATTTTGAAATTCTTCGCCGATAAAGAAGCTGATAAAGGCACTCATAACAAGCAAAATAGTTAAAGCATTTTTCTCGATCATCAAAACACTGGATGCACCATTTACTACAGTATCAATCGCTTGAACGAGTTCTGTACCATAATGGACCATCATTTTACTATTTATAGCTTGCATGACAGGAAGTATGGAAAGTATGCCTAGAACAATCCATAGCTTTTTACTGCGTACTAATTTTATCTTTTCTGCTGTTAAAAGATTAAGCATTTTCATTTCCTCCCGTTAACTGCAAGAAATAATCTTCGAGCTTTTGTCTCGTTGTGCCAATTCGTGAAACATTTACATTTGCCAGCACTAATGAACGATTTATAGTAGCAACTTCATCGAGCTGTTCATAAATATTAATCTCTGTCCTATTCATAACTGTATAATCCTTTATTCCTAATTCATCTAAAACGACAATAGCTTTTTCGACCTCTGTTGTTTCTAATTCAATATATTGACGAGTTTCTTTCGCAAGCTCTTCCCGCGAAAATTCACTAATCAGTTTGCCATCATGCAAGATACCGTAATGGGTCGCAACTTGGGAAAGCTCATCAAGCAAATGACTAGAAAGCAACACAGTAATCCCTCGTTCTGTTACCAACCGTTGAATAATCTCACGCATTTCCACAATTCCTGACGGATCTAATCCATTTGTCGGTTCATCTAAAATGAGAAACTCAGGATTAGTAATAAGTGTTGACGCAATCGCCAAACGCTGGCGCATTCCCAATGAGAAATTTTTTGCTCTTTTCTTGCCTGTATTACTTAAATTCATTAACTGCAGCAAAGCATCCATTTCACGTTCACTCACACCGCCATTTGCCGCTTGAACACGCAAGTTCTCCCGTGCCGTTAACTCAGGATAAAGAGCAGGCGTTTCAATAGATTGCCCCATCTTCCTTCGTGCCCGCTGCAAGCCTTTTACACCTGATTGCCCAAATAGTTCCATTTCCCCACTATCAATAGATATCAATCCCATTACCGTCCGCATAAAAGTCGATTTACCTGCACCATTTTCGCCAATCAAGCCATAGATCATCCCGCGCTTAATTTCAATTGATACTTTATCAAGCGCTTTATGCTTGCCATATACCTTCGAAACATTTGCAGCTTTAAGAATTGTTTCTGCCATAAATTTCATCCCTTCATTGTAGATGTTATTAGAATAAGTGAGAGGTATAAATAATTAGACTAGAAAAGTATAAAAAAAGTATAAAGAATTCAGCAAAAGAAAAAGCATCCACAGTTGTTGTGGAATGCTTCCGTTTCTAGTAATTGTTCAGCCTACCTTATTGTTTTTTCGTTCCCTTAATCGTCTGAGGATAGTAAGAGTCACAGAAATAGCAAACATAACAGCACCAATAATCATAATTACATCTACAAAAACTTGTATCCAGCTGTTAAATGTTATATCTCTTACAACACGCATATAAAAGTAAAAAACAGCTATAATGAAAAACACTAAGTCAGAGTATTTATCCATAAATTGCATAACTAAATAGACTTGGCAAAAGTTAAAAATACTGTATTATTATTGCCCACAATTCCATATTAACTTCTATTTAACCAAATCTATAGACACCTCTCTTTCCATTTGTTTATGATATCATTTCTATTTGCAAAAGGATATTGGGGTGGAGATTTTTTATAGGAAATTCGAATTTAAGTAAATTCAGTTATGGTCATAAACCTTTCTAGAAATTGAAAAAATCCCTGATTCTGCATCAGGGATTTTCAATTTCTATATAGCCATGCTTTATCTTAAAAATAGATATCCGGCTTTTTCATTAAATGTATTAGCTTCACTCTATTCTATGTGAGCAAGCTTTTACCACCAAATAGGATAAAAAGGTCCAAATCTTCTGATACCATAAAACGGGAATCCAAACAGACCAAACCCTCCAAATGGAATAAATAAGCGATTGTTATCATTCCCACTTTGGTTTGATACTAATATATAAACATTCTCATCATCATAACTGTGAAGAATACCTTGGTGAATCTCATCGTCTCTTGTCTCAATTTGAACAAACTGAAATAAAAGTTTATGGCATTTTTGATGATGCTTGTGTTTATGATGCTCATGATGATGACTCATTTTATGGTGCTGTTGACTTGAGGACTCATCAAAATCTCTAACGTTTTCCATACCCAATCTCCCCTTTTTTTAAACTCAAGGCATATTATTCAGGAGCATAAAAAAGGTGAGACTGAAAATTTTTTCTAAAACAAAAACACCAGATTATTCGAATGCTTGCATTAATTTAATTTTAAAAGTTCATATTTCATCAGCCAACAACTATTGGATATCTTCAAAAAAATTCCCTCCTCTTCAGCTTGCTTCTTTCTATAATCACTCCATAAATTATTCGCATCAATACTGCCTTTTGCTAAAACTAGTACTCGGCCAATATTTGTTGTGATAAAAAAATATTCTTTCTTCCATTCGCCTTCTCATCTAACATGCTTATTTAGATTGCTATTTGTAAGCCTATATTTACTACATAAGGAAACTCTTATTTATATAATCCGTGATAGATAAATCCAATAAGATTTTAATTATATATCAACAAGATAGACTTACCATTTCCAAGCCCTAATACTTTCTGTCCAACTCATTGAGCTAATTCTACCTTTTAATAATTTCAAGATAAAAAATTAAAGAATGAAGGAAGCAATCATATATGCTCTTTCTGATTTTTCTTTATCTAAGAAAAATCTCTCCATAATGAAATCACAAACAAAACCACCCATCAACTCCATCCTTTACATTTGTATCAGTTAACTTCTGTGTAATTGAGTAGAATTTTTTAGACTCTAGTGGATTTATTGAAAAAAGGGTACAAACCTAAGGCCTGTCTTAATCGTGATACATATAGATATAGTACAGCACCACATGAGGGATAAATGAAACGGAGAGACATTAGTGGATTTACTTACAAACGGAGAAAATGCCCTTTCGTTTCAAAAAAGATTCATACTATTCATCACATGAAAGGAGTATTTTTATGGCCGACTTCACCGTTTGGATAACCATTGCCACTTTTTTGGTTACCCTCGGGTTAATACTTTGGAGACCTAAAGGATTGAATGAAGCAGTGCCTGCAGCTGTTGGTGCAGTTATTGTTGTGCTTTGCGGCAGTGTATCATTCTCCGATTTAGGCATCATATTGAACACAATCAGCGGCGCCGCTATTACAATCATGGCAACAATTGTTATGGCAATTGTTTTAGAAAGCTTTGGTTTTTTTAATTGGGTGGCAGAAAAACTGGCAGCTATGGCAAAAGGATCAGGAATTCGTTTATTCTGGTATGTCAATTTATTATGTTTCCTAATGACACTATTTTTTAATAATGATGGTAGCATACTCATTACAACACCGATTCTCCTCATGCTGTTAAACAACATGCGCTTAAAAAATCATCAAAAAATCCCCTATTTACTATCTGGGGCGCTAATTGCAACTGCTTCAAGTGCTCCAATTGGTGTAAGCAATATCGTCAATCTAATTGCATTAAAAATTGTCCATATGGACTTATGGCTCCATACAGCGATGATGTTTGTACCATCAAGTATTGGATTATTATTTTTGACCTTCCTGCTGTTTCTGCGGTTTAAAAAAGTCCTGCCCGAAAAAATTCCAGTACAAGTTTCTGGTCTGTCTAGATCTTCCTATCACCCATTAAAATCCGTCATCCAACACGAATCAGAAAAAGCTCGTTCAAAATTTATGAGAAATATTTTATTATTTGTTCTTGCTGTCCGCTGTAGCTTGTTTCTTGCCTCCTATCTTCACATTCCGATTTCTGTGATGGCTGTCATCGGATCACTCGTTCTTTTAGCCTGGAGATGGATATATTTAAAAATATCCCCTGCTGATATGCTAAAGAAAACCCCGTGGTATATCATCGTCTTCGCCTTTAGTATGTATACCATCATCTACGGCCTCAATAATATTGGCTTGACTAACTGGCTGATTGGTTTTATGGAGCCTGTCGTTTCAGGAAGTCTGCTTCAAGCGAGTGTATTAATGGGTACACTGCTAACAGTTCTTTCCAATATTTTCAATAACCACCCTGCCTTAATGGTGGGTACCCTTACCTTGACACATATGGATCTTAGTTTGCTTGAATTGAAGGTTGCTTACTTGGCTAACGTAATAGGCAGCGACATGGGAGCATTACTGCTGCCGATGGGAACACTAGCCACTTTAATGTGGATGCATATCGTCAGAAAAGGTAAAGTTTTCATTAGTTGGTGGGATTATATCAAAATAACAGCCGTAGTAATTCCTCCTGCTACAATTTTCACCTTAATTATTCTATATTACTGGGTTTCTTCCCTTTTTGCTGGTGTACTTCAACAATAGAAAAATATCGATTGAGACACATACAATACCCATCATTTAAACATGCAGAAAGAGTAATCCTCCCTAAAGATTACCCAAAGGTTAGATTACTCTGGAAACACCTATAACAACTAATAGTATATTCCCCCATAAGGCAGACAGACAAAATAAGTTATGTTAACTATTGGGGGAGAATTTTTACATACTTCTAAAATAGTCAGTTTATGTACTTACTAATTTATTATTGTTTATATAAGTTAATTTAGTTTAACAATCGATTTCCGTCTCCTATAAATTAAGGTTCATCCCAAAGTATAGTCATTGCAAGAAAAAATAGTACGAGTACAAGAAACACTAAGCCAAGAAACCAAAGAGCAATCTTTCTCCAAATATTTTTTTCAGCACACAAGGCAAATATTAAGGATATTGCCATGGAAACGATTAATATTTGTAAAAACCATTCGCCAATGTCATAGATAAATAACGGGCTAATACCTATAAACGTAAAGACAATAGAAAGTGCAGCAGAATATCTCTTCACTTCAACACCACCTTTTTTTAACATTTTTAATATATTTAGTATATTTGTAGAAATGTCTACTCCATTGACCAAGACCCTTTTTTCTTGATTTAAAGCCATTTACTTTATTCCAAATGGGTTAAATCTGTAGGAATTTTATCTCGCTCAGCATACTCATTGTCCAATTACATTACTACCTAAATCTTCACCTCAATTGGCTGAATTTTAGCTTAAAGGAGATGTGAATTTGTAGAAGTTTTCCGTCTAACTGGACAAATGCTAATCATCCATTACATTTTTTAGCTCTTCCCTTCCACATCAATCTGCATTTCATTCTATACAGTAATTTAGATTTTTTATATTTTGCCGATAATAATAAGGGAGGTGAGTTTCTTGGATATTCCAGCTTTATCAGTTAGCATGCACCAAGCTTCACTTAGTCAAAGTGTAAGCTTAGCATTAACTAAAATGTCTATGGATAATACTCAGCAAACTGCAACACAAATGATGGAAATGCTTCAAGCTCCACATCCAACATTAGGTAATTCTATTGACCTAAAAGGATAAATCTACATAAAAAATGTATTCTTAATGGGATGCATTTTTTTCTTTCTCCAAAACTACCCTTACATTTTTTTACGCTTTTTACCTGTATTTTGTTGGGTGTAAATTATATGCTGTTGAAAATCCACCTCTGTATATAATAGTTGGATTTTTTCGTTTCGATTTTTTCAACTCTGATTTCACCTTATCTAGAAACAGCAATAAAAATTATTATCTCTTAATACTAAACAATACAGGATTAAGGAAAGATAGAACTACAATAACAAGAAACATTACAAATGATACAGCATCTCCTACTAAATTAAATTCATCTACAACGATACCTTCTTGCCAGATATTAATAGCACCCACTATTAAACATACTAATGAAATACTTATAACAGTAAATCCATTGAGTTGCTTCCATTTCTCTTTAAATTGAATTAAAATCAGTAACAATAACAAAACCGAAATCATGGTAATAAAAACAGGTCTAAAAACCGCTAATTCCATTACGTCACCCATCCTCAAAATTAGTCAACATCCACATTTTACCATAAATTCCAAAACAACGTTTCATTTATTTTCTATTTTTGAGATATTAGACATAAGAAACAAGAGCATTCATCCTTTTTGGATAGATGCTCTTGTTAACGAAAAATAATAACCATACAAATCTAGATGATACAACCATTGATTTCAGTTGTTCATATACAAACATCCATTCGCAAATTGTTATAAAACTTCCAACGAGTTAAATGTTCTCTCATTCCTATATTATTTTGCCTCATAATTCTAGGGCTTACTCTCCTACCAAACCGTCCTTATCAGCATCGTGCATATAGGGGTATAACCAATGGTCACTCGTTATTGGCATACTGAACCCTGCTGCTTTTGCTTCTTTAATCGTCACCTGTCCATTACCGTCTGTATCAACACTAGAAATATCACCATCTGTGTTTGAACTAGTTGAATCAGAAGGCTTACTGCCTGTTAAACCGAGAGATGCGTTCACTTCATCAGGGTTCACATTGTCAAATGTATCTACAATCTCGTTCCCCATTAAAGTATAGGTATACTGATAACTTGAAGGAATCTGCGTTTTCGTATCCGGATATGTGATTATTGCTTCAAAATTAGTGGCTCCACCTGCTCTACGGATTGCGTCTTCCATATAAGCTTGATCACCATGTCGGTTAAGCGTACTATCTTGTGGAGTAATATTGTAAGCATTCGATACCCCTCCCAGAGAATCAGCAATGATATGTCCTTCATCTAAAACGTCACTTTCGACACCAGGAACCTTTGCCTCATCAGAGTAATATCTGCCAGACGATAATACAGGTTCGTTCTCGTCATCTTGAAGAGTGATTTCATCAGCAATAACACGAACTAGCTGCCCGTATTCATTAGTAAATGCCCAATATTTACGGTCCCCATAACCAATGTCAACGACGACATTAGGTTCACGATATCCAGACAAATCACCACCATCCACTTCAATAAGTTTGTACCCTGAGAACAGTTCCTTATTTGTTTCGGTTGGTGTTTCCTCTTCCACTGGTTCATTAACCAACGCAGTATCAGCTTCTTCTTTTTCACTAGTTTTATCTGTATTAACTGTGGTTACTTCTTGTGAATCTGTCTTTTCATCTGTAATGGACACATCTTCTACGTTGGTACATCCAACAAGAAAGATGGTCGTTAAAAGTAAGATTAAATAGTTCATTTTTATTTTAGTACTCTCCTATAATAATTCTGTAAATCTCGGGATGTTAACAGAGATTAATGCTGGGTTATCGTTCAATTTTTCATGAAACGAAATGGTTTAAATATCAAGATACAATAATGTATTTAAGATAAACTTATTTATATCCTATTTGCACCATCACAATAAGAAAAAATGGCTCTTCTTTTTTATTATACAGATTAATAGTATTACATCACAATATAATATTCTTTAGCTTATACTATAGTTCTACATGTCCATCCGTTTTCTAATGTTCATATTTAAAACTTCGTTATTCATTACAATATCTCATAAAAGGTGCAGGATGTATTTGTCCACCTAGTACCTTTTACTAATATAAAAAATGCAAGTGAGGACCTGTGCAATTTGCCCGTATTCCATACCTCACCGATGATCACACCTTGTTTAACTTTCTGACCAACTTTTATTACATGCACTTCACTTAAATGTGCATATAGTGTCCATTCACTTCCATGCTGAACTTGAATAACATGTCCATAGCCACTATACCCTGGCACTACACGAGTGTTCGCAACTGTAACCGTTCCTGCATCAGCTGCTTTTACTGGTCTACCAATTGGATGTCCAAATCAATACCCTTATGAAGCGTTCCCCATCTAATGCCAAACCCAGAAGTAACAACGGGATTATCTACAGGCACGATATAGCTTCCTGTTCCCAAACTGGATGAATCACAGTTTTTTGTTAGTCCCCCTAACTTTCCGACTATCTCCAATACTGTTGGAACCCAATGAACATTTAATCCTGTTGGATCCTTCTCTGCCCCAATCGGCGCGTACACTTGTCCTAACAATTCAAATGTACTTTTACCGTCGACTAAGATTCGATTATGAAGCGTAACTCCCATTGCTTCTAACCCTTCATCTAAACTAACAAAGACAAATAAACCATTACTGGACATTAAGCCGCCGGGATTATTCTTTTCTATTACAGCTTTAGACGTTCCCCGTGCTATTTCAAGAAAAGCTATGGACGCAAAAAGAACAGGGTCAATTCCCTGTTCCTCAGCAATATCTATTATCTTATATCCCTTATTCTTTAGTACACCAGCCTTAGAAAAAGACTCCTCCCACATCGACTTATTAATCTCTCCAGTTACAAAACAACTGACAATACTTTACTATTAATCCTAATTCTCTCTCACTTCACCTATCTAACTGAGATAAAATTATTAAATAGATTTATGTAAATAGTATTATAATTCTATTTTTGAATTCTTTTTAACAAAAACCAAAAACCAAATTAATTAACTGAATAATATGGTAATATTCCCATGAACCGGTTCATTAGACATTTTTAATGTTGGAGGGGAAATAATGTGTTTAAAAAAATATCTACTTTTACCTTAGCTGCATTCATTATTGGAAGTAGCTTTAATCCAATAAGCAGTAATGCTAAGGAACAAAATTTATCCTATGATCAAGTGATGTTACAACTTGATTCAATTAAAGAGCAGATAAAGAACGATAAACAGATTACAAAGGACGAAAAACAAAACTTTAGTTTACAAGGTACAGACATTGTTGAAGAATTTTTAGCAAATGACCCTGATTTGGTTGCAGAAAAAACCTCTACTATGATTAATAGTTTAAATGAAATTGACAGTCTTTTATATGATGTTGCAAACCAAAAAGGAAATACTGAGTTCGTTAATGAATCTAAAGTAGGTGCTTCAAGAGCCATAAGCGGTTGGAGTGGGAAAGGAGATATCCTGATAAGTTTTAGGGCTAAAACAGGTGGTTTTGCTCATGGACATGCAGGGATATTAAGTACTACGAAAGATAAAGTAATTGAAGCTCTCCCTAAACCAGGAGTGGTACATCAATCTGCCTCAAAGTATTGGTCAACTGTTCCTGATGAACAACAATATTATGTGAAAAATGCACCTGATAAAGCATATATCAATGCTGTAAATTATGCGATGAAACAAGTAGGTGACCCTTATAAACTGAAAACTACGATAGGTAATGAATCACAGTGGTATTGCTCTAAATTAGTTTATAAAGCTTGGAAGTCTGCTGGATACAGTATTGGAGGTGGTGAACCAAAATTAATAACTGTTTTACCTTACGATATTGCTGCAGATTATGACACCGTTTCATATAAAAAAAATCCATACTAAGTAACCTTGATAATCGTGTGCAATAACTGTACACGATTATCTGTATAAATGTATTTGTATATTATCCTAATTGAGGAGAATGATATGAAGTTTTTCCGCTTAATTTTACTTGTATTGACACTTAGTAGCTGTATACAGTCAGAAAAAACTGTAACTGATATAAGAAAGTTTTCTTTAGAAAAAAATAACGGTTATTTGCTATTTCATTTCCATACACCTTTTACCCAAGATGGATATATAAAACAGATTGACTTAAATGGAAATGAAATTCAAAAGTACAATATAGAAGATTCACTCTTCGCTCCTTCAGATGTATTTAAATTTGATAACAATTTTTATTTTGCCAGCGGTGCATATTCAAATGACAATAAAGTTATTAATTATAATCCCCAAACAAAGAAAATGAGTTTGATAGAAACAAAACAAAAAAAATATATAGAAAAGTATTTTAAAAAAAGTAATTCTGAATATATAATAACTATTCTTGATTCCAATAATCAGAATGAATATTGCGATATTACTTTAAAAAAATGCAATTACTTATCAGAAGCATTCAGAACACATGATATAACCGTACTAGAAAATTATGTAATTGCGGTAGGTATAAACAAATCTGCAATTAATGATCAAAAAGGTATCTTACAAATTAAAAAAATGGATAGTAACTTTAAACCTTTAGAAGAAATACACTTGGATAATATGCCTAATTATTTTACTTATACTAGTCCAGATGAAAAACTTTATTTATTTATGTTCAATGGAGATATAGTTAGTATAGACAGCGACTTAAATATCAAAAAATTTCCATTCTATTCTTTCGCTCCCTTTTCTGGTAACCCTAAGATTATAACTTATAATAAAAATGTTAGCATAGACAATAACACAATACTAATAAACTTTAAACTAAATGATGAAGATAAGTCCTATCTAGCTAAATTAAACTTTGATAAAGCTACACCTACGATGCAAATCATTTCTAGTAATACAGATGAACAAATATTAAATGTTGATGACTCAAAACCCGAAGTATATACACGTTCATACGTAAATGATAAAACAATAATTACAGTAAGAGATATTACTACTCTGAAACTAATAAAAACTATCCTACTAGAAAGTGACGATCCAATTTATTTTGTAGATAATATTGAATAATAAAGTGATAAAATTCAACAGATTTGAAAATGTATTCATCTCATGACCACTAGTTTATTGGATATTCAGGGTTAGGATATTAGCAATTGCTCAAAAAACAACTTTATAAATAAGAAAAGCCCTGACACCAACAGTGTCAAGGCTTCTTCCTTTTAATACATTTCCATGTATTGATCTCTCTCCCATGGATGCACTTGTGTGCGGAACATGCTTTGTCTTTTAAATGCTTTGTATTCCTTTATAAAATACCTTAATATCCTATAGATATTACAATCCTTATTTTATTTTATTTCATACTTTTTCACCAATTGGGGGCACAATTGGGGCACAATTTAGGGCAAAGATTGTATAAAGAAGTTAAACTTCCTCAAACTTATTTAGCCTCTAGCTTCGACTTAAGTATTTATTTAATAAGTTTTTTTTATAATTTAACAACTCCAACCACGCAACAGCTTCACAATGTGGTGTGTGTTGATAGTGGCTTATTATATAAAATAGAGGTAGTAGGATCACTATGCCATTCCTCTAATCCTACTTTCTTAAAGAAATTATAGGTTTCATTAAATTTTATATCATTTGGAATAATAATCATCATTTCTTTCGTAACACGTGTTAATAATATTCTATAAGTATCTCTCATTATTTCTTCTTCTTCATCATTAGGGATATTTCTCTTTTTATATTTTGATGGATTGCTTTTCCATTTTAATAAATTATCTTTTTTCTCTAAATAATAATCTCCTGCGAATAAAACGATTGGTAAATCTAATTCCAATCCTTGACAAAAAGTCTCCGTTCCCACTGTAATATTTTTAACATCGCAACACTTTTCAGTATACCATCTGTAAGCTTGACTATTTTTTTGATAAGATTCTTTGATTAACTCTTTAGAATACTTAATTAAATTACTTTTTTCAACTTTTGATGAACACAAAATGCCGTATACATATTTGTTATCTGTATTCTTCTCGCCTCGCTGTTTTAATCTTTCTAAATACGTCAAATCGTTCTTTTTTTCATATAAAGAATTCAATTCTCGACAAATTTTTATATCAACTCCCATAGTTCCATTCTTTTTTATTTTATCATATTGTTTGCTTGCTTCAATTAGATCTGCCTTTAGAACAGACTCAATAAAATTAGAAATATCGGTAAAACCAGCTCTTACTGATGTACTTAGATACAATTCTTCATGAAAAGATATTTTTTCCTCTGCTACTATAAATTTTTCTTTATAATTAGTCGGTGCATATATTTGCCATGAGTTATCATCTCGAAGTTCATTTATCCAAGATTCAATTCCCGCTTCGCCATATAAAGGTTTCTGCCCATCTCCGATTAAGGCAATTAGAGTTATATTGTCACTGTAATTTGCTTCTATAATTCCTTTTGCATCACTTCTAGACGTTTCTGCCTTTTCTGCTGTCCAGAATCTCTGTGCCTCATCGAAAATAACTACTTTTTCATTAACAATCCCGTTTTTAATTATGTAATCATTTCTAAAACCAGTAAAATAATCAATATCATTTGACCCTGTTATGCCCTTAAGTACACTGATAAGCGCACCATTACCAGTATAATATCTAGATGCTATTCCTTGTCCGATATTTCTAAATAATTGTAGCAGTGCGATTAATGTCTTGCCTGCACCTGGAACACCACTTACGAATATAAGATTTTTGCTTTTATTATTTTTAGTAATACTTTCAATAAATTCATCTGTTTCCTTAAGATATTCATATGCTATCCCATTTAATTTACTTAACGCGCCTTTTTCACCGCTTATTAAAGCATCTTTAATTATTGTTGCCTCATCCCAAATTTTGCGTGATCTACCACGTTCACTGCGAATCCAATTATTCACTTCAACTTCAGTCATAATATTTTCTTGGGCTAATGACTCAAATAAATTATCCAAAGAATCTTTACCAAGTACTCTATCCAAATCCTTTGGGATATAATTATCTAACACTCTTGTTTCAAAATTTATATCTACTTTATTAACTGAACTCATTATTAAAAATGATTCAACCTTTACATTATTTAAAATATTATATTGATGATATTCTTGAAGAATTTTCCCATACTCTACAAATTGCAAAGCATAACTATCATCAACATAATTACCCGATGTCTTAAACTCTAAAGAAATTATTTTACTTTCAAAAAGGAGTATAACATCTGGCCTTTTTGTATTTTCTTTTGGCAACATATACTCAAATAGAACAAAGAGTTCGGTATTCAACTTCCATCTTTCAAATTTTTCTGCTAAGAATTTAATTTGTTTCTCCCATGCCATACGTTGAGCTTTTGTATCGTCTTTATACTTTTTCTTATACCCAATATTTCGTACGAACTTCTCTAGATCACATAATAATTCGTCTAACATATTGTTATCCAAGGTATTCTGATTTGATATCTTAATTATATCTTTTACTTTTAACTTAGCACCTACTAAACTCACACTCATCATCCTTATACTAAAATCTAAAAAAATAAATTTTAATAAAAACCATTCATTCTATTTATTATAATAGTAGCTTCTATAAACAGTAAAATAGCCGTATAACAAATTCGTCAGTTTTTAATGAGGTTCACAAAACATCTATTTAGTTAATATTATACAAATTAAAAATATAATATTTAACAACATAAACAAGTATAACAATCTTAACTTAATATAAAATTTCTATCCTTTTTGTATTTCCTGCTGAACAGAATCTTTGTAATAACGGGCCATAACTTTTTTTATTTCTGCTCGTTTAAAATTTAAGATTATCGTAATAACAGTTAAGAGAATGGCACAATTGATTCTTTAATTTCTGAAAAACTTTGTCCAAAATGGCTCTGGATTATGATATCGATTCAGTTATAAAAAATATAAAAAATATAGAAAACCATAAAATTATAGTCCATACCTATTGTTAGGTATGGACTATCTAATGTTTACTTTATATTAAGATATACCACAATTTAGAACAATTCTACTAGCTCTTTACTAGTAGTATAATTATTATTTTTAATAGTTTCCCATTCATCTTCCACCAACGAGGAGTTATATCTCTTGATTTCTATTTCTTTAAGAATGTTAAGTGCAGTTTTATCACTTTCAAAGTTACCTAACCAGCTATAAAAAAAGTCCTTCAATTTACTAGAAAAATCTAACCCATACTTGGATTTAAATCTAAATGCTCTGGCCAAATTTAATTCAGGATATGGATTTTCTTGTAATATGATGTCTAATTCACTTCGTGTTAAAGCTTCTCGATAACCTTCATCATATAAAATACCTGTGCTTAAATTATAGAATAAACTATCAATATTTAGAAACACAGTTTTGTTTAGGTCTTCAAAAGAACTATAACTGACTTTTTTTTCTTGGAAAGCCCATGTTTTTTGAATTTCCCAAATATCAAACTTTAAATCGGATATATGAATTTTATAACCACCAAATTTATTCTTGCATATACTATAGTCTAAAGAACCTAGTGAAGAATAAATAAGAGTTTCTAAATCAAGGTTATTGTTATTTAAAACAATATCAAAGTCTCGAGGGGGTTCTGTGAATCTATGTTCCATATAATCACGGATGCATCCACCAAATAAAATTAAGTCTGCATTTTGTTCCAGATAAAAAACAAACTCTTTAGCCTGCGGATGATTAGATAAGAAGGAAAGAAAATTATTTCGAATTTCTGGTATCTTATTCATTTCTAATCAACTCCTTTGCTTATTTAAGGCATTTTAACACCTTTTAACTTTTGATGCAAATCTACCGCGTATGAATCTGTCATCCCTGAGATAAAATCAGTAACCAACAATAATCTTGAATAATGATTTAATTCCTTGATACTTTTATAGTTCCCCTTATTTAACTCACCTTTATCTTCTCGCAAGCAATGGACAAATACAAAGTTAGGTGAAATCATTTTGAATAATTTTCCTGATTTTGCACGGGAGGATTCTAAAGAATACTTCTTTTTCTCTTCATCGAGATAACTCTCATCCATAATACAGTCTTTTACAAAAATATCTAAGAGGTCAGTTATTATAGTGTCACCAATTAATTCAAGAGAAAGAACTTCTTTATCTGGAAAACAGTAAGTGAATAGTAGATCTTTAAATAATTTTTGTAACAAGCTTGCATTTTTTGTTTTTTCGAGTAGCTCTTCTGTTCCAAATTCACCATTCATAATAGTCTTATAGTTATCTATAAAGACTTGTTTAACCTCACGAATCATCTTACCTTGTGCCCATACTTTAAAGTTTTGTACACTAGTTAAAAGATAATCAGGAAAATTATTGTTCTTAGCATTTTCATGTTTCTGTTTTAAATCTTCTATATCCTCTTTATAAGCATCATAAATTGCTGCATTTCCACAGATTTCTTGTTCAAAAACTTTTTCCCAGGGGATAATTCTTTTCTTTACACCATCTTCCACGTCCGCTCCTAAATATGCAATATCATCAGATGCCTCTAAAAAATAAGTTAAAGGATTCCTGCATTTATCAATCCCTACAGTTGATTCTAAAATCCCTTTAGCAAATTCAAGATCTTCATGAAAATACCCAAATTTATTTTTCTTCTTGGCAATATCATCTGAAGAGTCCCAAGGGTATTTGATCAGAACAGACAAAGTTCCGTATGTAAAGTTAATTCCATACTGATCATTTAGAAATTGTAGTCTTGATAGTACTCTAATTCCCTGTGCATTACCATCAAAACTAAGAAAATCATTTTTTTGTTTTTCAGTTAATTTTAACGTTTCTTTTTCTTCAAAATAAGATTTGAACCACTTTTTAATCACATCTTCACCGTAGTGACCGAAAGGTGGATTCCCAATATCATGAACTAATCCAGCAGTTGCCAATATTGCTGGGATTTTCCCAAGATGTTCTGGCTTTAATTGGTTTATAGTTACTAGCCACTTATCTAACCATGTTCCAAAAGAACGTGCAATAGCTGATACTTCCATTGAATGGGTCAGTCTTGTTCTGATAAAGTCGCTTTCTTGCAAGGGAAACACTTGAGCTTTATCTTGTAACCTGCGTAAAGAAGAAGAACTCATTACACGATCATAATCACGTTCAAATTGATTACGATGTTCATCTATATCATTAGGATCTGTATCTTTTTTATTTTTATCTTGTTCAATTTCCTCAGGTGTTTGCTTTTTATGTTTATATTTTTCCCTTGTTTCATTTAATAATTTATCCCACTTTATTTTGTATTCCATACGAAAAGTGCACTCCATTCTTTATATATTAAGACCAATTTTATCACACTCTTTATGGCTTGACAGTAGTTATTTAGAGATGATGTCCGTGGATATCATGATAATTCAAAATTTCTTTAATACTAATCTGCGGAGTATTACAAAGAAGTTTTTGAGTTTTTATTTTAGGTGAGATCACTTTAATTAGTTATCTCTAACTCTAGGAACCACTCGGATTTCTTCTTGGTGAACTTATTGACTCTTCCTGTGTCTATTTTAGATTGCTTCGCAACTATCATGGATAATAGAATGAAAAGTGTTGATTTTTACGTTCTCATATGATCTTAACTTTTTTCCAAGCCTACAGTAAATTTTATTGTCATTAGCAACTTGACGTGTAGTATACATTATAGGTATATTACCCCTTCCCCATTATTAGGAAAGAGTCTTTTTATAATCTTATATTCCTACAAGTTCACAAAATACACAAAAAATGATATATTTTTTTATAGAAAATGGGATAATTTACATAAATTTGTTAGATTTTAAAAAAGGAGTATACACATAATGCGCATTGAAATGGATAAAAAGATTAAAAGTTTACCAAATAGTATACTTAGATTCAGTTTAAGAATTAGTAAAATTAGGATAGAGGAATTGGTAAACGAACCAGATCACTATAAACTTTTATTAAATCGCAAACAAAGAAACAATTCCAATCACCACATACTAGTTAAGATATTAATTCCTAAAAGGTTAGAATTGAGAATTTCTAATAACATTAATACAAATAATACAGTTAAAATTAACAAACATACTACGTTATCTAAAAACCATGACGGTTACATAATACGTTACTCAAAGGACTTTCATATAAATGAACTAGAAAATACCTTACACAGCTATATATTGTCTATTGTAGATATTAATTTTGGTATAAAATATGAGTTTCCTTATTCGGTAATTGACCTAAAAAACAATTCTAAGAAAAATTCTAAAAAAATTATATCTCCTACTGAAAAGAAACAACGTAAGAAAGCAAAGCAAGAAAAAAAACAAATGATTAAACAAAATAGAATAAACTATCTTATGAAAGAAAATTATAATACTCAAAACAAAAAAACTAATAACAATGAACAACAGGTAATATGGAAGGAAGAAAAAAGTGAAAAAGGAAAAAATATAGTTAAGGAGAATAAAGTTCTCTCAACTCCGAAAATATGGATTGCTAATGATACTTCATTTAAAAGATGTGGGCATTGTAATAGTTATAACGCATCACTAAGTAAGTGTTACAGACACAAACAAACCGTTTCGAAGAATAATGGTTGTAAGGACTTTTATTTTCCGAAAACCTACTTAGGCGGTGCCATGTCTCCAAGATAATACTTGTAAAATATTTTTTGCAATTAAATTTAAATAGAACTAAGCCCTCCTCTACTAGAGCAGGGCTTGTATAGTGACTATAGGGTTATTATGGTAGACAGACTTGGCTTATTTGTTTTTATGCTAAACTACTGCTCTCGACTACACTTTATCATGTTCTTAAGCTTTTTTGAAGGAAGTTTAATTTTAAATATCCCTTTATAAATTTCATAGTCAAATATCAGCTAAGCCTAGAAGACAAGTCCTGAGGATACGAGTAGAGATTTGTTAAAAATTAATGCATGCAAAGTTTCAGGTACCTATTTAATCTCCAATATTTCCTTCATATACCTTTTAAATGCATCGTTTTTCCAGAATCCCAGCCGAATCCCGTCAATTCCTCTAGTCATCAGAATATAGTAAATATTCAACACAAACAAGGTAAATTCTTGTGCATTTTCCGGGCTTTCATCTTCTTTGGAGAACTTGCCGTTTACATTATGAAAATTCTCTGGATTGCCGAATAAACGACCCTTTGTATCAACTTGAAGATCATTGCCGACTAGAACACCAACTTTATTCAAGTCGATCCCCTGAACTGCAAAGACGGAGCCAATCTGCTCCTCAGCATCGTCATCATCTGAATTAATCCAATTTTCTTGAGTGGAATTCCATCTTTTTTTGATATCTCCTTCATGCCAATGAGTGATTGATGGATCTTTGCCATCAGCCTGCTTCCAAGGTTCAACTAATCCACCTAGCACGCGGTTTATGTGTTCAGGATTAAAATTTCTGTCTTCGTCTACCCAATCAATCAAATTCTTTAAAGGTTTTGTTTCAAAATATCCAAAGTAAGCATCCGCATCATTATCATGGAACACTGCTCTGTCAAATTCCGAGTCAAAATTCGTTTGTTTTAATAGACCTGTATCCTTATACAAAAGATATTTAATTCCGTTTACAAAATCTTCTGATGTATAATTCTTTCCTTCTGGGGCTTGGATTCTAAATTGAGTTGTTAAGTATCTCTTTTCAAATTCTTTAGTTGCTTTATTGAATTGTGCACGTGTAATATTGGCAGGGCGAATAGCTTGTAATACGTCATACATTAACACAATTTGGCGACCTATTTTTTTAAAAGCCTCCAAGTGGTTATCATCCTGGCTAAATCTTCCTTTATATACACTGTTAAAAGATGCCATTTGCTTGGAAAATTTTCTGGATAGCTTATGAGATTCGTCAACAATTACAACATCATAGTTTTCATCGCCGTTAATCAGCTGTGTCGAGGTTGCAAGTGTCAGGTTACTGTTGTTCATTCCATATACTCTAAAGATATCTTTTCCCGTTTGAATCCAATTAGGTTGCAAAACGACTCCTATTCGTTGATCAGGTTTGTCATTCAACAGCTTAGCGACCAAATGAGTCAGCAAAACCGTTTTACCAGTTCCTGCATCACCATTAATCACAAAGCTTTTATCAGGATTTGATTCAATCTCTATAATATAGTCCATTTGCTGTTTTGTTATTTCTTTGATTGGGCTATATTTGACCAGTGCTTCATTGCGTATCTTCTCTATAGTCGGTGTGCTCACCCATCCTTTAGGGTATAACTCTTTTTCCCAAAATGGCAAGATGACTTCTGTAGCAACACTTTCTCGTTCTCGGTAGTCGTTAACACTGTTGCCATTGGTCCGATTAATGATCTCATCATTATCATATTGAACCAGCTGCTTTTTAGCTTTTGGATTGTCCGCCATAAAGTAGGTTATCAGTTGGCTTTCGACATCATCTAAGGCTGAACCGTTAAAATAGGATGAAATAAGAATAATTACTTGGTCGAAATCTGCTATATTAAATTTTCCCTCTTGACCATTGTAATGCTGCCTATTTCGCTCGGTAAAGTGTTTCGTTTGTCCGATGTAAACCTTTTTCGACTTCGTGCCTTTGTAGATATAAACGACATTGCCATTTTTAAGAATATTTTGTTCAGGCTGGCGAAGTTTATTGAAACCGTCCAATTCTCCATCTTTTACTTTCAATGTTATACAGTTGTACTTAGCCATTCTTAATCCGCCTCATCCAATTCATTATATTTCTTTTTTTGACCAATGTTTTTGGGTACTGGGTATTTCTGGGCATTTTTCATCAATTTTTCTGCGATAATTTCATCAATATCAAATCCTAGATTATCGGCCATCATATAAGAATAAATCAGCACATCTGCCAGTTCCTCTTTGAGTCGCTCAGGGTTTCCCTTAGATTCCTCTGGTGTTTTCCACTGAAATAATTCTAATAATTCATTTGCTTCTAAAGAGATTGAAATGGCCAGATCTTTTTCATTATGGAATTGCCTCCAGTTGCGCTCATCTCTAAATCGATTAATTCGTTGCATTGATTCACTCATATTAACTTCACCTTTCATACCTACAAGAAAATATTTCCTTACCTCTTGATTATTGAACTATACATGTTTCTAGCGATTTTTCCTTATTTAGGTATTTGTTTAGTTTATGTTACAAACATTCCCTTTTCCACCATCTTGCTCTGTTTGTAACATAAAGTAAAAGTTACCTTTCGACAAACTGGACTTTAGTACGGAACAAATAGAATTTGATTTTGATTTTACATAATATCATTTTTAATAACTTTTATAAAACAAAAAATCGTAAAACAAGCCTAATGTTAAGTTGTTATACAATCCGGCAGGCAAAGAAGAAATTCCAGTTAATACAAATTAAAAAGCATAGGAATTGAAGTATAGTTTTTATCTGTAATAACTAAGAAGTAATTCCTCACTTAATGAAATTCCACAAAGCTTAAGACGTTCTTTTCTCTGTTCAAACAAGTTTCCTAAAATCCTTTGTTTTTCATTAAATATAGCATGGTGCAATTTCTTATGGCATTTTGAACATAATGAAACCACATTTGCTTCAACATCTATACTTACTTCGAAGTTTCCTTGAAACTCAATTGGTATTAGATGATGTGCTTCCACATAGTTCTTACCTGTAACCTTAGAAATAAAATCTTCATGACTGTTATTAACTTCGCATAGAAAATTAGCCGATATTATTGCATTTCTACCTACAACCTTATCTCTTTTGTAAGAACATGAATTAGAAAATCTTTTACTAATTTTATTTTTGGGGATATCCAAATATTCTACTAATTTATTATGAAAAGAAGTTTCAATTTCTTCTTGATAGTTTTCATCATATAAAATTCCCCCAGTAAAAGGGTGAAGAATAATTTCATATTCAAACGGTCTACCTGTACTACAAAAGTCAATAAATTCGGCTTGCTCATTTGGAACAATAGCAAAAACTTTCTTTTTACCTTCTAATCGAGCTTTCTCACGTGCAGCATTTAGATACTTGTAGCTAAAAAAATAAATTTCAGTTAATAATTCTTTTAACTTCTTATTACTATCATATCTAATTTGATATGTTTCAGATTTAATGTTTTTTCTATTTAGATTTAGAAATATCGCTTGATAAGTTCGACCCTTATAGATTAATTTAAGTTCTCTTTTTTCTCCACGTTTCACATGGATACCATTTGCTTTGTCAAAGTCCTCATGAAATTCACTAGGTATAGTAGATCCACCTTCAAAAATGGACCAATCAACATGCTTTCTTCCAATTATGTTTAGAACTTCCTTTGGTTTAGACCAAGAATAACTCTCTTTCATCAATATAGCCTCCGTTAATAGGGGGTTACCTTAATTTATATTAAATATATTAAATACTAAAAACACTAAACTTTCTTAAAAAAGATATTAAAGGACATACTCTTAATTGGCCAAAAACTTTTCCCTATGCCAGTTCATATAATTTTGTTGTTGTTCATTCATATTAATATGCATTCTTTCATTAATATTAAGAAGTATTTTCGTTGCCTCATCTAAACTTTGCTTAACCATAATATTTCCTGTTTCATCAAATGTAATATACATTTTGTCAAATAAAGCATCGTGATTAGGACATAATAACAATCCATTATGGACATCTAACCTTTCTTGATTATTTGATTCACTCCACGGTTTGATATGGCTTGCAATTAGAAATCGCTCATCTTTCATACCGCATATTCTACATTTTTGTTCAGTTACAAAAAGAGCTTTTTTAAAAGCCGAATGACCAATTCTAGACTTAATAATTGTTTCTTTTTCTGTTTTATCTAAAGTAATTGCTTCAGTTAAACCTTTTTCTATTTCATTTACAATTTCTTTTTGTAGTTCGTTCTCTATCTGAAACATTTTTAGTGAAACACCATTTTTCTTTTCAATTAGTTCAAAGAAAAAGCCTGCAAGATCCTTAGATACCCTAAAAAGATAACCGGTGTTCCCTCGTCCAGATTTATTAAATGGAGCATATTTTTTGTCTTGAATCTTTAGAATATCCCCCATGTAATCCTTGTATGTAATAGGTTCCTGTAAATCAATGTATTTGGCATTAACCAACCAACCATCTTTTTCCCAAAGGTCTAATTGGTCTAATCCAGTCGGCCTTTCATGTTCTTTACAATTCTCTTTTGCAATTAAAACAGACACTAATTTCCCATTGTAACTATTAAAAATGATATCATTTTTTTTAATCAATTTCATATCCGTCCAATGATGAAACGTTTGTCCAGCATTATTTTTTTGAGGCGCCCACAAATAGCCTCCCCTTCGTTCTTCTTTGTAACTTTTATTTTGAAATACAAGAAACGTGTTCATTTAAAATTTCTCCTGTCTATTTTGTTTCACAACTATTTATTATACAAAATGGTTATTTTCAAGAAAGATGAGTAACTGCTTTCTTTCGTAAGACTATAATAAAAGGGACAGGCCTCTACAATACATCCACAGGATAATAATGTTTTAGAAGATAAAATGCCTTATGAAACGGATGCATCTAGCCAAGCTTATAAAAAATTTGTCTTTTAAAGAAAAGGAATTGAAGAGCTATTTAGAAAGTAGTAGTACAAGATATAGTTGTATTCATTTAACTTACTATCTAGCCACTGATCTTTTATATGAGATTTTTTTTATGTATCAGCAGTAAAAACATATATAAAAGATTGAAAAATGATTTTTTATAAATATAATATAAGTAAATATTTCATAAAGAAGGAACTAATAATGGATATTAATAGAAAGATAAAAATACCAGGAAAGAATATTAGAATTAGCCCTAAGCATTTAAAAACCAAACAAAAAAAAGTTGTAGATCGATTATTTAAGGATGTATCCTTTGGGCCATTACTATTTAGAAAATTACCTCATGTACTTTATAATGGAGAAACACAGCCTGTTCCTGACCCAAAAGAAATGCCTATGGTTAGAGGCAAATTAAATAGTTACTATAAAAATCCAAAAAATTATAAACACTTACCAATTGTTAGTTTTGAGGGGAAAATCGTCTATGAAATTAGCTCATTATATGTTCCTGAAAAAAAAAAGGGTGACTTTAAAACTTCAAATATAACAGAACAACAACAGTCTAAGACTCTCATAAACGGGCATCTTATGTTTGAATATAATTACGAAAAAAGGCCAACAAAATCTGTTAAACTTAAATTAAAACAAGTAAGTTCTTTATTAAGAAAATATAGCACAATGGAAGAGTTAAAAGAATTTGTTCATCCATTAGTTGAACAAGAAAAAGTTCACTTTACTTTTATGCGTAATAAAGAATATTTAAGAATTCCACTCAATACTACAATTAATGATTTTATAGGTTTGAGTAAAGAAATAGAAATAAAACCAGAATCTATTATAAACAAAAGTCTATTACAGGCAACTGAAGATATTGCTGAAAATATACCTCCAACTACAGAACTCATACAAAAAGCCAAATCTTTACCTGAAATAGATCTAAAAAGGATACCTGTCGGTTCAACAATACCAATAGAAAAGAAAGAAACCAATTCTTCTACAAAATCTTATTCGAAAAACTATAGGAAACAAGGCGATGAAAATCCAGAAAAAGTGAAAAGGGAGATTCAACTAACTAAGAGGAAACAAAATCTTGTCTCAAAATTAAAAACAATCTATAATCACACCTGTCAAATATGTCAAAAGCAAATAGAAGTCAGCATTGGGCAATACATTTCTGAAGTACATCATATTCATCCATTGGGTATTCATAACGGCCCTGATATAGAAGATAATATGATTGTTCTTTGTCCAAATGAACATGCTTTGTTTGATAGAGGCGCTATAACTATTGACCTGAAAAAGAAGAGAGTTGTACACGTAAATCCGAACAATCCTCTTCATAACAAACCAATCATATTAAAACATCCAATAGCCCAAAAATATGTTCATTTCCATAATAAACATATTTATTTAGGTAATAAAGTATAAATTCTCTATGAACCTCACTAAGGGATTGTACTTTAGTGCTAGATTTTAATAATAGCCCTCCCTTTTTGATTCAATAAGGGAGGGTTATACGCTTAATTAAAGAACTTAGCAAATGTATTCGGACCGGCTTCTCCATCAGCTGTTAATCCATTAGCTTTCTGGAATGCCTTTACTGCATCTGTACACCCTTTTCCATAAATACCGTCAAAGCCGTTTGCATTATACCCATGGAAGTAAAGCAACCCCTGTACTAATCTTGTCCATTTGCTCCATGTTGTTCCTGGAACTACTACAGGGCAAGCAGCTTTTGATTTCCGTCCAAATTCGCCATCAATAGTAACCTTAGCGAAATATTGGAAGACACGAACAGCAGCTGTTAGCGTTTTGGGGCCAGCATATCCATCTACAACTAATTTTGTTACTTTTGCTTTTTTTGTATAACCGTTAAGGAATTCTTGAAATTTCTTAATATTAGTATCCCCGTTAGTATCTGGCTTGTTAGGGTTAGTTACAATTACAGAACCAACCTCCGTTTTGTCTGGCAAAACTGTGATTTTCCCTGTGTATTCTAAATGCGGATTATCAACAAAACCTTTCCAATCTCCACCCCATTCAAATCCCATTGATTTAGCAATGGCAGCAACCCGTTTCCAATCACTATTTACTTTCCAATAAGCACTAGTTCCTTTTTCATTTGTAAGGCAGTAGTCAACAGCAATTCCTTTTGTATGGTTTGATTGTGTTCCATATGCGTTTGTTACTTTGTCAGCGTTTGGCTCACCAGCAATTCCTGTTATTCCTAATGCGCGTAATTTGGCAGTTGTACGTCCTTTTGCGAATAACTTGTTTTGCGCTGCGACTGAACGGTACCCAGAAGTAATTAGAACATAAATGCCTTCTTTGTGTGCTTTTTCAATGATATCTAACACCTTTTCTTTTACAACAGCATTCATTCCAGAACCCATTCGACTAATAGCTTTGTTTTTTAAAATTTCCACACTCATTTTTAATTCCTCCAATTAATTAGTATTTTTCATTTAACAAAATGTCTTGCTCAACTGCATCAACCTTGCTGAAAAACCAAATAATTTTTTTTACCACTGCAGACACCTCCATAGAAAAAGGCACCTCTGCAGGCGCCCTATTTTGCATTTGTTAAGTTGTTTGCTTTTAAGACTTCCTTCTGTCGCTGTCCTTTTGCTGTCACATAGTTGTTTTTAAACCAAGCAACCAGAGCAACAACTGCAGTAAGAATAAAACTCCCAACATAGTAAATCATTTCAATGAGGCTTGAAACTTGGTCATCGCTGAGTGGCAAAGCTTCTTTTCCGAAAATAATTAATCCTTGGTTAGCAAAAGCAATTAAAAGAAGCACTGTCCGAATGACAGTGCCTTTGTCCATTTTCTTTAATGTTTGTAGCATGTTCCTTCACTCCTTATTTAATTGAATCATCTTCCGTTTTTTCAGGGATTGTTACCCTAGAATTAGCTCGCTTAATTTTGGATTCGATTTCACTTGCAACATAATCAATAGCCCAATTTGGAATCAGCTTATCCCATCCTGCCCTTGTGAAATTTGCTGTCATGGAATTTAATGTGTGGTACATAAGACCTCCCCAAAACAAGAAGAAAATCAGATTAGGCATAGAAAAGATTTGGTCCATTAGAACACCAAAGACAGGTAATAAAAGCATTACTAAGGTTCTTGTTAACCCCTGTAATCCATAAACACTGGCATAGCTACCATCTTTCTTAGAAGCAACGGAACCACTAATCCAATCAAATGCAATAATAAGCGTTAAGGCAGCCATGCATAGTAAATTGTAAGTTGTTCCCCCATACAGCCAAGTCAAAAAACCACCAACTCCACTCGCTAGAAATGCTGCGGCACCGATTTTGACATTAAATAGTTCGCTAATGTTAAATATCTCTTTATATGAAAACACTGCTATTCTCTCCCTAATATAAAATAGCGCTACTTATTAGCAACGCTTTGTTCCCCTTATTTTCCGCCTAAAGTGGGTTGTTCGGTTGTTTCCTCAACTGGCGTTGTTTCCAATGGTGATTCTTCAACTGGAGACTCTCCAACCGGTTGTTCTGGAGTCTGTTCCACCGTTTCAGCAGGTTGCTCCTCCACAACATCCTGGATTCCTAGTTCCTTTTTAACGTCGGCTTGAAATGCAGAAGGAATTTTATCGATAGACATATATCCAAGTCTGACTGCAGTACATAACATGTTAAGCATTTATGTTTCCCCCTTTAAGTTGGTTAACTTCTTCTTGTAGTTCTGCGTATTGCAACATAACTAAAGAAAGCATGTTTGCCGTAGCATCCATGCTTTCCATCATTAGGGAAACTAAGTTTCCCATTACTTCAATACTTGAGCTCTCTTTCAATTCCTCTACTTCTTTATCAAAATCTGCTCTAGTCTTCCCAATCTTTTGGAGAGTCTGTTCCAGCAGTTGCTCCATAATTTGTTTATCCATCTTACAATCCACCTGCCTGTAATCTTTTTAACATGTCATAAATAAACAAAGTATTCACAGAGATATCTCGTTTGTTATCCTCTGTACGCTTGATATTATCATCCAATGCTGTGCGTATATTATTGGCAAAAGTAGCAAAGCCACCAATAACATTTGTTGAAAATTTGCTTTTGTCATAGATTATATAAGAAACAAAGTATTCTGCATTTGTATCTACTAGGCTTGTCTTCTTTGAAGCATAGACTTTTCCATTAGCGTTAATCGATGATTGTATATTCCAATCTGATTCCAACATATTCCCTTTATAAACAGCCAGGATAGCAATAGCAGGATTTTTCAATTGAGCTGTACTTGCGCTAAATAGAGCGTTTATATAGGTTAAACTATCAGCCGCGTTGTGTAGGGCTCGAACTTTCTCACGAATAATGCTTCCGCTTCCCACCTCTACTTGAGTAAGGCCATTTACTGAGATAGCTCCCTCTGATCTTAATTCAACAAGGACCAAATTATTTAACATGTAAGAAATCTTATAAGGAATATAACCATTAGACTTATTAGCAGCTACATAAGCCAGTGTTTGTGTTGGAGCATCTGTACCGTCTACCAAACTTGTCCAAGCAGTAGGCTTTAAAGTGGTAGTATCGTACGTTTTAACTTTCCATCCATTAAAATATGCTTTTATTTCGTCAACAGCTGGAGCATAGGTTTCAGCAAAACCAGTTTCTGCATTACTAACAGATACTTTAAATTCTTTTATGTTATTAACATAGCCAATATCAGCGCCTACAAAGCCAGCATTAGCACTTGTATATCGTAGTAATGCTCCATTGTATTTAATGAATTGAGCATAGGCTACATTGGCAACATCACTGATAGGACCACCGAAAGTTTTAAAGCCAGTTCCACTTTCAGATGGACGATAAAACCAGCCTAATGTCCCATCAGCCACATAATCCTTTTCAATTATCTTTCTCATCATCATTTTGCCATCTTCTTCAAGTAGCAAATCACGATAGTTTCCAATGGAACCAAGCTTTGCCTCCACAAATAAATAGGATGGATTTCTAGGAACAAAAGGCTTAATGTTTTCTCCTACCACTAACATAGGATTTTTTAAAGTAACGGCCACATTAGCCACTTGATTACTATTGAATAATCGCACTGAAATTCTTGTAATACCTGCTGGTACTGTAAAAGTAAGTTTATTTTGTATCGAAGCAACAGGTGTTTGCCATACAATGGTTGTGGCTAAATCCTGACTACGTATAACTACAGCACCACCAGTTCCTTTTTGTATTTCCTCTACAAAGAAACTATATTTTTGTCCCGGTATTACTTTAATAATCCATTCGATTGTATTTGTTTGTGGACCAGTAGTTTGAAGATCAATCTCATAATCTCCTTTAATAACAAAATCAGAGCTAATTATGCTTAGACTTGCTTCGTTAAAGGTAGGAATTAAGTTATCACCCTCTGCAATAATGAAAGGGTTTTGCACATGCTGATATCCTTCCACCATTGGATAACGGCGAATTACTTCTTCTTCATTCCAGTTAACTAAAATATTGTCATATTGCTCTTTTGATACCTCATATAAAGGAATTCGTGGAGCATGTAAAACAGCTGTAGATTTCAATTCAATCTCCAATTCCACATAATCAATATTAACTTGTGATTGGGAAGTAGCATCTGCTGCTTCTGCAAAGGCAATGAAAT
The DNA here is from genome assembly GCF_046613985.1 of Niallia laureatilytica. Lineage (NCBI taxonomy): Bacteria > Bacillati > Bacillota > Bacilli > Caryophanales > Bacillaceae > Niallia > Niallia laureatilytica. Next base: position 111,857 of record NZ_JBKKHP010000004.1, on the reverse strand, counting down.
GCACAAATCCATCCGATTGTACTAAAGTATTTACGGAAGGAGAATCTGACGCTCCTTGCGCAACTTTTGCAACAGAGCTGCTAGTATGAACGGATGAAGTTGAATCTGTCCAAGCTCCACTGGTCCATCTTTGGAGGCTAATTTTGTAGCCTGACGGTCCTTTCCCATAACCATGTAAATTACAAATAATTTTAGCAACATTTTCTTTAATCCATTGAACTTTTTCGGCAAAAGTGTTTCGTGGAATTCTTCCAACGTTTCTTTCTATTTCTTCCACTACGTTATAAGACAATAATCCTTGTGCCATATTACCAGCAACAGTTTGAATTAGTTGAGTAAAGGCTCCGTCTAACTTGCTAACAGTAGAATAAGCACCACTAAATTCAGATTGAAATGCTGAAGGTGCTTGCAAAACGTTCCAAGTCCCTCCGCTTTGGCTATTACTCTTTGCGATGTGCGGATTATCCGTATTACTACCAGCAGATTTATTCTCATAGTTAGCAATTCTGGTGATAATTTGCGGTTTCGCATTAACACCTTGGAATTTGTTAACGCCTTGTACAATTAAGCTATCACTAAATTTCACCTTTGTCCTCTTATCCGCAAGGACGTAAAATTTAGAAGCATCCAGCTCTGTATTCTGTAATGAGACAAGAGTACGTCCGTCCATTTGAATGGATACGGGAGCATTTACATCACCATTTAAAACCTGCATGCCCTGGCCAATGCTTTGAACCTGTCTATTTGCTCCCTCAAGCTTTTGATGAGCAAGTTCAATTCCAGCATCCATTTTATTTAAATTGCTTGCACTTACAGGAGTTCCTTGCTGCAATACTGCTCCAGTGGTGCCGTCCTTTACATGGTCTTTCCATCCGACCTGTTTATAGTTTTGAGCCATTTATGTCACTCCTTTAAAGTTTTTTTAATGAATATCGGAACGCTACTAAAACGCCAGTTATGTCTTTCTTTGAAACGCTGTCTGGCTGATCGTCAAATACATCTCCATCTACATCAATTAGTTGGAATTTCGTAATAGAACCAGATATAGAGTCATCGAAATAAAGATAAAAGGTTATTTGATCTCCGCTTTGTATCGTTTGAAAGATAGGCGTAGGATAGGACACTCCTCCAATTACATAACGCCCTTCCTTTACCAGACTCTTAAAAAAGTTTTTTGTCTTAGTATGAGCTGTTGTTGTTAATGCCATCTTAATCCCCCTCTCCAGCGTAAAATTGACCAGTGAGCTTATAGTTACTTTGCAAGATTTATAGCTGCCATTCAAAGTATCTTTATAACTCCACGACTTAATTAATTGATCTGTACGATTAATTGTGGTGACGAAATCCTCTGATTCTAATTGTTCCTCATCAATGGCATATACTTTTTTATTGGCCAATTTTAATGCCAATCCATTTTCATTGCAGAGTCGATAAAGAAAAGCTCCATCTGACTCATATTCTTGGTCCAATCGATCAAAACTAGGATTGTCTGCGGCATCATAGTAAATGCCTAATCCATTCTTTTTCGCTACGTCTGTTAGTACTTTTTTTAACGTCGTCTTTTCCCATGATCTCGACTTTTTTTCTCCTTTTAAAGAAGACTGTTGAGGGATGGACGTTGCTTTTATACTTACCGTTGTAGGAGGGCCGCCGCCGCTTGATTCGTCTATTTCGTAATAGCCTAAATCACGTTTAGTCGTATTTTCATTTCCCCAACCAGGCGGAATAATCAATTTCGCCGTAATAGTAGCACCCTTTTCAGGCATCCAATCTCCTATCCAGATATTGCTTTTATCCGCTAAATTAATGGTTACATCGTCAGCAGAACCGGTGAAATTATCGGTATAAGAAAGACTCGTAACAAAAGGATCGATATCAGAATTGAAATCTTTACCGTTGTATTTTAAGTCATAACTGATACGTCTCCCATCTGTCATTACGAATCCTCCTCACTCGCATACTCTAATGTTTCCTCTTCTTCTGTTACATCATCTAAATCCTCATCCAACCATGCTGGCCTTTGAGATTCATAAGTTTCTTCTATTTCAAATTCAGGAATTATTAACTCAATTCCACTTGTAAATGTAACGGTTAACCGATATTTAGGATTAGCAGTAAGGAGCAAAGGGAAGAGATATTCACTTCCCAATTGCTCATATGCTATTTTGTCCCATGTATCTCCACTCACTGTTACGTACGTACTCATGATAAACTCGTCCGATCTTTATCATTTTCAATCTCAAGCAGCAAACGAATTAACATTTCTTTCAATTCTCCTTTTGCTGTTCTCAATGCTTCCAAAACTTCCTCATACAAATTACCACTTTGGCCATTAACATGAATGACCGGAGCAAAGGTAATATCAAATTTATTTCCTCCGCCATTTCCGCCAGAAACAATATTAGATTTATCACTACCAAAACTCATGAAGCTTCTTAGTAATCCATCCAGGATGGATCTGCTAGAAGAATTGGAGTTAATTTGTGTTGCTCCAGGTAGTTTTATAAGCTCTGGACCACGCTCTCCAGCCCAATAATAATCGGTATTTGGAGTGGTTCCTCCTTGATAATAACCTTTATATCCTCCACCACTTGCCATCGAAGCAATACCAGGAGTGTTGAAAATGGAACCATATCTTGATTGCGTGTAACGAATGGACGCTACAGCATTATGAATTGGATTCCAAATATCGTCCATCCCTGACAACTTATAGGCATTAAATGTTGGATCAATGGTTTGCATAAGTCCCTTGGAAGGAGTACCCCTTTTGGCGTTACTATCCCATAAGTTAATGGCTTTAGGATTCCCTCCTGATTCCTTCATGGCCATTGTTTGTAATGGCCCTAACCAAGACATTGGAACGCCAGTAATGTTAATTGCGGCTGCTAACCACTTTGTCACATCACCAGATGCGGCAGCACCTCCACCGCTCCAGCTGCCGAATCCCTCAATTTTTTCTTTGACGAATTCCACCGCTTTGCCTTTGATCAGCTTAAAGGAACCGCCAATTACATCGTTAAATATTCCAGAAAGGTTAGGAGCACTCACTCCAAATTGTTCTAAAACTTTATCCATGAGTTTAGCAGGATCAGAAACATAGCTCCACACATCAAGTGCAGCATCTTTTATTTCAGAGCCCTTTTCCTTTGTCCAATCCCACGCTGCAGAACTTTTGTCTTTCACCCAACCCCAGCCAGTTTTAAGAGCATCAGTCACGCCCGTTCCTTCTTTATAAGCAGGGACATTGTAATTGTTCATGATCTGCTGTGTTTGCGTGTGTGGAATAACCTGTGTTCCTTTAGGCAAGTTCATAAGAGTATCCGTTCCAGGACTTAAACCAACAAATCCAGATGGAGTACGGAATAATTCTGGACCGCCACCATCTCCAAGGATCGCTAATCCACCAGGATGGGCTCCAGTACCTTTCGCATATTGCGGCACTTCCCATTGATTTAAGGAGACTTCTACGCCTACTTTATCCAACACCCAATTGATTCCTTTTATAATTCCATTAACTATTCCACCAATAGCATTCATCGTGGCATTTGCCATCGACTTTATTCCATCAATCAGACCATTTAGAATGGCTTTTCCTGTATCATACAGGTTGATTGCTTTAAAGAAATCAATAATGTTATTCATGATATTTTTGGCTGTTTCCTTTATATTTTCCCATGCCCCAGACCAGTCGCCTTGGATCAGGGAAGTGAAAGTTTTCAGGATGCCAGTAATAAACGTTAGCGAATTATTAATTGCTGTGGAAATAAACGGAAAAACAAATTGGACTATTTTCAGCAGCAACTGAATGGCTGGCACGACAATATTTGTTAAAAACATTGCCACTCCTTGAAGCAACATGGTAATTATTGGAATAACCGACTGGATAATTGCCAAAATTAAAGGAAACGCCATTTGGACCACTTGTAGTATCAAAGGCAGAGCAGTTTGCGCTATCAAAAGAATAACAGGAACCAATGCACCGATTAGCTGAATTGCTATTGGTAAAACAGCCTGAATAATTGCCAAAATCACTGGAAAAATCAACTGTGCCCCTTGTAAAAGGAGTGGCAAAATGGATGTTGCAATTTCAACAATTACAGGTATTAATAAACCAAGTAATTCTACAATTAAAGGCATACTTGATTGAATAAATAAGACAATCAACGGGAAAATTTGTTGAACTGCACTTAACAACAACGGTAACATAATGCTGGCTATTTCAGATGTTAAAGAAAACCATGTTGTGAAAAGACCAACCAAAATAGGAAGTAAAGTCGTTACCCCATCTATGAGTAAAGGAATTAAAGACTGCGCAAATTCACCAAATAAACCTCCAACTGCTTGAAATAACTGACCAAATGCTGTTCCTAATTCAGCAAAGGCCGGACCTAGTGGAACAAAGCTATCCACGATTATTTGTCCTGTTTTTTGGAATTCAGGACCTAATGCTGCAAAGGAAGTGGCTATTTCTGAAACAGCAGGCATTAACATGGAAAGTAATGTTTGGCCAAACACGCCAAATAGCTGAACAATTGGAGCAACAGCACTTTTAATCGATTCCCATGCACCTACCAGAGATCCTCGTACTTCATCATTTGTCTTGATCAGCTTGTATAAAAATGCTCCAATTGAAATTACACTGGCAATCACCCAACCTATTGGACCGGTTACTCCTAAAAAGGACAATCCAAATCTAGCAATCAATGGGGAAAGCGTTGCAAACGTGTTTCCGATTGTTGAAAAGGAGCTCTTTATATAATCCACTACTTGTTTGGCTGGACCTTGTAATCCATTAAACCATTGAGCAACAGCGCTTGTTTTAGATCCAATATAATCAGCAGTTTGATTGTATGCTGATTGGATTTGAGCAAATGTAGCCACCGTGAAATCTAGGAAACCTTGCCATAATTGAGGTGCCATTGTTGTTACATATGCAACTGAAGATGCAACAATTGCTTTTACACTCGCAAAAGCACTATCTACTTTATTTCTAAAAGTATCAGACATTTTATAAGCAGCGACAAAAGCCACCACTAAACCTGCAATAGCAGCTGCAACCAAAACAAATGGATTGATTAGCATCGCTCCATTTAAACCGATCATTGCGGCTCTCATACCGGCAATAATACCTTTTAATCCTCCACCATAAAGAGCATAGGCAATCATGGCAGCCCGATGAGCTCGGTATAAAACAATGCTTGCTTTCTGGATAGCATTAAATGCAACTTGCGATGCAGCAACGCCCATTAAAGTTCCCTTGTAAACCAGGATAGATGTAGATAACCCTAAAACGATGGGCCCAATGACGCTCATGGCATCTTTAAAGCTTTTAATAGAGTCTGATAAATCATTGGCCATATAGTTAGAAAATACATTTAAATGAGGGAGTATTTTTTCAGCAATTGGAATGAGAAACTCTGTTTCAAATTGCCTCCCTATACCTCTAATGGCATTCCCTATGGTATCGTATTTAATTTTTCCTACTTCCTCCATCGTTTGCTTGGTCATATCAAAGGATTCTTGTACATTACCAAGGGATAACAATGTTTTCATTTCCAAATCCTCTGCTTGCGTACCAAAAAGCGCCACAGCCATTTGAGACTGGACACTAGTGTCCCCAATTTCAGAGATTTTCTGGATAACCTGTTGCATCGCATCTTTACCTTCTAATGCACCAGAAGAAAGAGCATCCAGGAATTGACCTGCTCCGCCCATTGTATATTCAATGTCTTTATATGCCTTTTCGGAGGCTTTTCCGGTACTCTGTAAATCTTTTAGTAGTGCAGCAGCATTTTCCTTTCCAACCTTGGCAGAAAGCTCCATGAATTGCTTGGTTGAAGCTCCTCCATTTTGGAGTTTTGTCATGTAATCGTTGAATCCATCTGCTTGGAACAGATAGCTTAACGCGTCGGATGTTGCTGTACTTCCGTCTTTAATCCGGATACCAAACTCTTTAACTAAGTCGCCAACTTTATCAAGATTAAAGGCTCCATTTTCCAATCCGGCATTGAAGATGTCGAACATCTGATTTGCATCGTAACCCAGGGTTTTGAAATAAACGGAATATTCATTGGCACTATCCAAAAGCTCTTGAGACTTATTGAGCCCTTCATGTGCCCCTTGCGCTAAAAGGTTATAGGATTGTTCGGCAGTAATACCAAAGTTTTTCATCATGGTATCACTGGCTTTTATGGATTCTGCAATATCCTCTCCAAAAACATCCCTATATTGAATGGCATATTTGGTTGCTGTTTCTAAGGACTTGCCTGATAGATCAGTAACTGACTTAACTGATTGGATCGCTTGTGCTAAATCGTTCCAATCTTCTCCAAGGTTTTTGTTATAAAGGTTTTTGGATATCTCCTTTATCTCCTTCATTTCCTCGGCTGTTGCACCTGTTCCAGCTTCCACCTGTTTCATGGCATTAGAATATTGGTCAGCAGAAATAACCGCAGCACCTAAACCCACGCCGACTGCAGCGATGGCTCCACCAGCAGCAATAGCAGCTTTGGTTGAAAGGCTCATACCAGTTTGAAGATTTTCAGTGCTATGGCTTAGTGATTCGGTTCTTTGCTCGGTGTTTCCTAAAGCTTCATTCGCAGTAGAAAAAGCCTGGCGGAAAGAAGGATCAATATTTCCACCAAGCTGAAAAGCAATTTGAAAGGCTCTTTCGTTATTCATTTGTCATCTAACACCTCTTTAACATCTTCTATTTCTCTTAAAAGATTTAAAAAAGTAAGATTTCGGAAGTATGTTTTAGGTGTTTTCGTTGCTATAGATAGCTTGATGTAGACTTTATTTAAGGTTTTTCGGTCATAATTCTTCTTGAACTTACCATCTTTAAAGCTAATTACTCCGCTGAGTTCAAAAAACTTGTCACCGTTCTTTTAACTTTTAAGCTATCTTTTGCAGGTAGCTGGAAAAAGAACTCTTGTGGTTTTCCTGTTGCTTTAGAAGCAAGGAAGAACAAATAAGTCATGCTCATCTCCGGCACCATAGATGGCTTATTTACACGCATCAGCATGTTTTCCGCATCATCCAAGTCCTGACCAGTTAAATTCTCAATACCACTCAAATCAATTTCCGCATGGACTTCTCCTTCAAAAGAAAAAGGCTTGTTAAATTTAACTAGACCTTTCACGTTTGCTTCTGTTGCTGTTGCTGTTGCTTCACTATTTGTTGTTTTTTCTAATTGTGTCATGTTGATTTCCTCTTTTCTTAGATTAATTTATTGATTGCTGCTAATTGATCTTTGCCGTTTAATTTATAAACAGCGTTTAATTTATCTAGTTCCAATGTTGTTTTGCTGCCAATTTCCACTTTGATATAAAATACCTCTAATGTATTCTTAGATTCCATTCCAGAGTTTTGCGATAATTTACCAAGATCAAGCCCTTTAGACATATACTTCATGGTAATTTTCACACCAAGATAGGATAAGGCACCATTGTTGGAGTCAACTTGTTGAATGGCTCCTCTTAGCACCAAAGATCGTCCTGCATGAGAAGCAAAATTAAATGTTGTATCTAACAATGTTCTCCAAGGAATTTCAATAGACATACTTCCAAAATGGCCAACATTAGGCGTTTCAATTTCCCCTAATACGCCAGCACCACTGACAGTAGAAGTGATGGCCTCTAAGGTAGGTAGTGTTATTTCACCTGATATTCCTATTAATTTGCTCTTATCATCATAAACGTTAAAATTGGCCACTTTATCCGGTATTATCATGTTTAGGCACCTCCAAATAGACTATTAACCATAAATGTTGGATCAAATTCTAAAGTATTAACGATTTGTTCGGCTGGAGTATATCCACCAATTTTAGTCAGGAATTGGATTTTACCGTTCAAGATATCTGTTTGAGGGTTATCTTCCTCTCTAAACTCAATACTAGCTCCGGCAATATACCCTGCAGCAACTAATCCATTTGCTCGAATATTTTCACTGTCAACAATGCCCTCTATTAATCGAGTGCTTGTTAAATCGTCAATGTCGTTCCAGAAGGTAACAACAAAGCTATTTCCCCACCAGTTCATTAATCTACGTAAGTTAATGAATCTGTCTTTAGGATCTGTTGTACCTGGATACGCTGCAGTATTGTTCCCCCATACTTTCCAGCCGCCCCAATTAATGAAGGTTACAATGCCTTGTCCATTTAAATAGTTAGCTTGAACAGGATCTAAATAAATCTCAGTCCCATTCGCTAGACAAGCGCCACTAATAGCAATTGCCCTATTAGATGGTGAATTTGCTGGTACATCTTCAGTTGTTGAATCTAGTGCTTTCAAAGAAGCAGCATAAACGGAACTAGCGTGTAAAATCCTTGTCCCGATTTTTGTTTTAGGCCATAACGCTACACTCCGTGCGTTTGTATAGCCATTATCATTTTTCCAAGTTGGTACTTCCTCATATTTAGTAACCACTGTGGTATCAATATCTGCTGCTACATCAGCATTAAAACTGCCATTAATTTTTTGTACTTTCGCCACCATTACCGCATAAACATCTGGATACTGAGAAAAGCCAGGAGCAATTAATAGGCCTGGAACAACTCCTAATCTTGGATAAACTTGTTGGATTAGTTCAAGACCTTTATATTTACCTGCAGCACTGTCATATCCTCCAATGATATCGGCCTTCGTTACTTTAGAAGCGTCTACTTTGTCATATGTCACTTTGGCCGCTGCAGCAGCCCCAATAGTGCCTCCTGTTAAAACTGTAATTACTGGTTTATCAGCTGCGTTAAAACTGATCGTATAATCCGTATCTTTAACATATGTTTTAGTGCCATCTGAGCTTTTAATTTTTACAGTACTCAACAAAACACCTTCATCATTGATAACAGCTGCTCCCTTTGCTATAGTTAGCGCTGCATCTGTAACGGCTGTTTTATGGACTGTTGGATCAAGAACATTAATAAATACTACAGGACCAACAGAAGAGACTTGAAGGGCTGCATACATAGCTTCACAAAGTGTGTATTTACTAAAATTTTCGCTATAACCAAGTTTAGATTCTGCGTCTCCAAAAGTGTTGGCCAAAACTGGAACATTGGTTACTGCTAATGGATCTGCTGCTAAGTGAATTGGGGCAGTTCCCACTGCAATTAAAACGCCTCCTATATTCTGCACAGGAGGCGTTACGGACGTACTATTTTCTTTTATATTAATTCCATGTTCATATGCCATTATTTAGAAGCCTCCTTGTAAAAAGCTAACGTATTTTCATACATCACTTGATCTTTTGTTCCCTTTATTCCTAAATTGGCATTTACCTTTGAAAGATTACTTACCGGCACTATTAATTCCTGAATAAAAGGGCATTTCTCCATCTCTGCTTTTACTTGGATAGGAAATCCATCTGTGAAAGTAGAATACTGCGGTAATGTATTACCAGGCAGGCTTGGGCCAATATAAATAAGCGTCTGAACCGTTTCTGCCTTTCTAATTTCATGTATATCCACATGAGCCTTGTGTGGTACAGCCACAACCTTTTGTACTTGTGGAATTTCTTTCTCTACAATGGATTGTTTTGTTTCTTGAACTTCGGCACCAGACGTAATTGTTTCATCAACTTCAGGTTTTTTACGTGTCGTCATGTTAACTTATTCACTTCCTCATCTAATATTTGTATGGCTTCTTCAAATTCCAATAACATTGCTCCGAAATAAAAGGGATGTGTATCCTCGTCATGAATTTTCCATCTTGGAGGAACAGGTAAGGAATACTGTTTTTTCATTTGGCGATTCTTCGCTAAATCCATTGTGATTTTTCTAAGAATAGCTGTTACATCCTTATATCCACTTCTACTTTCAGAATCATCATGTACTCCAACAATGACATTAACAGTTACAATCTGTTTAGAATCCCACTGTTCTTGGATGCCTTCAAATAATTGCACAACGATTGCAGGATAAAAAGATGAGTTATCATCATCTTCTGCAAATTCATCATGTGGGTTTTCGTTTCGTTTCGGTATGGGCAAATGTTGCTCATAAACTTTAACAGGAACTTTTTTTCCGTCAGGACCTTTAAAAAGTTGCCCTTTAAATGCTTTTTCGAATCGTTTGATTAACTCGCTCTGTAAATTCTCTGGTATCATGTTAATCCTTATCCTCTTCCTAAGGCTCTATTAATCTCATAATCCATACGGCTTAAAAATGTTTCATAGCCAGATTGATTAATCTTATTAACAACCTCTTGATTACCAATCATTTGTGGAACAGAAGGCCCCATCACTCTTTTAACAGGTAATCGTTTCTCTCCTTCCCTTCTAAATACCTTAATTCCATTGATATTTACAACGAAAGGACCTTTAACGGCTACCAAACTACTGCCTTTCTTAACAGCCATTTTGATTGGTTTTTTCCTTCTTGGTTGCACAGTTTTAGGAGACACTTTAAAACGGTCAATAGGAATTACTTGCCCCCTAGATGTTACAATGGCAGACAATCTAGACTTAGACGCTCTTGTTTTACTCAAGGTGTTTTTTACGTCACTAGCTTTTATGTTGTATTCCTGTCTTACTTCCCGTGAAACACTTGCAGCAACATTAGTCATTGCTCTGTTTAATGCTCTGCTTATGATATCGGGAGCTTTTTTGGGAAAAGGACCAAGACGATTTTGAACATTGTTTAATAAGGCACGGTCAATATCGACTGTTAAAGGCATTATTGATTCCTCCCTAACGTGATGACATACATTTCGTCATCACTAGAAACGCTTATTACACGGTATTTCTTCCCTCCTAGCTGCATGATTTCCCCGTTTCTCGGTCTGTAATCCAACTCCATTTTTGGCACAGAAAAAAGGACCTCCGCCTTTTCGAGTCCCTCTCCACCATTCCCAAATTGTTTTTGTTGCAGTTGTTCATTGTCCAAGATTACGGTTACTTCCTTACCATTAACAGCTAGTTTCTGAGCAAATTCATTCTCATTAAAGAAAGTGTTTTTCACATCTTTTGCAAGGAAATCTTTAAAATTACTCATTAAAGTTTGCTGGAAGTGCTAATACTTCCTCTGCTTTTCCTTCTGCAATGATTAAAGCAATAAGATCATCTTTCTTCTGCTCGATTGCTGGAACTAAAATACCTACTTCCATAGCAGCTTCCTTTAAGATGTCTTTATAGAATTTGTTATACAAAAGTTTATGATAATCCTTGCTATCATCATCAAGATCATCCAATTCTGGATCTAAAGGAGGTCCCAGCTGCTCAACTTCCTTACCATCGTTAAGATCAACGACTTCTTTTTTCTCAATAAAAAAAGCAGCTCCGCATTTCACTAAACGCTTTGCTACATCTTCAGTAATATTTGCTAGATCACCAGGATTAAATCGTTTGCCGTTATATCTGCTTTTTAATTTAAACTCGATTAACATTATTACACCACCTGTGCAACGAACCATTCGTCCGCATCGTTTGGTTTTGGAACTGGTCTGCTTGCTAAACGTAACATTCTAGCCTCTGCGTTCATATCAACCCATGATCTAGGGATAATTTTCCCTTCATAGGTAACAAACTGTTCGTTCTTTTCCAATTGTGTAATAGCACCATACAAAGTTTCACCTAAATTAGCTTTAGCAAGAATCACTGTATCATCCGGAATGTATGGTTGCATCACTTTGTCATCATCCAAATACCAGGAATCATACGTGTAAATATCTAGATTTAACTCTGCAATTCTACCAATATAGCTAACACCATCGCCTTTATACTGCGGTTTATATTCAATATTATTCATGTTGCGAATATCCATGTATTTTTGAATCTTTTCATCATTTCTAAAGGCCTTCAATGCCCCACGGCCGAGCATTGCCATATCTACCATAGCATCCGTTTTCTTTGTAACTTCCAATTTCCAGTTTTCAAGATCCTCGTAAATATTGCCACCTTGTCCCCAGCGATCTGTACCCTCTAAAACTTCCTTGTTTGTAAATCCAAAATCTAAAACTTGCTCCACATAGTTTGTATCACGTTGGTCAATGTAACCCTTCATAATGATTTTTCCATGTCTAAGGGCTTGAGCACACATCCACTCTTGTCTTCTGGTAATTTGGTCATTTAATTCTCGGATGTCTTTTGCTAACAGTTCTACTTGGCGCTGAGCAGGAGTTTTATCGCTTATCACGTTCTCTCCTAAGCCACGTGTTACAAGATCATCAATAGTAATAATTCGTTGAGGTGCAATTTTTGGAGCAAGATACTTCTCTGTTTTGAATCCATCCCGCTCTTGGGTAATCCCTCCAACCCTTGGTGCTACAAATGGAGCCATTTTTCTTTTTCCTTTTTGAAAATCCAATAGGACTTCATCTGTTACAAAGGTGTCTCCATCCGGAAAGAACGTTCTTTTAAGAAAAGAAGTTGGAATGTTCATTTTCCTAATTGCTGGTAACATCGTAGTTGTTTTATACAAATCTAAATTCACAAAAATCCCTCCTAGTCTAAGATATCCTTCAAGATTATATTAAGCGTTCTTAATGTCTTTTCATGTGTCGCAGCTGTATCAGTACCACCAAAAACTAATGCTAGTCTGTTAAATAACCCTGAGATATACGCAGTGTGAACTACTTCTGTTGTTGTCTCTACATCATCTGTTAAAATACAGTCTGCATTTTCACTTCCATCTGTTGCAGCACTATTTACTTTGACTGCTAAACCATCGTTTGTTATGCCTAACACAGTGCCTTTTACCAACAAACCCTGGCCACTTTTCAATCTCACAGCTTTAAGATCTACGGGAACTGAAGATCCTGCAAAAAGATTATCGTATTTAAATTCCCCTACTTGTCCATTTAAGTTCATCTTAATGCCCCCTCTAAAGCATTACTCAACGCGTTGTCTCCTTCTGTTGGAGTGTTATTCAATGCTTGATCCAATGCATTTGCTTGTTGCGCATCTTTATTTTGATCTGTCGGAGCATTACTACCTGGTACCTGATTAATAACAGCAGCATCTTTATTTACATTGCTTAAATAGTTGGTACCTCTAGCTTTCTCCGCTTTAATAATTTCCACTGCAAGCGCACTGGCTTCCATCTTATCTTCAAATTTTGCTTTATTGATCAATTCCTCATTGCCAGGCAGTTGCAAATCTTCAATCTCTTGAATTCGTTTGTTTTCTGCAGTGACTCCCTCTTGATAACCGAGGTTTTTTACTTGTTCAAATAAATGCGGATGATCATTTTTTAGTGTTTCTAAATCCATATTCTTTGGCTCCTCCTTTTGTTGTTGTGGTCCTGGATTCATATTAGTTTGATTGGTTACTAGATTAGTAAGTTGAGATGCTTCTGGACCGTTTGGATTTTGCATTCCTAACATGTCGTTACGAAGTTTATCGATAATCTCCTGTGGAATTATGCCATCGTTAAATGATGTATTTGAGCTTGCTACAATACTATTGGCAATATCCCCGTTATCAAACATAATTTCATCGATTAATCCAATCTGTTTAGCTTGTTGAGCAGTTAACCAGGTTTCGTTATCCATCATGGATAATAATTCATCATGGGACTTACCAGTTTTCAGCTTATAAGCATTCGCTATGGCCATGTTTGTATTTTTTAGAATATTAGAAGCATGATCCATATCTCGATAATCTCCACTTGCCATTGATGCGGCATTGTGAATCATAACTTGACCTGTAGGAGTCATTAGTATCCTATTAGAAGCCAGCATAAGAAAGGACGCTGCGCTTGCTGCAAGGCCCAACACTTTACTGGTTACATTGTTAGGATGTTCCTTTAAAAGTGCATATATTTCAGATGCAGCAAAAACAGAGCCACCACCACTGTTAATTTCGAGGACAATTTCTTCGTTATTGCTTGGATCAATATTATCCAAAAAATCCTGTACCTTTTTAGGGCTTACAGCATCCATACGAAATAGATCATATATCCATTGGTTATCACTTGGAATAATGGGTCCGCGTATACTTAATTTCATTCATCTTTCACCTCCTCTTCTTCCTGTTCCTTCGAGTTGGTTTCTGCTGGTTGCTTAGCTTCAGGTACTAACCCATCCTCCCGCCTTACCTTTTCCTCTAAGGTGCGTAATCGGTGGTTTTTAAAGTAATCACCGTTACCCATAGCCACCGTTTCTTGAGAACGTGTGGAGAATCCATTTTCTACACGCTTCTCTGCTGCATTCACCTCCTTCAAAGGATCTAATTGGCCTTGAGATGGTCCATTCCACTCTGCTCCACAATATGCTTTACGTGCCATTGGATCAGTAAAGAATCCTGGTGCATATATTCGTCCTTTCGCAATGGCTTCTGCTAAAAATTCCTCATAAATAGGCTGGCAAAAATCATTTGCCAGCCAATCTCTACGCATTTTAAACATTTTCCAAGCTTCCAAAAGGGCTCCTCTAGAAGCAGAATAGGATGCTGTAAAATGTTTTAATAATAATTCATATGGAATTTCTAAAGCAGCACCAATTTGTCTGCAGATAGATGTTACAAATCCATCAAAGTTTGGATTCGGTCTACCAGGATTAGACTCTTGTATCTTTTCATTCTCCTCTAAAAAGTGGACCGTTCCATTTCCAATCTCAATGCTGGAATCGTCGTTCCCATCAATCTCTTCCTCTTCGGAAATACTGGAGAATCCACTGCCGTTTTCTTTTGTTTCTGTTGTAACAAACACGGCATACATACCGTTAATAACAGCAGCCATTAATTCTGCTTCAGAATACCGGGCAATTTGTTTTAAACTCTCGATAACTGGAGCCAGAATTGGAACCCCTCTTCTTTGTTCTGGTCTTTCACTTTCCATCAAATGAATAACATTTAAGCGTCCAGAGTTAGCTCCGAATTTCGGAATTCTTTTCCATTTATTCACTGTTGTTAATGCTGTTGAATTTGGATGTTCATCAGCAACGTGATAAGCAATAACCTCTCCAAAGTTGTTTATTTCTACACCATTAACTAATTTTCCATCTAAGTCAATTACTGTAGTGTTATAGGGGTTGCACACTCTATCTGCTTCAATAATTTTCACCCTTAAATCGTATGGCATTCCCATTCTTGGCATAACTGGCAACAAGGTAAATACATCACCGCTTTGCAACCAAGAAAGTTGTGCTAACTGTTGTAATTCGTAAAAATTATTCATTCTCTGAGCATCACAACTTATAGAATCAGCCCATAAAGAAAACTCTCTTTCCACGTTTGTTTCCCAAGCATCTGCCTCTTCTGTAGTCATAATCAAATAATCTGCATCGATTTGAGAATTTAATCTTAATCCTGCTCCGACAATATTAGTCCTCATGGTTTTAATTGCACCAGTTGCTAAAGGGGCACCCATGTATAAATCTCGTGAGCGTTCTCTTAGAGTAGGAATATTCATCTCAATATCTTCTAAGACAGATCCAGAACCAACAGTCCAGCCTTGCATGGCTTTCTTTTTACTACTTGCTCCGTGATTATCATAACCGCTGTTTATAATATCCAGTTCTTTTCTAGAACGAACTCTATTTAATGCAGTTTTAGGACTAAAAAAGGCAATTGTTTTATCAATTAAATTCATATCCTCACCCTTTATAAGTCTCTTGGAATATAACGCCTGGCTTTTCTTTTATTGCCTTGCAACTTGGAGACTCTATTTTCCCAATAGGTTATAGTTTCTCTAATTTCTTTTAGATTAGCTCTTGTTAAAGACCTAGTGCCAATGCTATAACTTTGTCCTGATGAAACAGCCAATTCAGCTTCTAACCAAGCATTAAGATGTGTTTTTGCCCTATCTAAATCAATCATAGTTGCACTCCTTTCGACGCTGTTCTTCGTTTCCGTTTCTTGCTACTGCCGATATTACCTGCTGCATATTCTTTCTCCAAATTAGGATTAATAATTTCTAAAGCAGCTGTGTTATACACCCTTAAATCCAAAGGCTCATTTCGTGCTCTAACTTTCTTCCATACTTGGTATGGTACTCCTTGCTCGTATCTTGTCACTAGCTTCTCAGCTGTTAGCCCCCTGAAATAATCAGCGTTATATCCTCTTCCTTTTGGAAAATGACAATAGTTAGGACCAAATTCTTCAATCTGGAGGCTGGACATTACTCTTGATTTTCCTTCATTAACTCCTAAATGTACTAGCAAAGTCTTTGATGGTTTTTGTCTACTTGTCCCAGCAACTAAAGGATCATACTCACCTTTTCCAGTCGATTTCCCTTTAATGGCATAAATCCTTCTTGCTTCTCTTTGCTTAGTAAACTTGTAAACTTCTTGTGTATAATGTCCACCACTATCCATACAAGTACACATAATGCCAAATTGCTTTCCGTTTTCTTTACTCCATGTCCTTAATAAGAAAGCATCTAGTTCATCCCAAATATCCTGTTGTTTTAAATCCCCATATATAACATGATATTGAATTCCCCAATTTTCCTTTCCTTTTCCCCATCCGACCACTTCAATCTCAAAGCGATCATCCTGCGTATCGACTGAGGCAGTTAAGATTTTCACATCTTCAGGGACCTCAATTCCTTCTCCATAGTCTTCAACACGTTTCATTAAATCGTCATCTTCGAGTTGCTGCCCTTCTTCCTCCCACGTTTCACCTAAACTCGTATTCACCCAAACTTTCATTGCTTCTGGTCCTTTCTCCTTCGCTTTAAGAAAGTCATCCACAATTTCTTTCCATTTTCTCCACGGGCTTAATAGTTCGTTTAAATGAAATCCCCTGTAATTAGCCTCAGGTTCATTCGCAATCCAAAAACCGATTTGCCTTTTCCATTCATATTCTGAATGCATCGCTCCACATTCTTTACAAGCATGTGTTATAGGCTGGCTTAAATCATTTTTATCAAACACGATTTGTGCCCAGCTTAACGGCTGCAGCCCTTCACATGATGGACATGGTAAGTGATAATATTCTTTCGTGCTAAATTCAAACTCAGCCTCAATTCTGGAGCTGCCTTTGTTTGTCGGAGTAGAAACAAAAACCTTTTTTCGGTTAAGAAAGTTGTTTGTTCGCTTCTCAGCAAGAGATAGTGGATCTCCTTCTGCACCAGCAGAAACAGGAAAACGATCTACTTCATCCGCTAAGAATATTCGAATAGAGCGACCAGCCAAATCACCAGGAGCATTTGCACCAACCAAAGCTATATAACCGCCAGGAAATGATTTTTCTAACGTTGTGTTTCCACCATTTCTTGTTTTTACATCTGCAACCTTTCCTCGAATAGCAGGAGTGTCTCTAATCATCGGAGCTAACCGTTGCTTGGAAAAACTTTTTGCCAATTTTTCTGTCGGTTGCATAATTAAGATTGGTGATGGATCTTGATCTATATGATAACCAGTCATATTTAGAAGAAATTCTGTTTTACCTACCTGAGCTGATGACATTATCACAACTTTTTCACAATCAGGATCACTAATGGAATCCATAATCCCTCTTTGATAAGGTGCTCTGTCTGTTCTCCATTGTCCTGGTTCTGCAGATCCTTCACTTGATAATTTTCTGTATGCGTCTGCCCATTGGCTGACTGTTAATTCTGGAGGAGGTTCTAATATGTCTGATGCCAATTGTTGAAAGAGCGCTAGTGTCTTTTTATAATCTGAGCTGGTTGACACGGTGATCACTCATTTCGTCATCTTCGTCCTCGTCCTCTCCATTCAAGAACATCTTATCTTTACTAATTTCATAAAAAACGCTCGGATCATAATCTTTTAATTCCGTTAGTAATTCAATAACGGAATTCTTCAGAAGATCTTTAATCACTTGAAGATCTTCCACCATAATTAATTGAGGAGCCATTTTGGATGGAAGAGAAAGAGTTTTTTGCCTAAAAGCAATAAGCATATCGTTCATAATTCTTTTCACATCTTCTGAACGATGTAGCTCTCCTTTTATAATTTGAACTTCTAATTGTGTCTTTTCTTTTTTTGCTCTTGTCCACAGTGCCATTTCTTCTTCTTTATCTATTTTAGAATCGTTTGGTAAAGCTTTGGAAATTTGATATTCAATAAACTTATTTATCGAGGCAGCCAAATCATAGTACCCTCTGTTCAGCCGAACCAGGGCCCCTTCGTCTGCGAATTGCTGAATTCTTCGCTTAGAAACACCTAGTATTTCGCTAATTTCAGCTGTTGTTACTACTTTTGGAATATTATCTGATTCCTTACGTGGCAAGGTTTTCTCCTCCTTCCAAAATTATTTCCCAAGATTTTCGAATGAGAAAACGAAATCGACTATTTTGGCCAGAAACTAGAACCGTTTTTGGCTCGATAGCACCCGTAGGAGTTTTAAAAACTCCAAAGAACCTACGTTGGTTGTAAATTAATTCAAATAAAACAAAAAGCCTCACAAACGTTGATACAACAGCATTTGTTGGGCTTTTTATGGTTATTTGTATTTTTACTTCTCACTTATTGTGGGCAATCGTACGACAAGATTTTTATTTTTTTCTCTGAATCTTTTATATTACACATTCTGTTAGATTCCAAGATACTCTGAAACCATTGTTATCACTAGCTTTAACATTTTTATTAATTTCAATCACATATACGCTAAATTATGTTACTTAGAACGCAATTTGTACTTAAAACGACGCATAGCGAAATCCCTACCGTCTTGATTTACTCCAATGTATCTTAATGTATAATCTGGATCTGTATGATTAAGTATATCTTGTAGTGCTGCTATATCTTTTGAGTCATGGTAAAAATGATAACCAAAGGTTTTCCTTAGAGTGTGCGTTCCAATTTCTTTTAGACTAAATTGCTTGGCTACTTCCCTTAATATTTGGTAAGCTGTTTCTCTTCTAATAGGTTGGTTCTTCCCTTTTCTACTTTTAATTAAATACTCTTCATCTAACTTTGCAGATGTATAGTTCTTCAATGCTTTTTTCAACTCATCAACAATAAGAAGTCGATTGTTCTTCTTTCTCTTAGTTTCTCTTAAACTAATATGTGTCCCCTTAACATCACATACCCTTAATTTTAAGATATCGGAGATACGTAATCCTGTATGTATTCCCAACATAAACATAATAAAATTTCTTTTGTTTGTTGCCTCTAGATATTCTAAAATATCTGCTAATTTATTAAGATCTCTTATTGGTTGGACTACCTTCATATGTCCAGCCCTTCTTTTTCTTCAGCAATATATATACCTATTTTCTTTTCAGCACGATAAATGTGAGAAGAAACAGTTGATTTGGTTATATTTAAAATTTTAGCAATTTGGCCATAAGAAATTGAATTTCCTTTTGCCATAATGTAGATTTCCTTTTCTCTTTCAGACAAAACTGAAAGAGCTTCTTTAATTCTTGTCTTATCATTTAGACCTAAAACACTTTCCTTTTCTTCTTTATCCCATTGATATTCGTTTTCCTCGCTTCTAAAGAAACGTTGCATAATTAATGGATCAAAGGGTTTTTCTCTTTCGTATACAGCCCTTCTTTCTATTCCTCTAATCACCCCTGGCGCATGGCCATATTTCAACCAGGAAATTACATATTCTAAATCACCTTGAATTCCAGAATAGATTTTATCTTCCGCTTTTAACTTTTGCTCTTTATTAATGTTACTTGATCTTTTTTCAGTTATATTTTGCAAGAGGATTCGCTTATCGTTATCTACTTCAATCTTTAAAGTTTCTAACCCTCTTTTTATCTCTTTTCTTTTTATTAAAATAGAGTAAAGAGATTTTTTATATTGCTCTATTAAATCATTTTGAAAAGATTTTTCAGACAGTAATTCCACTTGATTTCCTCCTCAATTCAATATTCCATTTCCTTTAATAAGAAGGTGTTATAGTTTCCAAACAGATGAACAAAGTAAAGAACAAAAAAGGACACCGATAAAACAACAAACTAATGCTGTTTATATCAGTGTCCTCACGCTTTCGGTCTTGGACTTATATAGTTTTAATTATGTTCATCAAGTAATTCATACACATCTAAATATTCCATATGTTGTAGAAACTCAAAAAACTCTTCATCACTTATATTATATGCGTAATTGTCTTTTACATTTTTCTCATACGATTTAATAAAGTCATATGTTAACTTTGCGATTTCATACATAATATTCGCTTTTTCTTTACTTATTACTTGAGAGGGAGAATTAAATACACCATTTTTAATGGATGTGTATAAACTTTCGTTTTTCATTCTGTTCATACTCGTTGTTATCCTATTTACCTGATTAAACTTAAAGCCTGTTAATTTTTCAAATGCTCTTTCATGCTCTGGATTAAAATTTATTGATTGTAATAATTTTGGTCGATGATTCCTTAATTCCTCTAATACTCTATCCCAGTTGTAATCCGGTTCTTGATTAATCTTTTCTGCAGCTTGTGCAAGCATCAAGATTTTGGCAATTTCCTCAAATGCTAAATGACTAATCGTATATGCTCTGGCAAATCTTTCATTTTTGAAAAGTAAGATAGCATCTTCCAATAACTCTTCAACAGTTTTCAATATAATTTTTCTACCTTGGTCTATTTGTTCAATTGACAATTCTATCTAAATCACAACCTTCTAATTATTAATTTAATGATTATTTAATTTTTTTACTATTATAATTATATTATAAATAAGATACTAAATCATACTATTGTTAATTAACATTTAATTTATTATAAAATTACATATCATTAAATAACTATTCCATCAAAGTAGTTGCTAAAAATTCAATTTTATTAGTTTAAGTCAAAACTGAATCTTTCAAACTAATTACTTGTACCAATCACCCTCTATAATTGGTACAAGATATCTTATATTATTATTTTTAGTTGATAATTACTTAATTAAAACTTAATTAAATTAATTCACTTTCCCTGAAGTGAATCCGACGGCTTTTCCCATCAACCGTCTCTATAATCGTTTCTCCATGACGTACAGCTTCACAGTAGGAGGCTGTACCCTTATTACCGTCCAGTACAAGAACTTTAACTTTCCCTGGTTCTATAATTTCTTGGATGGACATATCAGGATTAACAGCAATTTCTTTAGTTCTTTTCACATTGAACACTCCATTTTTGTTATAATGATGGTAGGTTCAAACAACGTATGGTCGGGCACTAGCTTCGGCTTTTTTTCTTTTTAGGAGATAGGTTTGTGTAATATTCATTTGAAAGATATCATGATTTTTTTCACAAGAATTTGAGCAAAACAAATAATTATTATCCTTCACATCAAACGTTTTACCACAGCCACTACATTGGCTATATAACATGGTTTATCCTCCGGAATAACTCATCAAGCGCTCGATGCCGATAGTCATTTGAATATCTTGCTAAATAGTAAAGTTGACCTAAAGTTAATACAGTCATATGATCTGTTCCACCGTCACTTTTCTAGCCAGTTTAATCTTTTCCCTAATATGCAATAGTTCCAACTCTGCTAGTGATGCTTCGTATAGTTGTCTACCATCTGCCAATTTAGTAACTTCAAAGTAGATCAACTCACTGATAACAAACTCTTTTCTTTCTTCTTTAATTAATAATTGCCTTTCCATAATAACAACTCCTAGCTTCTTAGATTTTTAATCTCTTCTTGCAAATCCAACAACAGTACTTTTTCCTCTTCTACAGACATATCAGCTTCTGTGTTTTGCGTGTTACCAAACCAGTCAGGGATTTTTTCAGTTCTAGTATGCTTTCGATTGTTACCACTTGTTCTTTGCTTAGTTTGCTGCTCCTTGTACTTTTGAATAAAAGCATCAGCTTGTTGTACCGAAGTAATATTTTTATCTGCCCAGTTACGAAGGATGCGTTCTACGTAAGCAAATGACTTAGCACCACGTTCAACTGCAATCTCCATTGCTTTTAGTACCAATTCAGTATTTAAATCACCACACCAATGCATAATCTTTTGGGATATATGACTGCCAATCGTTCCAAATCCATTTTGCTCGTAAAAATTAAATGGGTTTCCATCTGGCAAGCTTTCTTTTTCTTCTTCAAAATTATCTGAAGTAATTTCTGTAGTAGTCTCTGAAGTAATCTCTGGTATTGCTCTTTCTTTTTCGCCCTTTCTAGATTCCTTTTCGACCTTTCTATTTTCTTTTGCACCATTTGAATTTTCTTTTTCACTTATCGTATTTTCTTTAAGAAAATACGTATTTTCCTTTTCTCTATATACTACTGGTAATGGATAACCTTCTAAGCTGTATCCTAAATTATATAAATCCAATTGTATTTTAAGGATATTAACTCGGTATTGTAGTGTACGATCCATTTTTAATTTCGGATTACGTCTTTCATCTAGCCATCCATTAGCAACAAGTACTTTTAAATATTCTCGCATGGCTTTTGGCTTAACATTTATCATCGTCTCAACAGACAAATCTTCTGCTTTCTTATAGATCCAACCAGAACTTTCTAATATATTTACTGCTAATTCCTCTGTATCCTTAACATCATCAGAATACTTTTGTAATCTGGCCATTTCTTCTTTTATAAATACCTCAGAATCTTCTTTTCGTTCAGACCAATAAATCATTTGATTTAGAACAATAGCAAGCTTAAAATCCCCAGTTAGCTCGACTAGTTCTTCTTTTATAATCGCCTTTTTTGTTTTGCTAGCCACCTAAATTTGCTCCCCTCATACTGTCCAGCACTAACCAAATTATCTATTAAAGCTCACAAATATAAATTTGGATTTGCTGAGGATTTAATTGTCCTGGTATTTCTCTTTTCAAATCATTGGCTTGGTCTTTTACTTCGCTTATACTTAGACCGAATATAATAGCTTGATATATTTCTAGAAATGATTCTTTTATTCTTATTACAAAATCAACCTGATAAAGCATAATTCCCTCCTCTTTAGTAGATCGGCGCGCACCGTAATAGTTAGAAAGAATAAAATATAATCATTTTTCTAGCCATTACGACAAGCCCGATAAGTACTTGTCAAACTGATATTTACGTAAAATGTAATTGAGTAACTTTTATAAATGAATTTTAGTTTAAGCTGTTGTTAACTTTTTTAATTTCGGCCCATTCTGCTTTTGAAAATCCGTCCGTATTTTCTCAAAAATCTCTCCATAAATACGAAATTGCTTGGATTCTATTATTTGATTAGAATTACTCAAAAACTTCCCGTATTTATGTAATGACTGAGAAACTAAAATCATTTCCATTCCGTCTAATTCCACTAGATTATTCTCTTGATTAACTTTATTAAAAGCAATATCAAATAACTTTTTATTCATGCCCTGTAAGGTCGAACGATTATAATTCATAGCTCTAATTAACATTGATTTCTGTTTTTGAAATAGAAAAATTGACTGTTACATAATGTCCTCCTATTAGCGTTCTGAAATCCATTGCAATAAAAACTGCTTAGCTTTATCAGCAGGAAAATACCATTTGTTCCCAACTTTATATTTAGGAAATCTTGGATCAAAAAAAAATTCTTTTTGAATTGTATTCCAGCACATACAAGTTCTCCTTTTTAATTCATTGGCATCCCAGTAAACTAGTTCAGCATCAACCTCTGATATTTTTTCTTTTAGTTTCTCCATATACATTTGCTTAACTTCTTCCTGATCAATTTGAATACTTAGCATTTTTTCTCCCTCACTACTTATTAAATTTTCTAATCTTCATTGTTACGTTCCAAGCTCGAAAAATATCTTTCATTGAAAAACGATACTCTTTACAAACACAAGCCACTAAGTTAATCATGCTTGCTGCAGCATCTAAAACTTCCATTAGTACTTTTTTCATTTCCTCTCTTTCATCTTCTGTTCGGACACTCGCTGGTTTTACCCAACACACACTATTAAGTTGTTCCAATGCTTCAATTGTTTCTTTTCTTACTAAGTAATGCATACTAGCAGGATGTGGATCTATGTAATCACCATCAAAGTATGGGATACTTACTACACCACTAGCAGCCTCCCATGTTTCAAAATAAAATTGTGGGTCATCAACCGATAGTGTCACTTCTTGATAAAGCTCCTTCGGCAATTTTCTTGCACCTGTTTCATATTTGGCAATCGCTTCACGGCTGTAATTTACATCGGCTGCTAAATCTTCTTGCGTCATGCCCTGGCGTTTCCTTGCTTTTGATAATAAGTCGCCAATGGCCATCTCATTTCCCCCTATTCTTTTTGCTAGACAACATATTTTGTTCTTTATTAAATAATCAACTTATTGCCACAAAATCACTTTAGAATTGTTACTTTTTTTTTGTTAACTTTATATATATTTCTATTTCAGCAATTTCAATCTCAAAAGAAATTATCAATTTTACAATTTAGCACTTCAGCTAGTGTTGGCAAATGTTGTGCTTTAAACAAATAGTCACCATTTTCATATTTTAAATATGTTGACGCATTTTTAAATCCTAAGAAATTAGCCATCTCCTGCAATGTAAGATCTAAGTTTAACCTTTGCTTTTTAATAAATATTAAGTTTAATTCATTCAATTTTACCCCACCTAGTAAATTTCTGTTTTAGCAACTTATATACCATATAATAAATTGCTAAAACAGAAATGTCAACAATACCCAACAAATATATTGCTAATTTAGAAATTTTTTTTTTTCTAATATAGAAAGATGATAAAATTTAGTTGCTAATACGGAAAGATGGTGAGTTAATGAATATTGGTGAACGCATTGCTTTTCTAAGAGAAAATAAAGGTATGAAGCAGAAAGAGTTAGCTGAAAAAGCAGATATAAATACAAGTGTTATGAATCGTATTGAAAAAGGTACTAGACCTTTAACAGATAATGAAATAGTTAAAATATCAAAAATATTGGAAGTTTCCACCGATTATTTACTTGGTAGAGCTCCTGAAATAAATGTACCTACAAAAACTTTCGATTCACTTTCCGAAATAAATAAATTAGTAAAGGAATTTGGTATTGAAGACTTTGGATTTTTCGATATTGAACAATGGAAAAAACTAAGACCAGAAGATATCGATGAATTAAGAAGACACTTTGAATGGGTAACGCAAAAGGCAAAGGAACGAGAACAAGATAAACAATAAACATCCTTGACACCTAAGTGAGTATTAATTTTAATATTATGACTATGTTATCAATATTAGCTTTCTGATTAGCTGTTAAAATTTAAATGCAGAAAGGAAAAATTTATGAGTGGAAATGATGGAATTCGGGGTTATTATTATCAAGTATTAGCTGCATTATTAGAGAGTGTAAGTGATGATTCATGGATTAGTGTTAGGATTGAACCTTCAACTAAAGAAGATAAAGTGGATATCCAGTGGGTCTATGCTGAATCAATTCATGCTGTACAAGTAAAATCTAGTATCAATAATTTTGAAAGAGGAAGTTTAATAAAATGGGTAATTCAATTAGTAAAGGATGCCCAAACTTCATATGGTATTTTTAATATCCCTATCATTTATAAGCTTACTTTAATTGGAACTACAGACCGCAATGCAGATAAATGGATTTCTGACTTGCATGGAGGTAGACTTATTCCAAAAATTCAAGATGATGATCCACTAAAGGAAATAAAGAATCATCTCTCAAACGTAAAAGTAAATAAACTTAATTTCGATTTCGAGTCCTTACAGGCATTATCATATACTCGTATGCAAGAATATTTATCACGTATTGGAAAAGAAACTAAATTTGAAAACATTAAAACACTTTGTAGTGAATTGGTAAATGAATTATTCGCTTTTTCACTTAGTGGAAGAGAAATGCCTAAAATATTATTTTCACAGTTGATAAATAAGCATATAAATAATAGTTTTTATAACGTCAAATCCATTAATAATCATTTATCCCAACTAACAATAGCATTTTACGAAAAAGGAAAAGTAACTGAGAGTGACAAAATGGTAGGTATTAATTTAGATAAACTTCCCCTACTTAGTGAATATAGAGACAAGGCAAAAGCACTCTTACATAAAGCAATAGTAATTAAGCCCTCCCCTCCAATTGTTAAAAGTACAATTGAGACAGAAAAACCAAAAGCTAATAATAATTCAGTTGATCCTAACCTTAGCAAAAAACTCCAAGACTTATCAAAAGTAAATGAAGAAATTAGCAATTTATTAAAAAGTATCACCTCTATTAGTGGTTACATAAAAGTAACTATGCCTGAGGAAGATATCATAGATTTTAAAAATCTAAGCAAAAATATTCTTGGCATTGAATTAACTGATGAAGACTTCTTTTTTGGTGGTCTTGAAAAAAGAGCTATAGATAACTTATTAAATACTGGATCAAAGAATAATTTAATTGGAACAGAAGATGAAAAAGAAAAATATTTAGCAATGGAAGATGCATATTATTATTTACTTAGTTATCAGACTTTGCTCGAATATAATAGATACTTAAAAAAATGTTACCCGCTTCCCATAATCCTAAAAAACATCGGGACATTAGCAGATGAAGAAATCCAACTGACACTAAAATTTCCTAAGTCAGCACAAATTGTGACACCAGAATTAATGAAAGCTCCATTCGATACATTTATTGAGGATTTTATCCATGATGATAATGTATTTAATAACCTTTTAATTCCGAGTAGAGATTCTGGTCTAATGGAATATGAAGGAATTTCTTTTAAGTTACCTGTATTCAAAAAAATACAATTACCTTTTGAAACCGTTAGTTACACACCTAAAGATTTCATTGACCATTTAAAATCACAATTTTACTATGAACATTTCAGTGAAAACGGACAAGATATCGTACAATACGAATTTAAATCATTAAACCCTTCAAGACGAATGGCACTTCCAAGCTTCTTACTTGTTCACGCGGAAACAGATTTTAACATTGAGTATACAATTACATCAAAGTATTTAGAAAAACCTATTATGGGAAGTTTAAAATGGATTCACCCAGAGAATACCAAAAAGTAAAATTTTTTAAAGAATTATTACATCTTTAATTTTAAATCTCTTAAAAAATGTCTCCTAGGAGCATTTTTTTTATTGTAAACAAGAACATACGTTTGTATAATGGGTCTAAAGGAGGACAACACTATGATTACTCAAATGACTTATTATCAAACTACAGCGTTAGAAGATTGGGTTACTAACTTTTATATTAAAATGAACATTCATATACCTGAAGATATAAATGTAGATTATATTGCAAGAGAGCAAAGAATCTTTCTTCACAGAAAAAAAATAGCTCCATTCTTTCAAGTAGTTGGTAAATATTCCGGCATTACAATTGATGTTAGGGAACCAAAAGATAAACAAAGAGAGACATTTTTTCATGAGCTTTGTCATATTTTAAGGCATTCTGGAAACCAAGGAACAATGAATAAAGCATTTAGGGAGCTTCAAGAATGGGACACAAAACACTTCACGAAATATGCTGCAATACCACACCATATGATTTCATATATTCCCTTAAAGGATGAAAATGTTATAGAACATATGGTAAGTCTATTTAAAGTTACTCCAGAGCTATGTGAAGAAAGATTAATTCAAATAAGAAAAGGTTTAAATCATTAGATTAAATTATCATAGCGTCAAAAGTTCTTAGAAAAAGCTAAGAAGTACCTTCTAATAGATGTATTTGTTACTTATTCCTATATATCATATGAATTAAATAAAGGAGGGAGAAAAATGGCAAGTTTTAAAAGAATATCTCCTGGTAATTGGTCTTTTAGGTACAAATACAAAGATAAAATTACTGGAGAACAACGAGAAGTTAAAAGGCGAGGGTTTCAAACAAAAGTTATGGCGGAAAAGTCCTATGAAGAATTAAAGCGTAATATACAATTAGGTTTTGACTCAGTATCTAATGAGACGCTTGCTGAATTTCTGGAATATTGGTTAAAAGAATATAAGGAAGGAAAAATTTCTAA
Source organism: Niallia laureatilytica (assembly GCF_046613985.1). Lineage (NCBI taxonomy): Bacteria > Bacillati > Bacillota > Bacilli > Caryophanales > Bacillaceae > Niallia > Niallia laureatilytica. The sequence goes on along the minus strand of NZ_JBKKHP010000004.1, from coordinate 84,092 downwards.
GAACACCTTTAGATTACATGAACGTAATATAAAAAATCATATAGTCCCCTACTTCCAGAACATTCAACTAGATGAACTAAGCCATAAATTATATCAACAATTTATTAACCAATTAATTAAAAGTAGCTATAGCAAAAGAACTGTTGAAATAATACATGGGACTATGTATGGTGCAATGCAAAAAGCAAAGATATTAAAGAAGATATATGATAATCCATGTACAGATGTGTCTATCTACTCAGCAAAAGAAAAAAGAGAAAAGGAAAATAAAGCAACAATTAAATTTATCCCTTATGACAAGATTGAATCTTTTTTAGATGCTGCACTTTCCGATAACTATACATACTATATTTTCTTTCGTTTCTTAATAGAAACTGGTGTAAGAAAAGGAGAAGCTCTTGCCCTTCAGTGGAGTAACGTAGATCTCAACTCTAATCGTATCCGTATCGCTCAATCTTTAGATTATGAAGCAGAGTCAGACGAGGAGTTATTCAGTGATACAAAAACTTACCATTCTGTGAGAGAAATACCTATTACTAATCGTTTAGCTATGGATCTACGTTCACACAAGGTAAGACAAAACGATAATATCTTTCGATTAAAGAAAGCTTATAATGATCAATTAGACTTGGTCTTTTGCAGAGAAAACGGTACACCACTACCAAAGTCCACTTTATTTAATGCTTTTCGTAGAATACTTAAAAAGGCTGAGCTTCCTGCTCTAAGTATACATACTTTACGTCATACACACGCAGTACTCCTTTTGGAATCAAATGTTGAAATGAAATATATACAAGAAGCATTAGGGCATGGTTCTATGCAAATTACCTCGGATATTTACACACATGTAAGTAAAAAGATTGAAACAGATGCAATTGAGCGTTTTGAAAACCATACGAAAAATATTATATCTGGGATAGAAGTACGCAAAATTACGAACTAACTTACTAGAAAAATAATATACTAGAAAAAAGCCTTGACAATTACTAGTCAAGGCTTTTTTTATTCATTATGGAATATGAATTGAATTTAGTTCTTGGACATAAATTGGATCCTTTATCCTTGCTACCAAGTCATTTCTAAGATTTTTTCGATAGACTGTATTCAAATGTTGTGAATTTAATATTTCATAAGCGATTAAATATTTTTGAAGTGGATATACATCTATATTGTTATTCCCATGGAGAACATACATCCTATCCGCAGTACTTAATGAAGTTATAGTACTTAATTCATCAAGATGACTTATTACTCTCAATGCATCTAATTGACCAGAATCACTTATTAACGTTTTAATTGTATTATAGTCATTGGATTGATTTTTTATCCTCGGTAAAACTGCTGCAACCTGCCGAGCAAGAAAACTAGAAAAACGCCATACATTTGTATATGTTTTGACAAACTGAATTAAATCATTTGAATTAGCATATTTGGTCATCATCCACAGACTTGCTAAAAAATTTGTAGGCGATTTATGAGCAGTACTTAAAGCCAAACTAACAATTTGATTTCTCATGCTACTTCCAGGTGTAATTCTCCAATCAATAAGAAGTTTTGCAACACCAAATATTGAAGGGTCATCAAAACAATCCATGCTCACTAAAAATTCAGATAACTGTTTAAAACTTTTCTTATTAGGTCCTAATTTCTTATAATATCGGAAAACTTGATCTCTTAGACCTGGTTGTTCTTTTAGAATAGACGGAACCCTATCTTGTAAAAATTTATCTCCAGTTAATGAGGAAATTGAGAAATATCTCCCTAATATTTTCTCCCATCTTCCAACCTTAGGTTTCTTTAAAAACTTCCTAAACCTGTTTTTAATTTGTTTTTTTTCAGTATCAATAGAAATACCAGCCTCAAGCAGCCTTTTTATCCTCTTGGACATTATTGTCAAATACCTGTTTTCATTAGGTAAAAAATAATTTTCGGCATCTCTCATACTTAAAATCTTTGTTTTCCCCATATTAAGCCTTATACCCCTAGTAAGCAACAATTCATCTAAACCTCTTAGTATTACTTTTGCCTGGTGAATTTCATTTACTCCAAAGTCAATATCATCCATCCACCTAACAAAATTCCCTCCTGTTTGTTCTTCTAAATATTTATCAATTTCAAACAAAAAGGAATGTCCTAGTAACCTGGGGGCATCATAATTTAGCTGCGGTAATCCTGATCCCGATAAAGGCAAATAATCCGGTCTCCATACAAAATTCTCAAGCATAAAAAATAAAAAATCCAGAAGACTTTCTTCAATTTTCCCATAGCTTGCTAATATATTCCTAAGTTGTCGAAAAATGATATTATCAAAGTAATTTGAAATATCCGTTACTACTATGTATGGAAAAGTTTGAGAAAACTCGTATATTTTTTCTTGGAATTTTGGCCATAATTCCCACCAAGCATAAGGAAAACTCTCATCTATGTCAGCCTCGGATTTTGGCCCACCATGACTACGACTATAAAATGCTCTATCTGAGGGTTGAGCGTTTTTAATAATTGGTGATATACTCTCAACAATAGTTTGTAATACTACTGCATCTTCTGGAGATGGTATTAATTGATGTCTGCAAATCCCTAGTTTTTTCTCTACTATGATTTCATAATGTGGTTTAGGCCTATATATGCCTTCATTAATTTGTTTGCTTATACTTCGCAATATCTGTGTTTTATGTCTATGAAAATCAAAATAATCATGTAAATCCAGGATTGATTGCCCTCTCATACCAGTCTTAACATACTTTTTCCAAGAGAACTCCATTTTACTAGAATTAAAACATTCATCTAACTTTAATACACGTTCATTCAATCGAGGCGTATTCACATGAGCCACAAAAATATCCTCCTGTAATTTAAAGATAATAGTAATAACCTTAAGTAGAGAATCTAATTAATAACAGTAGAATTGTCTACAGGAGATTAATTTTTTTTTTTTACATGACATATATATTTATTTGGGAATTAAAAAAAGAATAAATACATACTTCTAATATAAAAAAATATATTTGGGGGCAAAAAAGGGGCATTGATTAAATGCCGTGTTAACTTTAATTGTAATGCCCCCTTTAAAAAAAGCCCTGACGCCTATAACGTCAAGGCTTTTTTTTCTTAATACATTTCCATGTATTGATCACGTTCCCATGGATGCACTTGTGTGCGGAACATATCCCACTCAATCTCTTTAGCTTCTACAAAGTGTACGAAAATATGCTCTCCTAAAGCGTCAATCATTGTTGGATTTTGCTTTAGTTCTGTTAATGCGTCTGCAAGTGTTGATGGCAAATCAACGATGCCTTCTGCAAGGCGTTCTTCTTTGCTCATGATGTAAATGTTGCGGTCTACTGGTGCTGGCGGAGTCAATTCGTTTTTGATTCCGTCAAGGCCTGCTGTCAGCAATGCTGCCATAGCTAGGTATGGGTTTGCTGCTGGGTCTACGCTGCGCACTTCTACGCGTGTGCTTAGACCGCGTGATGCTGGAATACGCATTAATGGTGAACGGTTGCGTGCTGACCATGCAACATAGCATGGTGCTTCGTAGCCTGGCACCAAACGCTTGTAAGAGTTTACTGTTGGGTTGGTGATAGCTGTGAAGCTTGTTGCATGCTTATTGATTCCAGCGATGAATTGAAGAGCTGTTTCGCTCATTTCTAATTCTGTGTTTGGATCGTAGAATGCGTTTTGACCGTTCTTGAATAGGGAAAGGTTACAGTGCATTCCTGATCCGTTTACGCCGAACAATGGTTTTGGCATGAATGTTGCATGCAATCCGTGTTTGCGTGCGATTGTTTTTACAACCAATTTAAATGTTTGGATTTGGTCACATGCTGTGATGGCATCCGCGTATTTGAAATCGATTTCGTGTTGTCCTGGAGCTACTTCATGGTGAGATGCTTCAATTTCGAAGCCCATTTCTTCAAGCTCAAGCACGATATCGCGGCGGCAGTTTTCACCAAGGTCTGTTGGCGCAAGGTCGAAATAGCCTCCGTTATCGTTTAATTCAAGGGATGGTTGCCCTTTTTCATCCAATTTAAACAGGAAGAATTCTGGTTCAGGCCCTAAGTTGAAATCAGTAAAGCCGAGGTCTTCCATTTCTTTAAGTACGCGGCGCAAGTTGTTGCGCGGGTCCCCTTCGAATGGTGTACCGTCTGGATTGTAAATATCACAGATTAGTCGTGCAACTTTTCCTTTTTCTGCTGTCCATGGGAAAACTACCCATGTGTTCAAATCTGGATACAGATACATGTCTGATTCTTCGATTCTTACAAATCCTTCGATGGAAGAGCCATCAAACATCATTTTGTTATCAAGGGCTTTATCAAGCTGGCTGATTGGAATCTCAACATTCTTGATAGTTCCTAAAATATCCGTAAATTGAAGTCGAATGAATTTTACATTGCTTTCTTGTGCAAAACGTTTGATATCCTCTTTCGTATAGTTCTTTGCCACGGCTATTTCCTCCTCTTAGTCCCTTTAATATCTATCTCTGAAAAAATCGAGATCCTCCCTGTCCCATTGAATTGCCGCCATTATTAAAACGTCCAGCATTCAACAGCTCCTTGCGCAAAAGTTTACGCAAGTCTTCATCTGTAAGCTCTCTGCGAGCCTTTTCAGCTTCTTTCTTTACATCTTCTGTAAGTACTTGCTTTTCCTTCACTGAGAATATTTGTTTAATTCCAGCGAGGTTAACACCTTGATCGATTAGATCCTTAATTTCCAATAGTTTGTCAATATCCGTTAAGGAAAAAAGTCTTCTGTTGCCATCCGTTCTTGCTGGAGCAATTAATTCGTGTTCTTCGTAGTAGCGAATTTGTCGAGCGGACAGCTCCGTTAACTGCATGACAATACTAATTGGGAATAGAGGCATCGACCGACGAATTTGACTACCAGACATAGCGATTCGGCTCCTTTAGATTAAATTTACCCAATTTCATTATAGTTTTCGAGAGATTTATTGTCAACAAATGTTACAATTTCTAACCTCTGGATGCAGCTCTTTTTTTAAATTGTTATTAGCTTTTGTTCAAGCAGTCTGTTTACTGCCATACAAACAGCGATTTTCACATGCGAATATGTCAATCCACCCTGCACATAAGCAACATATGGTGGTCTGATTGGACCATCAGCAGTAAGCTCAATGCTCGCACCTTGAATGAATGTTCCTGCTGCCATGATTACATCGTCTTCATATCCTGGCATATAGTTAGGATATGGCGTAACATGGGAGTTTACAGGAGATGCGAACTGCACGGCCTGGCAGAATGCGACCATTTTATCCTTATCATCAAATTGCACAGCTTGAATTAAATCTGTGCGCGGTACATTCCATTTCGGCGATGAATTCATGCCGAGTTTTTCTAAGATTGCCGCTGTAAACACGGCACCCTTTAAGCTTTGGCCGACAACATGGGGCGCAAGGAAGAATCCTTGGTACATTTCCTGCAGGCTGTATAGAGAGGCTCCTGCCTCCGCTCCGATTCCCGGTGATGTCATACGGTAAGAGCAGGCTTCTACAAACTTCTCTTTCCCGACGATATAACCGCCTGTTTTGGCAATGCCGCCACCTGGGTTCTTAATTAACGATCCTGCCATCAAATCAGCGCCAACATGGCAAGGCTCTAGAGCTTCTACGAATTCACCGTAGCAATTGTCCACGAATACGACTACATCTGATTTAAGCTCTTTAACAAAAGCAATCATTTCCTTAATTTCTGCAATCGTGAATGACGGTCTTGTTGCATAGCCTTTTGAACGCTGGATGCCGATCATCTTCGTATTGCTTTTAATGCTTGCTGCAATACTCTCAAAATCCGGGCGGCCGTCCTCTTTCAAGTCAACGCTGTTATACGAAATGCCGAATTCCTTTAATGACCCTGTGCCATTTCCTCTGATTCCGACGATTTCCTCTAAAGTATCATAAGGTTTTCCTGTAATATAAAGCAGTTCATCCCCAGGACGAAGCACACCGAACAAGGCAATGCTGATTGCATGAGTGCCCGAGATAATTTGAGGACGGACAAGTCCTGCTTCACCGCCGAACACTTCTGCATAGATTCTTTCAAGTGTGTCTCTGCCAAGATCATCATAGCCGTAGCCTGTAGACGGGATGAAATGAGATTCACTCACTCTGTTATTTTGGAAGCTTTGCAGAACTCTAAATTGATTTTCATCAATGCGCTCATCGATTTTTTTATGAACCTCTTTAACTTGTTCCTCTACCTCTCCGACAAGTACTCGGAGTTTATCGCCAAATGTTAATTGATCGTACATTTCTGTTCTCCTATCGTGTTGCTTTATAAGCTTTTAACTGTCCTGACAAGCTGCTGTCATGTAAACAATAGCCTTTACATGAGTATTGCTGCTCCTCTTCTTCAAAGGCAAGGCTTCTTAGGATAGTCTCATTTTTCAGCTGTGCCAGCAGCTTGCCGTTGCTTGCTGGAACGACAACTTCATAATATTCCATATTCTTGATCATCGTGTCTTCAATTCTCTGTTTCAGACTCATTCTGTCGTCAGCATTCAAAGCGCTGATTTCAATGCTGTCGAGCTTAGAGCTTGGCACGAAATCTGAATGAACAAGATCACGCTTATTGTAAACAGTAATTTGCGGAATTGCCGGAATTTCCAAGTCTGCAAGCAGTTTATGCACTGTTTCTTCATGCTGATAATATTCTTCATTCGACATGTCGACAACATGCAGTAGCAAATCTGCTTCTCTTACTTCCTCTAATGTGGAGCGGAAGGCAGCGACAAGCGTTGTTGGCAAGTCTTGAATAAAACCAACTGTATCAGTAATAAGCGCGCTGAAGCCGCTCGGCAAGATCAGCTTCCTTGTCATTGGATCAAGTGTCGCAAACAGAATATTCTCTTCAAAGGAATCAGCTTCTGCCACGCGGTTAAACAGTGTTGATTTACCAGCGTTTGTATAGCCGACAAGCGCAATTTGGAAGGTTCTGTTGCGTTTTCTTCTTTCCCGGTATCTGTCACGATGCTCAACAATGACATTTAATTGGCTTTTAATATCATCAATTCTGCGGCGGATATGCCGTCTGTCTGATTCGAGTTTTGTTTCACCAGGACCTCTCGTACCGATACCGGCACCGAGTCTGGAAAGCTGGAGTCCTTGTCCGCCAAGGCGCGGCAGCAAATATTGCAGCTGCGCAAGCTCGACTTGCAGCTTACCTTCCTTTGAACGGGCTCTGCCTGCGAAAATGTCCAAAATTAATTGGGTTCTGTCTATGATACGTGCTTCAATGTTTTTTGAAAGATTGCGGACTTGGCTTGGGGACAGTTCATCATTAAAAATAATGATATCTGCATCCAACTCTTCAGCCAATGTCTCCAATTCTTCGACTTTCCCTTTACCTATGTATGTTGAAGGATGAATCCTGTCTCGATTTTGTGTCAAGGAAGCGACAACTTCACCGTGTGCGGTTTCCGTCAAGGAAGCGAGTTCTTCCATTGAATATTCAAATCTTGCTGTGTCATCTGTCGTTTGACAGCCAACAAGAATAACTTTTTCTGTCGATTCTTTTGTTTCGTTCAAAAGAAAACCCTCTTTCTACCTTTTAAGATTATTATAGCAAAAATAACGCTTACTTTCCTGTTCCTGCAACTAGTAGTATGCGATTATTTCTCCTTTAATAAACACGCTTCGCCACTCGCATTCCTTTACAGTAGCATATTACTTGTCAGAAAAACAGCATTTTTTCACAGCCTAACTATTCCTATTAAAACAGACATAAAAATACGAATATATATAAGAAAAACAGGAACATTAAGTTTCCTGTTCCTGTTTTTAGCCTTGTTTAGAAGCCGTTATTCATGAAGGGCATCTCTTCTTTTTGAATGGCTGCTCCTTCGTAAATAAGATCATTGCTTCTCAATGTCATAAGCTCATGCTTGTCATAGTTGCCCTGCATAAGCAAGCGCATGCTTTGAGCACGGATAGACTTTTCTAAAACATTGCGGATATACCTGCCGTTTGAGAAGCTCCGTCCATTTTGCACAGTTCGTACATAGGTCAAGTGTGTTTTCAATGATTTTTCTGCTTCATGGCTCAATGTATACTCCCGCTCAACCAGCATTCTTTTGCCGATTTCCATCAGCTGGTCTGTCGAGTAATCTGGGAAATCAATGACTAAAGGAAAACGAGAGTGAAGTCCCGGGTTCAATGATAAAAAGAAGTCCATTTCCCGTGAGTATCCTGCCAGAATTAAAATAAAGTCATGCTGTTTATCTTCCATATGCTTAACAAGTGTATCGATTGCTTCCTTGCCAAAATCTTTTTCCCCACCCCTGCCTAAGGAGTACGCTTCATCAATAAACAAGATGCCGCCAAGGGCCTTTTTTACAAGATCTCTTGTTTTTTGGGCGGTATGACCAATGTATTCTCCGACAAGATCGGCTCGTTCTGCTTCAATTAAATGTCCCTTAGACAGAACATTCATTTTTTGAAACAACTTGCCAATCAAGCGGGCGACTGTCGTTTTGCCGGTGCCGGGGTTTCCTTTGAACATCATATGAAGAGCTTGCTTGCCTGCCTTCAGACCATGCTCCTCTCTTTTTTTATTTACATAAATCCAGGCATATATTTCTTTAATCATTTTTTTCATTTCGTCCATGCCGACAAGACTGCTTAACTCTTCTTCTATTTCCTTAAGTGCGCTATGCTCACTAGTCATTTTTTTCGGTATCGATTCAGCTTCTGGCAATTCCTTTGGAAGAACCTTCTTTTTCTGCGAATTGATCACAACACTTATCTGTCCATTATTCTTCATCCGGATCGGATGCTCCAAAAGCCACACCTCCTAACGTGGATATGCCTAATTGGCATAAGGCATGTTCGCCTGTTTCTTTTACTCCATAAGTAATATATATTCATGAGTTGACTCATTCATTAGTGAAATTTTAGATATTTACTAAAGTTAAGGGGAAAAAGACGAGTGAAGGGAAGGGATAGTGAGACTCCTATTTACACAAATGAGACAGCGAAGACAATTACTGCAAGCTTTTTTAAAAAAAATTCCAGGCTTTACGCCTGGAATTTTCTTATGCTTGTGTGCCTTCCAGATCAATCTGGACGTTCTTTTGCGGTGCAAAAGTTGAAATAGCATGCTTGTATACTAACTGTTGCTTTCCTTCAGATTCAAATAAAACAGTGAAGTTGTCGAAGCCTTTTATAAGTCCGCGAATTTGAAAACCGTTTAGTAAGAACACTGTTACACTAGTACCATCTTTACGTAATTGATTTAAAAATTGATCTTGGATATTTACTGATTGCTTCATGAAAATCCTCCTCTTTTCTCTCTGTTATTATGTATTCGCTTATTTTTTTAGCATTCCTTCTACATAGTGCGAAATTTCCATTATTTTTTTAGAAATGTCATTTGAAATGACACTATCTGTCATATCAAACCATTTTACACTCATTTTATTGCGAAACCAAGTCAATTGCCTTTTGGCATATCTTCGCGAATTTTGCTTTAATTCAGCGATTGCATCTTCCAATGTTGATCTATCTTCTAAGTACTTATATATTTCCTTATACCCGATCGCTTGGATGGATTGGCAATCTTTAAGGCCTGCATCATAAAAATGCTTCACCTCAGCGAGCAGCCCTTCAGCCATCATTTTATCAACACGGCTGTTAATTCTTTCGTATAGGAGCTCTCTGTCCATCGTTAAGCCAATAATGGCTGCATCATAAAGCATTTCCGGGCTTTGGTTTTCTTGAAGCTCTGAGACAGGTTTGCCTGTAACATGATAAACTTCCAGCGCTCTAATGACCCTGCGGACATTATGATGATGGATGCTTGCTGCTGTTGCCGGATCGACCTGTTCGAGCATATTATGTACCTCTAAAGTGCCTTTTTGTTCGGCAAGTGCTTCTAATGATTTCCGATAGTCTAAATCTGTAGGCGCTTCTTGAAATTGATAGTCATACAGCACCGATTGAATATATAGGCCTGTGCCGCCGACAATAAAGGGAAGCTTTCCGCGGCTTTTAATTTCCTCAATCTTGCTGCGGACTAGTGTTTGAAACTCAGCTACAGAAAAGGCTTCATCTGGATTGACAATATCAATCAGATGGTGAGGAATACCTTCCATTTCTTCCTCTGTAATCTTGGCTGTTCCGATATCCATTCCTTTATAGATTTGCATCGAATCGCCGCTGATGATTTCTCCATTGAATCTTTTAGCCAATTCAATGCTTAAGTTCGTTTTCCCAACAGCTGTTGGACCAATTAATACGATTATTTTTTCCTTATCTGTCAAACCATTCAACTGCCTTTTTTAACTTTTTAGCACAAGTAATCTTGACTTTGTTTATTGTACCATAAATGCTTGCCATAGTTTAACATCTAACCATTATTGCCTGGGTTTTGCGGAAATATACCAAGATTTGAGGCTTAATCTGTGATAATTTCTTTATTATTTGTTCCAAGAATAACAATTTTATAAGGGTCATCACCAGTGACTTCTTTTATTTTTTTGTTTTCCAAAAATATAGCAATACTTCTTTTTACTTCTCGGGCAATTTTCTCTCTGTCCTTGTCAGCATTAGTCAATTGCAGATTTATTTCTATTTTCATTATTCCGCCAGTAGAATATATGTTGATATTTTGGAATAAGTATTCTTCTTCCATAAGAAAAGCTGTGTTTATAAAGTATCCGACATTATTCCAGCGGCCTTGTTTTTCTTGTTCCTTATAGCTGTATTCTTCGAAAATTAGTTTCCGCTTATCTTCGTACTCCTCCAGCACAGTTTCAGCAATATTTTTAACTTTTTGTTTTTTGTCTGCTTCTAGTTCCGTCGGAATATGGATATACCAGGCGTCAGCTGTCCAAAAGACCCAAGAACCATAGCCCCCCATTTCTACATCGATTTTATTTAATAGCTTGTCCGTTATTTCAGATGAAATGTCTGTTTCTTCGTCTGCCTCTGCGTCAACCTCCTCTATGTCCGCTTCCTCCATTACGTAAAATTGTGGTTCTAAATAATAGGAAAGGTTTCTTTCTTTCATTTCATTTTCAACCATTGTGATAATATCCTTTTGCTTCGCTTCGTTTTCTTTCCCTTCTATGTCCAAATAAGCATATTCGACCTGACTATCTATGTAAAAACTCACATTTTCATAACCAGCTTCACTAATTATCTCAGCAATTTCATTTTCTATTTCTGTTATTCTGCTTGACTCGTTATATAACTTCATTAAATCGAGACCAGGCTTAACCTCTGCTTCCGCTTTAAGCGTCTCATTAACTGTACCACCAAGAAACAGAAACAAAAGCACAGCAGCCACTGACAGCAGCCGTTTTTTCTTGAAAGCATGCTTTTGTTCGTCATTATTTAAAGAGGATATCTCTATATCTCTCCATTCATTTCGCCACTGTTGCTGCAAATTTTGAGAATTTTCAATTGCAAACGAAGAAGACTTCCAAATTGGCAGCACAGTCATTAGTTGCTGCTTCCCTTCTTTTTCAGAGCAACCCATAATTTTCGCAAGTTGCCGGATATTAAAACCTTTATAATAATACAGCACGAGCAGCAATCTTGCTGGTTTGTCCACTTTCTGCAAACTCAGGGACAAAGGCTTGTTTTTTCTATATTCCCTATCATGGTCTTTCTGTTTATATGGTGTATTTTCTAATTGTTTGCAGAACAGTTTTAGCAGTGTTAGTTCAGACGTGATGGGAAAAAGAGCGTTTCTTGCTTCCTTTTTTGTTTCTTCTATTAAAAAGGCAGCTTCCGCTTCCTCATCCGCCACCATTCTTGCAATTATTTCAAGCTCTTGATATAGGAAAGTGATCTCTGCCTGCTTTTTATTCATACTCGCCAATCCACTACTCCCTTTCTATTAAACAATTCCAACTCTTAAAACGATAGTTTTGTATAGAATTCCATCATTACCATTTTATAGGGAGGTTAAAGAAAAGTCATTAAATTGTGACATTTTAAATAAAAAACTGTTTTCCTCGCGCATGAAGGAAAACAGTTAGGAAGAATGATATTTTTAGATTTTCAGCATTCTGTCTAATGCTAGCTTTGCCAGTTTTGCAACCCCTTCTTCCACAACAATACGATTGCTCTCAAATCCGTCCTCAACTGACTCAAGACACCACACAAAATGCGGCAAGTCAATACGATTCATGGTCAGGCATGCGCACATATATGGATTTAAGCTGATAATATGCTTGTCAGGATGTTGGTGCATGATTCTGTTCACTAGGTTCATTTCTGTGCCAACCGCAAAGGAGCTGCCTGGTGCCGCTTTTTCTATTTCGGTGATAATGTAATTGGTTGAGCCTGCCATATCGGAAAGGGCAACGACTTCACGGCTGCATTCTGGATGAACAATTATTTTCATGTCAGGATGCTGTTTTCTTACTTGCTCGATATTTTTTGTCGTGAAGTTTTCATGCACAGAGCAATGCCCTTTCCACAGGATTACCTTTACTTTTTCTATGTCGCCCTCATATTGTAAGCTGCTTTGAATCGGGTCCCAAACAGCCATGCTATCAAGGGGGATGCCGAGCTTATATGCTGTGTTTCTGCCTAAATGCTGGTCTGGCAAAAACAAGAGCCTTTCCTTTTGGGTTAGAGCCCACTCTACCATCTTTTCGGCATTGGAGGAGGTTACTGTCGCACCGCCGTGTTCTCCGACAAATGCTTTAATGGCGGCTGTTGAATTGACGTATGTTAATGGGATAATCGTATCGCCAAATTGGGCCTGTAGCGCCTCCCACGCCCGATTTGTTTGATGGATGTCTGCCATATCAGCCATTGAGCAGCCTGCTCTCATGTCAGGCAAATACACCTTTTGCTCATTCGTTGTCAAAATATCGGCTGTTTCTGCCATAAAGTGGACACCGCAAAAGACGATAAATTCAGCCTTTCGGTTTGCGGCAGCCACTTGAGCTAGTTGGAGACTGTCTCCTGTTGCGTCGGAAAACTGGATAACCTCATCTTTCTGATAATGATGTCCTGGAACAAACAATCGGTCACCAAGCTTCCGTTTTACAGCCCAGGCTCTTTCTTCCAGTTCTGTAACGTTCATGGTTAAATAATGTTCTGGTATTTGTCTTTTGTTTGCCTGAAGGCTCTCTAGTAAGTTCATAAGCTATCTCCCCCTCCTATTTCTTCTCTAGTCCAGTTTTACTTGGACGCTAATATCTAGTGCTTGTGCAGAATGTGTTAAAAAGCCTAGTGAAATATAATCAACACCACAATCTTTATAGGAAGCTAAATTGGCTAATGTTATGCCGCCAGACGCTTCTGTTGTCACTGTTTCCGGAACATGTGTAATCCAATCTGCTATTTCAGCAGGTGTGCGGTTGTCAAACATGATTACATCTGCTCCTGCTGCAAGTGCCTCTGTCATTTGTGCAAAAGATTCTGTCTCTACTTCCACCTTAACCATATGGCCAATAGAATTTTTGACTGCCCGAACGGCCTCCGTAATACTGCCAGCAAAAGCAATATGGTTATCCTTTATCATGACGGCATCGTATAAACCAAACCGGTGATTAAATCCGCCCCCGACTGTGACGGCGTATTTTTCAAGCATTCTTAGGCCTGGTGTCGTTTTTCTTGTATCGCATATTTTTGTATAGCCGCTGTTAAGTGCTTCAACTGCCTTGTTTGTAATGGTAGCTATACCGCTCATTCTCTGAATCAGATTAAGAATAACTCGCTCTCCTTTCAGCAAATGGACAACAGCGCCACTAACGGTTGCAATTGGCTGACCAGGCTCCAGTTTTTGACCGTCTTCTACATGCAGTTGGATCTTGATTGAGTTATCAAGAATAAGAAAACCTTGTTCAATTATGTCTGTTCCGCAAAAAATGCCACTTGCTTTGGACAGGAATATAATTTCTCCTGTTTGTTTCTTTGGAAAAATGATGTCTGTTGTTAAGTCCCGATCGCCAATATCCTCCATAAAAAATTGTTCAAGTTGCTGTCGCAATTTTAGCTGATTCATTTGCCACACCCTTTTCTTCGTATCGATTTAAAATGATTGTTTTCTTTCTCCAGCTGTCTGATTCTTGTGGATAATCACTGCGATAGTGACCGCCTCTGCTTTCTGTCCTTTGCAAAGATGCCTTTGTGATTAACTGTGCTGTCAGCACCATGAAGTATGTCTCATACTCTTCCTTGGTGTAATTGGTTGTATGCTCTTCTCCTTTTTCCCCGCGCAGCAAAGACTCTAACCAAAATAAATGGTCTTGCAGTTTTTGCTCTGTCCTCACAATCCCGACTGCTTCCATCGTTCTTTTTTGCAGTTCCTTTCTGCTGGGAAGCTTAGTCACATAGTGCTGGCGGGAAGCCGCTTCCTTCCAGGCAGAAGTTATACAGGGCTGTTCATTCAGCCGGTTCGCCAGCTCGCTGCCCATATACAGTCCTTCAAGCAAAGAATTGCTGGCTAAACGGTTAGCACCGTGCAAGCCAGTGCAGGCTGCTTCGCCAATTGCATAAAGGCCGTTAATCGATGTTCTGCCCCCTAAATCTGTTTCAATTCCGCCCATTAGGAAATGGCAGCCTGGAGCAACCGGAATTCTGTTTCGTCGCAAATCAACGCCATGCTGCTGACATAAAGAGGAGATGGCGGGGAAACGGGCTGTAAAGTTTGGTACAGTCGAAATATCTAAATAAACAGATTTCCCTGCTTGTAAGTATCGATAAATCTCCTGTGAAACGATATGTCTTGGAGCTAAGTCGCCTAAAGGATGGACTCCCTCCATAATCCGAACTCCCTTTTCATTTACAAGCACTGCACCTTCTCCTCTGACCGCTTCAGAGACAAGCCCTGCGGTTTTGCCATTCAAATACAGCAAGGTCGGATGGAATTGAATAAACTCCATGTCTGCGATATTCGCTCCTGCCAAATAAGCGAGCGCTATGCCGTCGCCTGTAATAGTTTGGGCATTTGAGGTATATTCATAAACCTGGCCGCAGCCTCCCGTGGCAATAATTGTCTGGTCTGCATAAAAGCTTTTCTCTGTACCATCATCCAGAATGCCTTTTGCACCGATGCAGCTGCCGCATTCTGACAGAATCAGCTCATGAACTAACACGTTTTCCGTCACCTTTACATGCGGCTGCATCGTTGCTGCGAGGAACTCCATTACCTTTTTCCCTGTCTCATCTCCTCCGCTATGGACAATTCGTTTTTTCGAATGAGCTCCTTCCATGCCGAGATTCCAGCTCCCTGTGACATCTTGATCAAATTGACAGCCCGCTGCCGCCAAATCATGGAGAAGAATTGGTGCCGCGCTGGTTACCTTTTTGACAGCATCGGCATGGTTGTGGAATCTGCCTGCTTCCAAGGTGTCAAGGGAGTGCAGCTGAAAACTATCGTCAGCACTTATGCTTGCGGCAATTCCACCTTGCGCTAAGTAAGAATTGCTGCTGAAAATGGTGCCTTTTGTGAGAATCATCACATTTAAATGTGGAGAAAGCTTCCGTGCCAGCTGTAAGCTAGCCATTCCACTGCCAATTATTAATACATTTACCCTCATCTTTAACCCTCCTGTTTCAACAGGTGTCTTGACACATATATTTACATAGATTTACACTATTGACAAGAGTTTTTTTTAGAAAAGTCTTGGAAGGGTGAGGAAATGATTTACTTGGATTATGCAGCAACATGTCCCCTTGATGCAGATGCTGGCAAGACCTATATCGAGGCAGCAAGCGACTATTTTGGAAACAGCAGCAGCCTCCACTCTATCGGCGGAAAAGCAACTGATTTATTGGAAAGCTGCCGGGAGGAAATGGCACGCTTGCTTAGCGTTGAAAGAGTAGGCATATACTTTACAAGCGGCGGAACAGAAAGTAATTTTCTCGCAATCCATGCCCTTTTGTCTGTGAAAAAAAAGGCAGGCAATCATATTATTACAACAGAAAGTGAACATTCTTCTATTCACGGAACGATGAAATGGCTGGAAAAGCAAGGATACGAGATTACGTATTTGCCACTATCACCTCAAGGGATGGTTGATGCCGATTTGCTGCAAGCTGCTATTAAGCCGGAAACAGTGCTTGTGTCGATTCAGCATGTTAATGCAGAGATTGGGGCAATTCAGCCGATCGCAGCAATCGGCAAAATCTTAAAAGAAAAAGATATCTATTTTCATAGTGATATGGTTCAAAGCTTTGGGAAATTAGATATAAGCTCCATTTCTAATACAGTGGATGCCTTGTCGATTTCAAGCCATAAGTTTTATGGACCAAAGGGAATTGGTTTAGCGTATGTCTCCCCCTTGATTCCATGGACTGGCTTTCTTCCTGGCTCTACTCATGAAAAGGGCTTTAGGGCAGGAACGGTGAACATTGCCGGGATTGCTGCAATGACGACAGCCGCACAAAAATCTGTACGTACATTAGCAGCAGAAAGGGCGCATTATCAAGGATTAAGAGAGATGGTGCAAAAACGGGCAAAACACAATATTTCATTAACTGTATTTCAGTGTGAACACCAGCTTCCGTCGATTATTGGGATGAGGATTCATGGATTAGAAGGCCAATGGACAATGCTTGAATGCAACAGGAGGGGATTTGCGATTTCAACAGGAAGCGCATGTCAAACAGGACAACAAGCTCCTTCCAAAACAATGAAGGCAATGGGGCTATGTGATGGAAGTGCAAAAGAATTTATTCGCATTTCATTCGGCAGACAAACAAAACCTGCTCATGTGGAAGCCTTTATGGAAACAGTTGAAGCACTTGCAGTAAAATAAAAAGAGAGGGTCGCTTTTTCAGGCGATTCCCTCTCTCTTGTCCAATGCCTGCCAATAAATCTTCCAGCAAGCCTCGAGCTTTTCTTCTGCTTTTTTTTCTGTGTGATCATAAACGAGCTCAACCATAATACTCATTAGAATACCTGTATAAGCAATAGTCAACGACCTTGCGTCAGGTCCTGTAATTAAATCTTCGTCCAGCCATTTTCTGAAAGATTGCTCAAGCATGTTTTCTTGGAGTACTTCTACCTCAAGCACCTCATCTAAAATCGTTTCATATAGATGGCTTGGCGGAAAGAAGCTCATGCGCAGCCAAAACTTCAAGCTTTGGTTTTCTTCAAACATTTGCTTAACTGCTACTAAATAGCTATATAAAAATGTTTTCGGACTACTATTTTCCGTCTCGCTGAAATAAGCTTGCTTCATCTCAATTTCAGCTGCTTTCGCCTCTCTAAGTACCTCAAGAAACAAAGCGTCCTTACTGCTGAAGTGTGAATAAATGGAAGATTTTTTTATACCGACCTCTTCGGCAATTTTCGAAAGGGAAGCTCCTTCATAGCCAGACTGTGTGAAATGCTTGAGGGCTGCTACCTTTAAATCGTCTTTTTTCACCGTACTCCTCCTTTAGCCAATTAACTTTAAGCCGATTGCCGCTGCTAAAATAAGTCCGATGAATAACAGCCTTTTTGCTTCGCGCGGTTCTCCGTATAGGAACATGCCGAGCAGTGCTGAACCGACTGTGCCGATTCCTGTCCAAACACCGTAGGCAGTTCCCATCGGAATAGTGTTCATAGCATATGATAGCAGAGAAAAGCTGCATGCAAAACCGATAATCAGCAAAACCACTGCATCCCATTTTTTCATGGCTGCCCTTTTCATGTTCACGACACCGAACACTTCAAATAATCCTGCTCCAACCAATGCTAACCAAGCCATTATGATCCTTCCCCTTCTGTGCTGTTTTCGTCTGTGACTAGCTTTAAGCCGACGACTCCTACAAGTAATACAACAACAAGCACGAGCTTTATGATGCGGAATGGTTCACCGAAAAAGACCATTTCCGCAATGACCGTCCCCATTGTGCCTAGGCCTGTAAATACAGCATATACCGTTCCTACTGGCAGATATCTTGTCGCATATATTAGCACGACAAAGCTGATGATAATTGCAGCAATAGTGCCTGCCCACTCTATTACGCTGTTGGCATGCTTTAAGCCGGACACCCACACAACCTCCATTAAGCCTGCGGCAAGCACCATTATCCAATGTCGATTCATTGCTGTTCCTCCTTCACAAAATCACCTACCGACCGTTCGTTAGTATTATTTCACATCAATAATTATAAGTCAATACTTTATGCTCACTCTAAAAACAACAACAATAATAGGAAACATACTATAAAAAGCAGCGGTTTTCAAACAATTGTCCAAAACCCGCTGCTTTTTATATTGTTATATTATCGCTAATAGGTTGGCCAACCGCTTGAATCCCAATACAAATCATTGATCAGCATTGTCGGCATACCATTGTTCAGTGCATCATAGGAATGACGGACAATGATGTTATTGTTCAAAATATCAGAATGACCCGGCCCTTTCCAACGGTCATTGCCTGTATCAAAAATTGTACCGCCACCATTTAACATATTGACACCATTCTTATCTACATAAGGTCCAGTAATTGATGTAGAACGGCCAACCGCCATTTTATATGTGCTGTTCACACCTTGACAGCAGCTGTCAAAGGATACAAATAAATAGTAATAACCGTTACGGTAAACGATATTTGGCGCTTCAACTGCACCATTATTATTCGGCCTTGATGCAATGGAATACAAACTGCCTGTCGGCTTCATCGTTGTCTTGTCAAGACGAGTCAGCTTGATGCCACTCCAAAATGATCCGAATGACATCCATGGATTTCCATCTTTGTCAATGACAAGATCGCCGTCGATTGCGTTATAATTATTCGACGAAGTGGAACGGATAACAAGACCATCATCGCGCCATTGTCCGGACGAGATACTTGGTGTGGAAAGCAATCCGATTAACGATGTGTTAGAACCAAAGGAAGATACAGAATAATACAGCCAGTATCTTCCATTATAGTAGCTGATATCTGGTGCCCATTGGTTTTTCTCATAGTTAGGCACATAATTAGCCCACCATGCTGGAGCAGTCGGGAAAATCGTCGGCGCTTGATACCAGTTTGTGCCGTTATCTGAACGAAGCACTCTAATGCCATTTGGGCTTCCAGTTCCAAATGTATACCATGTGTTGCCTTCTTTTATGATAGACGGATCATGTATTTGCAAATCTCCTGTTAAATTCCAAAAGCTGGCTGACGCTGAGCTAGTGGTAGAGAAGCAAGCAACAAGGACAAGTAAAGCAATTTTAAACGAAAATTTTTTCCCTTTCCTTTTCATCGTTATCCCCTCTTTTCTCAAAATGAAAAGCGTTGTAAATCTGTACGGACATCCTCCCTCCCTTTTTAATGCCAAACAATGGTATTATTCTCTTTCACGCAGTGAAAACCCTTTCATTTTTTCGCGAATTTTGCAGTTTTTTTCCGTTTTTTCTATTTTTATTTTCGGTTTCTATCCTATTGCATACATCTGATAGGAAAGAACAAGCTATTTCTATACCATTACTTATACGGAGGAGTTAGAAATGCTGATAAAAATCAACAAGCAGATTGAAAATATTCAAAAGCATAGTAAACCTTTTCACACTATTGATGATCTCGCCCCACTAATTAAAGAAGCAGGAAAAGCAAAATATGTCTTGCTTGGAGAAGCAACACACGGCACGTCAGAGTTTTATTCCCTTCGAGCTGAAATTACGAAAAAACTGATTGAAGACCACGGTTTTTCTTTTGTTGCTGTTGAAGGAGACTGGCCCTCTTGCTTTGAGGCTAATAGTTATATTAAGAATCGTTCAACAGCCGATCGGGCAGAAGATGTGCTAGGCCATTTTAACCGCTGGCCGACTTGGATGTGGGCCAATCAAGAAATCATCCCACTCCTTGAATGGCTCAAAAACTACAATAGCAAGCAAGATTCAGACAAAATGGCAGGTTTTTATGGCTTGGATGTCTACAGTCTGTGGGAATCTATGGAGGCCATTATTCAATATCTGCAAAAAACAAATTCGCCACATATTGATAAAGCTTTAAAAGCGATTGAATGCTTTGAGCCGTATAATCGGAAACCACAAACATACGGAATGTCAGCTGCTCTTTTAGGGGAAAGCTGCCGACAGGAAGTGCTTGACGTGCTGCAATCCATCCGCAAGCACAGTGAGTCACATTCAGAGGAGCAGCTAAGTCTTGAAATCAATTCATTAGTTTCCAAAAATGCCGAAAACTATTATAAAACAATGATTACAGATGACCAGGAATCATGGAATATCCGAGATCATCATATGGTTGAAGCATTATCAAACATCAGCAAATTTTATGGCAGTGAAGCAAAAGGAATTATCTGGGAGCATAATACCCATATTGGTGATGCCCGGGCAACAACCATGGAGTTAGAAGGCTTAGAAAATGTCGGTCAAATCACTCGTGAAAAATTTGGCAAGGAAAACATCTTTTCAGTCGGGTTTGGGACATATACTGGAACGGTGATTGCTGCCGAAAAATGGGGAGCCCCCTTTGAAATCATGCCGTTGCCAAAAGCAATGCGCGGCAGCTGGGAAGAGCTGCTGCATCGGGCAGGTGCGCATGATAAATTCCTAATTTTCACAGATGAAAACAAGCATCTTTTTGAAGAACGAGTCGGACATCGAGCAGTTGGTGTCGTGTATCATCCTGAATATGAAAAATACGGCAACTATGTGCCCTCCAGCATTTCCGAACGTTACGACAGCTTTATTCATGTAGATAAAACGCAGGCTCTCTCCCCTTTGCCTGTTCAAGTAAAAGAAGAGTAACCTAAAGAAAAGGGAGCAGTTGTCTGCTCCCTTTAAGTGATGGCTTATTTTCTTCTCATAAATGTCATGATAATGGCGATCACTGATATAACAATCGCAGCAATGGATAAGATTGTGCTAGTCGAAGAGCCAGCTTGGTCCTCATCACCTGCATCTGCTTCATCCGTTTCAGCTTCATCTTCATGTGTGTGTCCGTGGCTGTCTGTTGTTGCTGTTGAAGCAGCAATTTCTGTCACAGAGTGCGGTAGGTCTGCATCCTCATCCCCAGTCCATTCAACGATGCTTCCATCTGTATAGTATTGGAATGCATCCCATGCAACGTCCCCTGCTTCAGCAGGATTTTGCGCAGTAAAGCTGAATTGGCGGTATTCGCCCGGTTTAATCGCTGCATCATCATTTGCAGCCTCCCATGTAACAGTAGTTACTTTATCATCATCATTAGTCTCTGTAGTTACATTCCAACCCTCAACAGGCTCATACATTTTAAAATCTACAGTATCAGGAATCTTGATAGCAACTTTATTTGTATTAATATCCTTTTCAACAGGTATTTTAACCGTATACGTTTCCCATGCCTCTGTTGTAGAAGAAGTAGGTTTTACGGTAACATGTGCGCTCGCTGGAAGTGCAATGAAGAAAACTGCCGCAAACGCGACTAAAAACGCCGTTAGCTTTCTTTTCGTATGTATCATGCTTTTAACTCCTTTTGTTCTTTTTTTCACAAGTGCTGGTAACTAAACACTATGCGAATAGTAATAAGTCCTTTTTATCTTAACAGAATTATAAAGCGCTTCACATTAAAAATGTGTCTGTTTTGTGAATAATTCATCATGACCATTTTTGCCAAAAAGTTTATTTTTAAAACGCAGATTTAAATAACATCTATTTTTTGCATTAACAGTCACATAACTGTCACAAATTAGTAATTTCCTCCCTTAAAAAATAGCCAATATTTGCAGTAAGCTTGTAGTAACTACATTCTTTAGAATCAGGTGATGGATATGCAACTAGGGCAAAAAGTAATATACAAACATAAAATTCATTACTTTTTTTATGATCACGGCAATGGCTTGTGGGAAATACAAGATATCGTGACAAAATCGATTATTCTTGTAACATGCGACGCTATCATTCATCGGATCAAATAAAAGTTCTTCTAAGCAATTATTTTTGCTGTATATAGGAAAAGCTGTATAGTATATTTTGAAAACATTTTTTTGTAAAAGGAGTCTGGGGGATATGAAGCTGACTGGTAATACAATCCTGCTTACAGGAGGAGGCTCAGGTATAGGACTTGCCTTTGCCGAGCGCTTTCTGAAACGAGACAATACAGTCATTATTGTGGGCAGAAATGAAGCAAAATTAGAGGAAGCAAAAAAAGCGTATCCAGTACTTATAACGAAATCCTGCGACTTGACGGATGAGCAGTCCCGGATTGATTTGGCTCAATGGGTTCTTACAGAATACCCGTCTTTGAATGTTTTAGTGAACAATGCGGGTATCCAGCAGCGAGTAAATTTAAAAAATGCAGCAGAGTCATGGAGCTATTATGAAAAAGAAATCACTTCTAATTTAAACGCTCCGATTCATTTGACACTGCTGCTTGCAGACCATTTAATCAGAAAAGACAATGCAGCAATCATGAATGTCACTTCTGGACTGTCTCTTACTCCAGGTGTATGGGTGCCGATATACAGTGCTACAAAAGCAGGTTTACGGTCCTTCACAAAGTCGTTGCGCCTTCAATTCGAAGACGCTGGTGTTGAAGTAATCGAAGTGCTGCCGCCAGCTGTCAATACAGATTTAGGAGGGGCGGGACTTCATACATTCGGTGCTCCGCTTGACGATTTTGCGAATGGAATTTTTGAAGGATTAGAATTGGGCTTAACTGAAATTGCTTACGGAGGAGCTGCTGATCGCCTTCATGCAACCATTAAAGAAAATGATGAACAAACAGCGAAAGTTTGGGCTGGTTTTAAGCAAAACAATCCTGACTTTTAAAAGGGGCGGACAGCAGTGTTGCTGTCCTCTTGTTATTTCCTGCAAATACAAATCATGTTCTGGCTGCCGTTTTTTAAAGGGGTTTTGTTCCAATCCTCATATATAGCAACCATTTCAAGCTGATGACTAGCTAACAGTCGTTTCAGCTCCTGCGGGTACACATAGCGGAGCTTAATATTCGTTCTGCTTTCTTTTTGCACTTCCCCGTTTTCCTTGATAAATTTACGGATTGTTACATAATGCTGAATTTGTCTTACATCATCATAATGGCTGATGGTAGAAAGCTGGACGGACAGACCGCTTTTGTGTTCTTTATATGTTTTCCAATATTCCTCTGTAACAGGCTGAAGCAATTCTTCTTTGCATGGAAATCTGGTATCAAAGATGAAATAGCCTCCTTCTTGGAGGGAAGCTGTGACACATTTGAGCAAGTTATCCTGATCTTCATTTGTCAAAAAATGCTGAAAGGAATTGCCGACCATGTACAGAAGCTTGCTTTTTTCTGCTAGTTTAAAGTCCGTTAAATCTGCATGCAGCCAATTAATTGATACATTCCGCTGAGCGCCTTTCTCCTTGGCGCGGTTTAGCATATTCTTTTGGATATCAATGCCTGTCACCGAAAACCCTAATTCTGCCAGAGGAATGGCAGTTCGTCCTGTTCCGCATGCAAGATCAGTTATTGGACCACAGACAAGCTTGGCATATTCCGATAATAGCGGCAGCTCTGGTTTATATGCTTCATTTTCCGCGTCGTATCGTTCAGGATTTTCATATTCTTCAAAATTGCTCATTCGGCTTCCCCTCCCTTAGTATAAGTTCTATCTGATAACCTATCACCCATTATCCACCACCTTCATAAAGTATCGGTAAAGGAGGGGAAAATGACAGTGTATCGTACAACAAGATTGCATGGGGGCGCACCTGTAGTAGCAGGTGTACATGTTGCACCCGTAGCCGCACACACGCCTGGAGCATTGACTGGCTTTGTGGCACCAACATCAGGCTTCAGTGCAGGTAATCCAACTATTATCTATCCATATAAGCAGTTTCCTGCCTATATGAGTCCAAACCCATTTTACCATTATTATCCTTACTATCCACCGTATTATCGCCATTAATCCATAACAAAAAAGCATTTCGTATATAGAACGAAATGCTTTTTTGTTTAGACAATTGGTGCTTGTGCTATATTTTTCGGCTTTCTCCACCCAAGCACAGTTATGCTTAAGCCGCCGACAGAAAAGATTATTCCGGCAATACTCAGTACTAATTCTCCGATATTCTTCTCACCTGCTGCTCCAGGACCATTTGTGCCATTCATGGCAGGCATATTTCCTCCCTGACTTGGATCAAAACCAGAAGTTGTGCTGTCAGTAGAAGCTTCTGTATCTGTTGTGCTTGTATCTGTGCTTTGTGCTGTATTAGTACTTGACGTGTCGGTACTGCTTCCATTCATTTGCATACTTGGTGCTTGTCCTCCCATCTGTGCTCCATCTGGAACAGATCCTGAGCTGAAGTAAGATGTGATTCCTAGTACTGATTGTGCAAGCAATAATAGCATAGCGGCAATTACGGCGAAATGTTGTAGTTTTTTCATTTATTTTCTCTCCTAATTCATAATGTAGGTTCATTATGAGTTAAGAGTCTTAATTTTTACTTAACTTTTTATTTTAGAATAATCCTCTGCCGATAAAATTAGGATTAACTGGCGCTATTCCTATTTCACGGGCCCACACAGACAACTGGCCGATATGATGAATCTCGTGGGCGATACAATGGTTAATAATTTCGCCTCTTGTAAATGTCTCCTTATTCCATGGTACTTTAATATGCTCATGCAGGTCTTTAGCAAGCTGTGTTGTCAGTATCTCCTCTATCTCCTGCTTCATTCTATCCGATAATGTCTTTACCTTCAAAAGACTGTTATAGTCAACCAGCGTAAACTCATCTGCATTCTTGCCGCTAAGAGCTGCTATCCAGCTATATTCTACATCGATAATATGAACGAGTGTTACGAGAATTCCTTGCACTCCTCCCGTTCTTTTCTGGAGGAGCTCTGCTTCCGGCAAGGTTTCACACCACTTCAGCCATTCATCTCGCACTTGCCAATTATATTGGAATAATGAATACATCTGTTCTCCTTTCTTTTCCTCTAAAGTTTATGATCTGTCAACTGGAATCCATATTTCTGAATAATAATCTTCACTATCCGGCTTTCCTTCTCCATACACTTCAAGCTGTGGCGAGTTTGTTTGGATATAGCCGCTTTTCGGGAACCACTCTGCATATATTTGCTTCCACGTGTTTTGCATACTATGAGGCATTGGTCCATGTACCTCAAACACAGCCCACTTTGATTGTGGAATAGTGATGGTTTCAAATCCTTCTGCCTTGTCTTTCGTTGTGGCTACTGCAATCCAGTAATCCATATCTTTAGTTGAGCTAGTAATCTCCGCACAAATTCCCAGTATCCCTTTAACACAACCATCATTCCATTCTGCAAGGGAATCAATCGTGCCATCACGATTAGCTTCCTCCCAAAAAAGCGGAATTCCCTTCAGGTTCTCTCCCTCTTTATACGAATAGGACTGCTTTTTCCCAATTGCTTGAAACTCATCCTTATGGACAATCTTTACATTCATTGGTTCTGCTCCCTTCAAAACGATTTGTATAGCAAAAGGATTGTAAATCGTAAGCTTCCCCTTTCCGCTGCGGATAGCGCTTGGTGTTATTCCGTGCTGCTTGCGAAAAGCCTTCGTAAATGCCTCAGGAGACTCATAACCATATTTGATTGCTGCATCAATCACTCTTAAATCTTTATTCATCAACTCCTGCCCGGCAGCAGACAACCGCCTTCTCCGGATATACTCTCCGACAGTTGTGTCTGTCAGTACAGAGAACGTCCGCTGAAAGTGGAATGAAGACAGACAAGCCTGCTTAGCAATTGCTGCTGTCGAAAGCTCTTCATCAAGATGATCCTCGATATAATCAAGCGCCTTTTGCAATCCTTCCAGCCATGTCACTTACATCACATCCTTTTATTTTATATTAGCTTTTTCTGGTATTTCCCTGCCTGTTTTTTCTTGCTTTCCGCTAACAGATTGTAATCTTACTACACTTCTTTATTGCTGTTCCTTTTTCCTCCCCTTATTTAATAACAGGATTTATAAAAACAAAAAAAGCCCAGTAAAAACTGGACTTTTTCGTAAATTACGAGCTTCCTCCGCCGCCGTCACCGCCACAGCTGCCACCATCTCCGAAAGATGGACCACAATCATTGGAAGAATGAAAGCTATGTCCTCCATCATGGAAACCATTATTAGGTAAGTCCCAAGGCGTATAGCTTGCATGAGAAGATCGGGAACGCTTGGATGCCTTTGAGCTGTTCGTAAATAGAGATATAACTGACAGAATAATGACTAACAAGATAACAATATACATAATTTTCAGCCTCCTTTTATTGTTATACGGATTAACTGTTCATATAGTTTCAACTTTTTCACCAAAAATGTAAAAAGCTGCCTGAAAATTTTCCGGCAGCTTTTACTTATTTTGGATTAGATGAAGTTTTTACTTTATTTTTCCTTTGCTTTTGCACGAAATAAAGGCCGGCTGTAATTACTACGATGATCAGTACGATTAAAATCGGATTAATATCGGTTGACAAAAAGCCGTATGGTATTAAAGACAAAACAAAAAAGTACAAAAAGTTACCGATAGCTGTTCCTGTTACAAACCCTTTAAGAGAGATAGTTGTTACTGCAGCCAATATATTTAATATGCTTGTAGGGAAAAGCGGAAATATCCGTGCATAAAACACATAATGACCACCTTTATCCTCGATCTTCTTAAGTGCTTCGCCATGCGCTTTTTTTTGGACAAAATCCTGAAACCAATAGCGTACAGCTATAAATACAACAACTGCCGCAATAATACTTGATACCCAGCTCCAAAGAAATCCATAAAAAAAGCCAAAGGCATAGTAATTAATGGTAATGACAAGAATTAACGGTATGATTGTAAAGCTATTTTGTACAATCATGATAATTAAACTTAAAATAAGTGCATAAATCTCGTTATTTCGATAATAAGCTGTAAATTCCTCCAGCTTCCCGTTTCTGATTGCATGAAAAATTTCGAGTTCATATAACAAGAAACCGACCAGTAACACCGTTCCGGCAAAAGAAAGTAACTTCCATAAATTTTTTATAAGCTATCACCTTTTTCATATTTATATGGCCGGCTCCGCCAACCGGATACCGCTAAAAGCCTAGGTTATGGTGTTTCGGCCAAATCTTTTAGCACTTTATTGTCTGCTCCCTCTTTACCTGTTAAACAGGCAAAAATAAACATGGATAATATATCGGTTTTATTATATTTCGGCAAATTCCTTTACAATTTGATTAAATTTGCCAAATATGCAAGATATGGTATTTAAAGAAGCGTATAATTGTCTGTAATCCCAAAAGGAGGTAATCCTATGGCTATTGTATTAGACACAAATTTAGGCCAGAAAGATACGGAGCTTTATATAACCCGTACGGAAGATGGACGAGTTATAGTAGCAATTCCAACCATCCATTGGTCTGCAGAGTTACAGCTAAGCGATGACGAAGTGAAACAAAATGAATATATTCAAGCCTCCCTTCAATTTCACATGTATGAAGGCGACATAACCGAATTGGCTGATAAGATACTTGAGCATACTGCAAAATGCTAACATATTTTTTTCTTTTTCACCACCTCCAAAATTACTGACTTTAAGGTTGCCCTTTTCCTTTGGACGAATGGTTCGACTTCTGCTACTCTATGTATATCCCATTTATTGTTTGAAGGAGTATTAAATATGAGTTATCTATATACAAGTGAAAGGCTTGGCTTCCGCTTTTTGACTGATGAGGACCTAAAAGCATGCGAGTCATTTTGGGGCAGTGAAGAAGTTATGGCTTATACAGGTGGAAGCATTGAGGCAGCCTTACTGCCGCAAGTTATTCATTTCTATGAACAAACACACCAGGATTTCGGTGTTTCTGTATATGCTGTAGAAGAATTAGCGACAGGACGAATCATCGGTGCAGCAGGTTTTGATTTAGAAGCAAAATCAGAGGACATCGAGCTTATCTTCCATTTTATTAAAGATGTTTGGGGGCAAGGATACGGAGCTGAAGCAGCTGTTGCTTGTATTCAATATGCAGCAGAAGTGTATGAACCAAAAAGTATCATCGCCAAAGCAAGTGTTGAAAATAGACATGC
This sequence comes from Niallia laureatilytica, assembly GCF_046613985.1. Taxonomy (NCBI): domain Bacteria; kingdom Bacillati; phylum Bacillota; class Bacilli; order Caryophanales; family Bacillaceae; genus Niallia; species Niallia laureatilytica. The sequence goes on along the minus strand of NZ_JBKKHP010000004.1, from coordinate 56,166 downwards.
TTTAAATGTTCTAGGCAGAATTGGCTTCTCTTACTTAGGAATTAATTATTCAGAAGACATCGAACAAGATGAGGCACTTTTCCAGCTTGTTTTGTAAATCACTTCTATAGGATGAGCACACATCTTGTTAAACACTGCTGATGGTGTGCTCTTTTAAGGTTTTTAGTTATTACGATTTATTTACTGTTTTGTTACACTGCACCTGATTCCTTGACTATGCATAATTTACTGCACTACAATATGTAGTGTGAGGTGCAACTATCATGAGAATTAATAAATTCAAAGTGCATGAAAAAGGATTAAATCGTTTTTTTGGCCCTTTAGAAGCCAAAATTATGGAATTGCTTTGGGAAAAAGATGAGCTTTCCATAAAAAAGGTGCAATTATACTTAGAACCTGACAAGACTGTAAGCTTTAATACCGTCATGACGGTCATGAACCGTTTAACAGACAAAGGATTTTTGCAAAAGCGCCATGAAGGGAGAACATCCCTCTATTCGCCGATTCTCACTAGAGATGACTTCTTAAATAAGCAATCAAAGGAGCTTACACATGAGCTGATGGATGAGTTCGGATCTAGTGTCGTTGTCAACCATATGCTTGATGCACTGCAAAATGTCGATGAAGGTTTAGTAGCAAAACTGGAACAAAAAATAAAAGATTTAAAAAAGGATCGATAAGATGACGAGAAATTATGCTATTGGCCTGCTGCTGATCAGCATAATGATTAGCAGCAGTATTCTTATTCAGATGATTTGGTATATTTATTCGCTCACAAGTAATTTTGACGTTGGTTTTAACTTGTTCCAAGCTTGCCAAGCGCTGTTTGAAATGTTTGGCGTTCCATTTCTAGAGTATATTCTCCTTGCATTTGTCTTATTTACCATCCTGCATTCTCTGTGGTTCTGCACCATACAGATAAAAAAGCTGCACAACCTTAAAAAGAAAATGAGTGGATTGGCAATAGAAGAGTTAAGCCGTAAATGGAATAATCGGTATGAGACAGACCGTATTCAAGTCATCCAATCTGAACAGCCTTTTGCGATTACAATTGGGTTTTTTAAGCCAAAGATTGTCTTGTCAACCGGCTTATGGGAAATTCTATCTGATGAAGAGATTGAGTCTGTGATTTATCATGAATTTCATCACTTAAATCAGTTAGACCCAGGAAAAACCTTTATTATGGAGCTTTTTGCGAAGGTGCTTTGGTTCCTTCCTATCTTGAAATGGCTGGCACAGCAATTTTCAATTGTTCGAGAAGTACTCGCAGATAATTATGCTATTGAAAAAAGCGGACAGCGCCTGCATATATCAAGCGCCCTTTTGAAAATGATTAACAGTACGCAACTAAAACCGGCAAGTTTTGTTTCCTTTGCAGATGGCTCTGTAAACTACCGTATTCAAAACATGATTGAGCCAAATACTAGCAATCGAATTAAATGGCCGCTATTAAATGCTGCTGCATCCCTATCTATTTTCGTCCTGCTTAATGCAATCTTCGCACAATTGCTGCGCTACTAATTTTTTTTAAGTTATTACACTACACAATGTAGTGTATCTAATCTATTTAATATACACACTGCTGTTGTGGTGTTTTATATACAATAATTATAAGGAGGCAAATAAAAATGAAAAACGCAAATATCGGAATCGCTATTATTCGAGTAGTTTTAGGTGCGATATTTTTCGCTCATGGACTGTCTAAATTCCAAGGAGGACTGGAAAATACAGCTGGCTTCTTCAGCAGTTTAGGTTTACCAGGCTTCTCTGCTTACATTGTCGCTGGTATAGAATTAATCGGCGGTGCTCTTATTATTCTTGGTCTTGCTACAAGAATCATTGCTGCATTATTTGCTGCTATCATGGTAGTCGCAATTGCAACAGTTAATCTGCAAAATGGATTTGTCGGCGGATATGAATTCGATTTGGCTTTGCTTGCAATGTCTCTGCTATTAGTTTTAAATAAAGAACAGGCATATGCTGTAGAAAATGTTATACTATCTAGTAAGAGGAAAGAACAGAATGTTTAAAAAGCTTGGTAAATAAAAGGAGAAGTCATTGTGGCAAAAACGAAGAAAAAACAAAATAACATGCAATCTAAAAAAAACAAGCCTTCTAGTTTCATTTATTGGATCATCGGCATCGTTGTCGCATGTATCGCAGGGCTTATCATCTTAGCAAATTTGCCTGAAGAAGGCTTTGATTTTGATTATGACAATCAGCCTGTTATAGGTGAAGAATCAGCGAGCGTGAGCATCGTTGAATTTGGGGACTACCGCTGTCCTGTCTGCAAAAACTTTAACGAGTCCTTTTTCCCAGTTTTAAAGGAAAACTTGATCGACACTGGAAAAGCTAAATTCTATTACATGAACTATCCGTTTATTCATGCAGATTCTACGACTGCTGCCTTGTACGGCGAAACTGTTTTTAATGAACTTGGTGATGAGATATTCTGGAAATTCCATGATTCTGTCTACGCTAATCAGCCTGACAATGAAACAGTCGAAACGTATACGGAAGAATTCTTAACAGACCGTTTGAAGGATGCTGGTGCATCTGATGAAGACGCTACGAAAGTAACAGAGGCCTTCCAAAATGAAACATACAAAAGTTCTCTCCAAGATGATATGGATGATGTGAAAAGCTTGAACATTACCGGCACGCCATCCATTTATGTTAATGGAGTAAAATTTGAAGGCAACAGCTATGATGAATTATTGGAAATGGTCAATGAAGCAGCTGAAAAGTAAGAATCGTTAGAGAGTACATTCGTACTCTCTATTTTTTTATCCAGGCAGCTTCCTGCATTTGCCGTCTACCATTTGATAAACTCCCCTGCCTTCGGTTGTCGCCAATCTGCCATTATGAAAATACACCCCTGTGTTTTCATCGATTCCGTAATGAATAGAGGATGGATGCTTTGCTGCTAGTTGCTGTAAATGGCTTTCCTCATCCCACTCTGAAAAATGAACTGCTAAAAAAATATTTTCTAATAGTCCGATGCCCTTTCTTTCGACAAAGGCATTCTCTCTATTGTCTTTAGCTGATATGCTTGTTTGTTGTGGACTGATTAAAGCTCCTGCTGAAAATCCCGCAACTGGTACTCCTTGGTCATACACTGCTTTAATAGCGGCACCTATTGCTGTATCGACAATATAGTCTGCATAACGGTCAGTCTCTCCGCCGCACAGAATGATACCTCCGCTTTTTTTGATTTCTGCTACTGCTTGTTTCTCTTGAATAGTTGGCAGCGGAATATAGGAAAATCTGTCATGACCACTTGCTATTAGTCGCTTCGTATAGTTAGGCATAAAAGATTGCCAATCTTCCCGTTCTACTAAAATAATAGCAATCGGTCCCCCGCTAGTCAGCTCGATATACTTTTCAGCCAATTTGTCTGTAAAAGGCGGTCCGCTTCCGAAAGCAAAAAAATGACGGTTCACTATTTTCACTCTCCCTCTTAAAAGCCTGCTTAATGGTCTTAAATTTTTTGTATCTCTTTAGCGATAATGACAGAAAGTTCAAATTGTTACATGCACTACTGCTGCATGCCGCAGCAATAAAAAAGCCTTTCTCTTATAACGAGAAAGGCTTAAGTTGTTATTCTCCTAAGTCAACATTGTGATAAACTTGGCGAACATCCTCTAAATCTTCTAGAGCATCTATCATTTTTTCAAATTTTGCCTGTGCTTCTTCATCAAGCGTTACATCACTTTGCGCAAGCATTGTTAATTCTGCTACAGTAAACTCTGTTACACCTGCAGTCTTAAATGCTTCTTGCACAGCATGGAATTGGTCTGGCTCTGCATAAACGATAACAGAGTCTTCTTCTGCAATAATGTCACGAACATCTACATCAGCTTCCATCAATAACTCTAATACTTCTTCTTCTGTTTTGTCCTCAACACCAATAACCGCTGTTGCGTCAAACATATAAGCAACAGATCCGCTCACACCCATGTTTCCGCCGTTTTTACCGAATGCGGCACGAACATCTGAAGCTGTTCTGTTTACATTGTTTGTAAGAGCATCAACGATTACCATCGATCCGTTCGGACCAAATCCTTCATAGCGAAGCTCATCATATGTTTCTTCTGATCCGCCCTTCGCTTTTTCAATGGCACGATCAATGATGTTTTTTGGTACACTATATGTTTTTGCGCGCTCTAGAACTACCTTTAACGCTTGGTTTGATTCTGGATCTGGCTCGCCTTGTTTTGCTGCTACATAAATTTCACGGCCGAACTTTGCATATATACGGCTAGTATTTGCATCTTTTGATGCTTTTTTCTCTTTAATGTTATTCCATTTACGACCCATTTTGAACACTCTCTTTCTGGTTTTTCCATCCATTATCTATTATAGATAACTTCTGGGCGGCACATCAATGCCTATAAGCGTTTTTTTAGTAAATTTCTTCTTTCAAGCAATGCTAAATCATTGCTAAGACGAATAATATTATACCGCAATTTTAACGATTTCCGCAATAATCCTTGAATACCAATGATTAGAAGGATTCTATCCCCTTACGAGGTAACAAAAAGAGTAACCATCTACTTTTTAAATCCTTGGAGTACCTTTTCTTCATTTTCGGGTAACCTATCCAAATAATAATTCATGGTTGTTGTCGCCTTCGCATGACACAATCGCTTTTGAATCGTTTTAATATCTATCCCTTGGCTTAGTAGCCACATTCCATGACTATCTCGCAAATCATGTACTCTAATGTTTTCTAATACCTCGTTTTCTTTCGCTGTCTTATTCCACTTCTTTACTAAAGTTGTTTTCCAACAATTCCATCTTGTCGGTGTATACATCGTCCCATCACACATAAATATATAGGGTATGTCTCCAAATATATCACGTTGTTTTTCACGCCATTCTTTCAACATTTCTATAATTTTCGGGGTTAATTTGACCCAACCTGTACTACTAGCTGTTTTTGTTCCATCTTTTGTACTTGCCGACCAGTTTTCCTTATTTCGGTAATAGAGAGTGCTATCTACATAAATAGACTGATTATCCCAATCAATATCCGTCCATTTTCTTGCCATCATTTCTCCTATCCGTAAACCAGTGAAAAATAAAAAGTAGAATCCTGTTCTTTTTAAACAACCAAGATAGCTATTCCCCTCAATAACAGACAGAAAGCGTTGAAACTCTTCATATGTCCAATATTGAACTTTTTTTTTTGTTATTTGCCGCAACCCCTTGATATTTGGGCGATATTCTCCTTCACTACATCATGTTCACATGCTAAATCATAAATCTGCCCTAATGTACTTAATACTAGATTGAGATACATAGAGGATAATGGTTCTCCATGTGAATTCTTCAAATCCATCAAGTAGCTTCGGAAATTCGCAATATCTTTTTGTTCTATCTCTTGAAACGTTTTTCCCTTAAAATATCTTTTTATATGACGACAATGACCTTTTTTTTGCTGATAAGTTCCTTTTTTTAAACCTCGCTTAAAATGAGGAAGAACAACATTTTCTACAAATAACTCAAATGATACCTTTGATGTTTCACTTTTAGATAGCCTTGGAACAATTCAAGTAAAGATTTTTCACCGTTCACATATGTTAGAAAGAAGTGATGCGCTTTTTCGCGTCTGAATAAGGTTTCTGTTCGTATCTGTGGTGATAAATCCTTCTTTCTTATCCCTTGCTTTTTTGCAAGCTTTGCTTGTTTGTCGTAGAACTTCAAACGGTCATCGGCACTTGGTGGCTTCAAATATAGAGTAGATCCTGTTTGTTTATCTCCGTAAGGGAGGTAACTTGTACTTCTTCCATAAACGAATTGTTTCTTTTTGCAAATTCTAGTGAGTTGTATAGGTGTAAAAAATGGTGTTTGATTGAAGTCATCTATGGCTACATCAATTCGTGTTATAGTCACCCTATCTTCAAAGATTAGTAGATTTTTCATGAATGTTTTGAAAGATAGCTTTTTTTGTTTCAACCATACCTCCCGAAGAAACTCACAGGCACTACCACTAAGAACAATCATTTTATCTGTATATACTTCCTCAAGGTAATCGTAGATACGAATATCCCCGAACCGATAGCAACAGTCATAGTTGTAATGTTGCAACCTCCCTTTTTCAAGCTTGAAATATTCTTCTGGTATACCCAAAATATTGCGAGCAATATTTTTAAGCTCCATTCCAACTGTTTGAATTTGTAGCCAATCGACAACCGCAATTAATCCTTTTCGTGTTGCAATTTATATCACCCCCTTTTCATTTTTTAATTTCTTAGTTTTTACAAAAACTCACTTGCTGTAAACCAACATTTACAGGAGATTCCACCTAGTGTTAGAGGGTGGTGTTGAAAAATTTTCGACCGCCTACGCTTCCCACAGATTTTGGGGCTCTGTGTTTAGCACTCGCCCCAAATCTGTGGGCTTGTCGTTCTCAATTTTTCCGTCCAAATAACCCTTTACGCTTAGGCTGTTCCTCTAGTTGTACTAATCGCTTTTCTAAGCTATTTATAACCATTTTGAGTGTTCTATTCTCTTGATAGACATGTGTGATTTTTACATTTACTTCCTGTTCCCAGTCTATAAAGGAGAGTTCCAATAATTTAACACGCTCATTCAATGGTTTAGGTAGTTCTCTTTCGCTCGCAAAAGCACGTAAATTAAATTTTTTACGAAAAGTTTAAAGAGGGAGAGAGAAAAATTATGATGAAAAGAGTTAGAAAATTGGTAATAGTATTACTTGTTGTACTATCAATTGGAGGTGCCTTATCTCCAACTAGGTCGTATGCAACTGTTACAATAACAGATGAACAGTTAGCATTAATTAATATTAGTAGTATAGTTAATCAAGAAGACATTTCAGAAGAGGATGTTGCAGTACTCGAAACTGAGCTTGCAAAATTAGGTATAGATGCAGCATCATACTTTACTCTTGAAGATTATGAAAGTATGGCTTTAGCTAGAGGATATGGACAGACGCATAACTTAGGAGGAGGCTGGAGAGCCAGAGTAGATAAGCCGCATACTGGAGAGGGATTACCTCATGTTCATGTGGAGAACAATAAGGGAGTTAAAGGGGCAGAAAGCGTATTGGGTACAAAATCCCATAAAAAAACAATGAGTTCTTCTGGTATTCCAAATAGTGTCCAAAAAAAGGTAAAAGGATTGAAAGATTATAAGAAGGGGCAAGAAGATGCAAAAAAATCCAAAAGGCAAAATCCCAAATAAAATCAAAGAAACTAAATTTAAAAAAGACAACCGATATAATTATTGCTATTGGTATATTTGTAGCAGTGGTAGGATTAGTTATATTTGCGACTAGCTCGATTGCAGCTTGGGGAGCATTCTTATTATTGATTTAAAAAGGAGGATTTTTTTTGCTTAATAAACGATATTATCTTCAGCTAGAATTAAATATGAGTCAACATATAATTTTTGCAATCAACGAGGAGAAAAAAGGATGTGGTCGATTAATAGGGTATTTATATCTTGAAGATTTGAAAAGAGCCGGTACCCCAAAAGACTTCGAATTCTTAAATCCTGTTTTTTTAGAGGATTGGGATGATTTTCGTAATTTAATTGTGGCGAGAGTCATTACATATGAAAATATATCTGCTGAAGAAAAGGAAGAGTTGCTGTTCCTTGCTAGTACTATGATTGAATTTAAGCCAGCAGTTAATCATAAAGTAGAATTCTTTATTTCAAAAGAATTAAGTGCTTTTTCTGAAGACTATTTGAAAGAGAATTGTATGAAAGATAATATTCCTATTTACCAATGGATAATAGAGAACATGGCTGAAAATCCTATTAATCTAGAAAAAATAACAGAAGGTTCTTTGAATTATTTATCTCAAGATTAAACATAAATTTTAACAGTAGGCTATCTTTCTCTTAAAATTTAAAAGTGAAGGGTAGCCTACTGTTAGTTTTTGAGGTAACAATCCATCTATCTTCCCACTTTTCCCACTCATTACAAATGAAGTAAAATCCCTTTATATCAACGGTTTTTCTTTTAATTGATACTATTATATTCTTATACCGCAATTATAGAATTTGTTCATCTATCTGGACTAGGATTGTTCATTTTTGAATAAAATTACTCCACTACTTGCGTTCTTGATTTCTTTTAGCAGCAATAAATGGTACAGTTAAGTGACAACTGTAAAGGAGCAATAGACAATTATGATTGAAGTAAAAGTATCTCCATTAAGTGATGGGGAATTCAACAGAGGTGTTTTCGCTACGGAAAACATCAAAAAAGGTGAGCTAATCCATAAGGCTCCCGTCATTTCTTATCCGAATGAACAGCATGAGCATATTGAAAAAACACTGCTTGCCGATTATGCCTTTGAATATGGAATAAATCATACTGCGATATTACTTGGCTATGGCATGCTGTTTAACCATTCTTATGAACCAAATGCTATTTATGAAATTAATTTTGACGAGCATACATTTGATTTCTTTGCTTATAAGGATATTACAGCAGGAGAAGAAATATTAATTAATTATAATGGCGATGTGGATGATAAAGAACCGCTTTGGTTTAACAAGTAAAAAAAGCAAACCTTCATTAACTTGAAGGTCTGCTTTTTTTTATTAGCGTCCGTCCACGATTTCTTTAAAGATTTCGTAGGAGCGGATTTGCTTTTTAAGATCATACATGTAAGAAACGGCCATAATCTCATTAACATTATACTTCTCTTGGAAGCTTTCAAGCTGTTCCTTGACGGATTCTTTGCTGCCGATAAATGCCATGCTGGACATGGAGGTTGCCATTTCTCTTTCCATTTGGCTCCAGATTGCGTCCATGCTTTCCACAGGCGGGCTTAACGGTGTCCGTGTTCCTCTGACAACATTTAAGAAAAATTGCTGCATCGTTGTTGCTTCTTTTTTTGCTTCCTCGTCTGTTTCTGCAGCAATAACATTTAAACAAACCATCATATATGGTTCAGCTAAATAGGCAGATGGCTGGAATCTTCTTCTGTAAATGGAAATCGCTTCTTCCATCTGTCTTGGTGCAAAATGGGATGCAAATACATATGGCAATCCTAATTGTGCAGCAAGGTAGGCAGAATCAGTGGATGAACCAAGAATGTAAATTGGAATATTTTTATTTGCTCCTGGGTATGCGCGCACATAGCCTTGCTCTTCTTCAGGACCGAAATATGTCAGCAATGCCTGCACATCATCTGGGAAGGTATAGACAGAATCATGAGCGGACCTTCTTAATGCACTGGCTGTTTTCATATCAGTGCCCGGTGCCCGGCCAAGACCTAAGTCCAGTCTGTCTGGGTAAAGAACAGCCATTGTGCCAAACTGCTCTGCAACAACGAGCGGAGAATGGTTTGGTAGCATAATGCCCCCAGACCCAACTCTGATTTTCTTCGTGTGTTCTAATGTATGTTTAATTAAAAGAGACGTGGCAGAGCTCACTAATGTTGGCGAGTTATGATGCTCTGCGATCCAGTAGCGTGAATAGCCCATTTCTTCTGTTGCTTGTGCTAAATCAACCATTGCGTCAATTGCTTCTTTTTCTCCCTGCCCAAGGCGAATTGGCGCCAAGTTCAAGACAGAGACTGGTATATTTATGTTAGACATTGTAATAATCCTTTCTGACAATAGATTCTATATTATAGTAACAATTTCCCCAACTGAAAAAAACTTATTTGCTTATAACGCTTAAAATGCAAAAAAGAGAGAGTCACCTCTCCCCAAATAAACATTATGTTATGATAATATTTTCGTTTCATCCATCCTCGCAAACACTTTGTGGCATAAGCTGTAATGCAAGAGTGCGGCGGTGCTGAAGAGGATGATGCCTGTAAACGGAATATAAAAGAGAATAACACTGCATAAACCGAACATCGCCAGAATCAAGACAGTTATATGAATATTCATCATCGACAGCAGCAAGGAATTTCTTAAAGCCGCCTTTATCGGCAAGCGATAATGAGAAATCAGCGGAAAGATATAGAAAAATGTCGCTAAAAAGAGGAAGCTGACCAATAATACTGGAACGGTCATTACTATTTTCATAAAGGTAGCATCTTGGTTTAAATAAAAGAAGTTAAAAAACAAAATGCTTAGCAAAACGGCCATAATGGCACCAATCGAGATGCTTTGCTTGAAGTTCTCTTTAAAATAATGAAAATAATTGCGGACAACACTATTATCTTCGTTGACTTTCCACTGCCTGACGACACTGTACATAGCGCTCGTAGCCGGTGCGATTGTAATGATCGGGATGCAGGACAAAAGCCAGAAAAGATTGAGGATGAAGAGATTCGATAGTTTATCAATTACACCATAAAATTTACTGTCGATAATATTCATAGCAACAGCCTCTTTTCTTTGAATTTTGCTTTAGGTTGATTCTCCGGCGATAAATCTGTACGATAGCTCTGTTGTCTCTGTGCCTATGTAACTGCCATTTTCGATTTTATGAACAATGCTCTCGACTGCTTTATAACCGATATCCTCCACAGGATATTCAATCGTCGTGAGCGACGGTGTAATATATTTGAGCACATCAATATTATCAAAGCCCATTACTCCTACATCTTCAGGAATCTGGTAGCCTTTCTTTTTTAAGAAACGCATCACTTCTAGCGCGTATAAATCACAGGAGCAAACGATCGCTGTCTTGGCCTGACTGCGAAAATCAATTGTATCTAAGTCTGCAAGATAATCATTATGTCTAATAATTTCTGCTTCTGTCAGATTTTCCGCAGACAATGCCTCAAGGAAGCCTTGGAGCCGCTCTTCTTGTGTGTAAATATTAGTCAGCCCTGCGTATTTTAAAGGAGGCGAGATATACATAAACTGCTTATAGCCTTTACTGATAATGTGACTGACACCATTTCTCATCGCTGCCCGCTCTGGTATGCCGATATATTCCCAATCTGCCGACAGGTAATTAAAAATCGTAACAATCGGAATCGACAGTCCCTGCAGATACTCCTCGAACTCCTTACCTTTATTGACCGAGAAAAGGATGATACCGTCGACTTTATGATTGGCCAAATACTCAATGCATTGCTTTTCATTTTCCATATCCTTATCTGTGAGTGCTATGTATAAAAAATAACCATATTGCCTTGCCCTCAGTTCGACTGCGTTTAACAGCTGTGCAAACGAGCGGTTGTACAAATCAAACAGCACTATCCCAAGTGTCATTGTCCGCCCCTTTACAAGGCTTCGCGCTGTGAAGTCTGGACGATATTTCAATTCCTTTGCTGCCTGTAACACCTTTTGCTTTGTTTTCTCTTTTATACCCGGACGATTGTTTAATGCCCGGTCCACAGTGCCTGAAGACACCCCGCAATGCTTGGCGATATCCTTGATAGTAACCCTCATAATGCCTCCATTTTATCTCCTTGCAGCCTAGGCATTCTGTTAGAAGGAATGCCTGGCATACTCGGAAACTATGCAAATAATTGTCTTTTATATCATTCTATTATACATATAATTCCATTACATTTCTCCTTATCTTTATTATTAGTGATCGTCATGAACAACTGCCTCTATCAGCCTTTCACAGAACCAATCATAACCCCTTTTTCAAAATATTTTTGAATAAATGGGTAGATAATTAAGATTGGCAGTGTGGACACGATTATGACACCATATTTAATCTGATCTGCATATTTCTGTGCATAGCCGCCGGCAGCACCGCCTGAGCCTGCTCCTTCGGCAAATACCTGATTTGATAGGAGAATATCTCTTAAGACGATTTGGAGCGGCTGCAGACTATAATCTCTTATATAAATTAAGCCTGTGAAGAAATCATTCCAATGGCCAACCAAATAGTAAAGACCTACAACAGAAATAACTGCTTTTGAAAGCGGCAGCGCTATCTTCCCGAAAAACTGAAAATGTGTACAGCCATCCATTTGTGCTGCTTCAAACAGTTCTTTCGGCAGTGAGCTTTCAAAGAAGGTTCTTGTAATAATCAGGTTGAACACATTGACTGAAAACGGCAGGATGAATACCCACATATTGTTGATTAAACTTAACTCCTTCATCAATAAGTATGTTGGGATAAGTCCGCCATTAAAGAACATCGTCACAACAAACACAAACATTAAAAAACGTCTTGCCTTGAAATCCTGCCGTGAGAGCACGTATGCTGCAGGCAATGTAAACAGGAGATTTACAAATGTTCCTACAACCGTATAGATAATCGTATTTTTGTAGCCGATCCATATTCTTGAATCATTAAATATCTCTTGATAACCGAATAAGCTGAAGCCTTTCGGATATAGAGTCACTTGTCCTGTGGCAACTAAGGTTGAATCACTCACAGAGGCGATGACAACAAAATACAATGGATAAGCGACAAGTAAGAAGATAAATACACATAAAATCAAAATGATCGTATCAAAAACGATATCACTCTTCGTTTTGCCTTTTGTGCTGAATAACTTCATGACTTCCCTCCTACCATAAGCTTATATTGGAAAATCTCTTGGCGATATAGTTCATGGCGATTAAGAATACGAAATTGATGAGCGTATTAAAAAGCCCAATCGCTGCTGAATAGCTGAACTGATTCGAGATAATCCCGATTTTGTATACATATGTCGCAATAACTTCCGAGACTGGGAGGTTAAGAGGGTTCTGCATTAAAAATATTTTCTCAAATCCGGTGTTAAGAATATTCCCCATACTTAAGATGAACAAGATAATCATGGTTGGCACAATCGCCGGCAAATCTACATATCTGATTGTCTGCCATCTGCTGGCTCCGTCGATTTTAGCAGAATCATAGAGCTGCGGATCAACACTTGCCAGGGCTGCTAAGTAAATGATGCTGTTCCAGCCTGCATGCTGCCAAATATCAGAAAGAACATATACAGGCACGAACGCCTTTTCAGAAGCGAGGAGGTTAATGTCCCAGCCGAAGGTCGCCAAAATATGGCCGACCACTCCAGAGTTTGGCGACAATAGCACATTAAGCAGGCCGACCATAACTACAAGGGAAATGAAGTGAGGCAAATAAACGGTCGTTTGAATTGCTTTCTTCCATCTTTTCCAAATCACTTGATTGATAATAAGAGCAAGAATAATCGGTGCAGGAAATCCAAGGATGATGGTCGCAAGACTGATTACAACAGTGTTTTTCATCAAGTCAGCAAACATGTAACTGTTGATAAATTCCTTGAAGTAATGAAGACCGACCCACTCACCGCCAGTGATTCCCTTCGTAAAGTCATATTCTCTGAATGCCAATTGCACGCCGTACATAGGGATATAATTAAAGATGAAAATGATGACTATAGCAGGCAGAATCATAATCCACAATTGGTAATCTCGCTTCAAGCTCTGCAAGATATTCCGTTTTTTTGTCGGCTTCGATTGGAAGCCTGGCGCTGCTTTTTTTGCTTCCGGATTAACTACGGCCACAAGCTGTACCTCCTTTATAGAAGGATGCAATCTGCATCCTTCCTCTTTTATAGGTGATTATTGATTCTTTTTGTAGTCATCATAATATTTCTGCATGATTTCAAGATTTTCCGGCAAGCCTGTTTTTTCCACATTTTCTAAATAAGCGTCCCACTCTTTTTCAATTCCGCCTTTTGTAATCCATTGCGAATATTTCGCCATCGCTAGATTCATTAGGTTTGTATTGTTAAGACTTAGCTTGGAGTTGTCTTCTTTGCTGTATTTAATAAACATGCTAGGAAGAACATCATTTTCCACATCAATAGCATCAAGTGCCGGCTGCAGAGGCTCTGTTTGCTTGCCGACTGACTGCATATCTGTGCCAAGCTCCAGCTTAATATCATCTGCCACATACATTGGTCCGTTGTCTGCCCATGTTGTTGTCCATTTCCAAGTGCCTGGATCCATGTTCGCATCCTTAGGCGGCAAAACTTTGTAGCTTCCGTCTGCATTTTCCTCAATATTAGTTCCGAGTGAACCGAACAGAACCTGCATGCTCACTTTAGGATCGTACAGCTCATTAATAAATTTCAATGCAGCTTCTTTATTCTTCGACTGGGAAGATAAAGTAATCATGTTAACACCGTAATTAAGACCGTTATAGTCGTAATCCCATGACACTTGCTCATTAGCATCTGCTGTTACCTGCAATGGCGCCATAGAAGCATACTGTGGTGCCAGCTCATTTCCGAATCTGTCTGTCACTTCCCAGCCAAACGTATATCCAACTCTAGCTGTCTCTTTATCGCCTCGGGCAACAGATTGGTATTTCGTATAGTCTTGTGTGAATACTTCTTTGTTGATTAAGCCTTCTGCATAGCATTTATGCAAAAACTCAACAAGCTCCCTATAGCGCTCGTCTGTCAGGAAGTTCTTCACTTTGCCGTCTTCTGCATAGTAGCCTGCACCGCTGGCATCTGTCAGTGTAATGCCAAAGCTTCCTAAGAGGACTGTCGGCTGAAAGAATCCAAATCCAGTTGTACCTGTAGGTGAAAAGTCTAACGGGATTTCATCGTTTTTGTCGCCATTACCGTTCGCATCTTCATCTTTGAATGCTTTTAGGACTATATATAATTCATCCCAATTTGTCGGCATTTCCAAGCCGAGATTATCGAGCCAATCTTGGTTGATGAATTGCCTTGTCGCAGTTCCCGGCCAGAATCGCTGATATTTTGGAAGTCCGTAAATTTGCCCGTCAAGCTGTGTCGCTATCGCTTTTGTTTCCGGCTTTGCATCAAACATTGCCTTTACGTTCGGCAGACTGGAGTCAACGTCATCAGATAAGTCCTCAAACAATCCTGGAAATTGAACATAATCAGCGTCTGTAATTGCATTAGGACCGATGATCAAGTCGGGTACATCACCGCCGGCAAGCAGTGCGCCCTTCTTCTGATCCCAATCTGCTGTTACTTCCTGCCATTTAATATCAATACCGAGGCGTTCTTCAACATCTTGAAGCCATTCAATTTTATTCACATCCTGTGTTAATGGATGCTTTGTTATAAGTGCTGTAAGCTGCGGCTTCCCATCCTTTGTGACGGCTGCTTCTTCCTCTTTGTTTGAACAGCCTGCTAAAACAAGAGCGGCAAGTGATGCTGCAAGAAAACCATACCCTAATCTTTTCATCTTGTTTTCCCCCACTAATAAATTTTTTGGCGTTTGAACAAACAGCTAAAGCGGTTCTATGTTTTTACCTCCTTTTTTAAGATTAATATTTATATGTAAAATGTGAACGTACACGAAAAACCATGTCCATTCTACATATACAATCACCAGTGCTAATAACATACTTTCAAAAAAAATGATAGGTAACAGAGAACGTGAATAAAGTGAAGGTTAAAATTGTGAACGTACACGAATTGAAAAAAGAGAAGAGGCATGAACTTACATGAGACTAAGATGAGTAATTTCTTGTGGGTAAGGGCTTTATGTTGAGTTAATGATAACGCTTTCTTTTTTGAGCGTCAATATGCTTTTATCGCAATCTTTCCGCCATTTTTCCAGCAAATCTGGCAAAAAAACACTGACTTGCTACTAAATGTTTACAATTATCTGGTGCTCTGCCTTTATTTCTTGTCGAAGTTTCAAAGAAAGAGCCATTTTTTGTGGTATTAAACTTATAAAAAAGGGACTGCAAAAAAAGCTGTGCGAAAAACTCTTTTTAGCCCCTTTCTAGCTTGTTAACGATTGCTTTTCATGTAGTCCAACGTTATTTTTATGCCCTGTTTGTAAGAGGTTCTCGCAAGCGGGCCAATTTGTTCTTCATATTTTTTACCGCTTAATAGTACTGGCTGTTCGTACAGATACATCATTTCAATCAATTCCTTCATGAACGGATTAAACAAAGCCATGAACTTAATCATTGTTTTTGATACAGTTCTAAAATTTTTGCTGTAATTCCATTCCGTTTGTAGGAGTTCTTTCATTTCATTGCCTGTTATTGGGGACACGCCGGGAATATTCCAATTCTGATTGTAAGCATTCTCCCGTAAGGCAAGCTCTATCATTGCCTTTGCCCCGTCTTCTGTAAACAGAAATTCCTTTGCTAGTGAAGGAGAGCCGATAAAATTGGCGGTTTTATTTAAGGCAACGTTTTTTAATGTTTCATTAAGCACTGTATTTCCCGCATTTGGTCCGTAGAAATCCGGCATATGAACGATCAGATATGGCACACCGCTCGTCTTGATTACATTCTCCATCTCCAGACGAATACTGCCTTTTTTCGTATGCGGTTCTTTTTTCGCAGCCTCATCTATCGGACTGTCTGTTTGCCTGCCGTAAGCGTAGATGTTATCAACAAGTGCAAATTTAGCTTCTTGACCTTTTGCTGCTCTCAGCATGTTTTTTAGTGCGAGCGGATGTGTCGTCTCCCATTCTTGATAAGGGAAGCTAATAGCATGGAACAACACATCAGCACCGTCTGCTGCATGAATGATATCTTTCTCCAATAAAGCATCCCCTGCTCGCACCGCTACACCTGGCATATTGTTAAATAGTTCTTTAAGCTTTTGCTCGCCTCTGGCAAAGGCAATTACTTCAATATTTCTGCGTCTAAGCTCTTGTACGAGTGCATACCCCATTCCACCTGTTGCTCCTGCTACTAACGCTTTTTTCATGCCCTTCTCTCCCTTAACCGTTTTATTAACCACTGGTCAATTAAAAGTAAAAAAATTGTTTTAGCTCATGGAAGAGCTAAAACTATGCATGACTTTCCAATCCTTGTATAAGGAATTGCACATGATATTCTGCAGCCGTTTTTGCTTCTGCAAATCCACCGACAACACCGTGATAATGGGAAACAAAGCCATGAAGTGACAAAAATACAGACCAGATCCCGCTCAACTTTAGCCTGTTGGCTGAAAGAGCTTGAATAGCCTTAGCAAACTTTTCATAAGAAAGATTGGCAGCTTCCCGTGATAAACTGTCCACTTCCCTCTCCCGCTGCATAAACATCATTTCATATTGACTTTGATTGTCGAGGCCAAATTCAATAAATCTGAGCATCAGCTTGTGCAGCTTTTTCATATCTTGTTCCTTTCCATGTAACGTTTCCTCAATAAGCTGATTTAATACAGCAAACCCTTCATCGACTATTGCATAAAAAAGCGCTGCCTTATTTTTAAAATGATAGTAGATAGCACCGTGACTGCAGGCAAGCTCCTTTGCAATGCTGCGCATGGAAACTTCTTGATAACCTTTTTCCACAAACAGACTCCTTGCCTTTTGCACGATAATATCCCTCGTTAATTCTTGTGTTCTTGCTTTTCTGGGCGACATATGCTGCTCCTTTTATTGACCATCGGTTAATAAGATTATAACACATCTTCCTGTTTTTACAATAATCGGTAAAAAAATATATTGCTGGCTTTTCACCTCTGCTGTACGAATTTCCACCTGTTTAACATCGGAAGCGGCACGGAAAGCACGCTTCAGCTTTTCTAATAGCAATTGGCGTGAATTACTGGCTTATCCATTCCTTCGTTTTCCATTTGACAAACAATTGCTTATTTATAGAAGTTAACTTCCTTTTTTGAAACCTTTGCTGCAAACTTTTTTGATGCTGTCTTTTATTAGTCATTGAATGCGTAAAATTATTTTCAAGCTGCTTCCTTCCTTTTCCAGCATGATTTCTGCTGCTTTCCTAATATTACATGTAAGACTTTTTTAGAAGCCTTCTTGATTACGAACGTTTGTTCTGATATATTAAACACTATAAGGAGATGATTTTCATGATACGAGACAGAGGGGCGATTAAATGGACAGCAATGATGCTGCCAGAGCATGTCCAAAGCGTTAAAGAAGCGCTGGCAGAAGATAAGAAACTAACCCAGCCTATCCTTGACGAGGACCAGATCCGCGAAATGGAGCTGCTTATCCTTGAAAGCATGGAACACGGCTGGAGCCTTCATTGTGAGGTTTTCAAAAATGGTGAAATCCGGCATGTCAGCGGCCATGTCGTATATATTGATCATCTGAAACAGGAAATTCGCATTCAGGATGATTCAGACAATATTCATCCGATTCCTTTCCGCAGCTTAGTAAACATTCAAAAAGATTAAAAAAGGAGATGCTTTCGTGTGTTTGATTATACTCAATTTCCAAACCGCTCGATTCTGTGCGTGGATATGAAAAGCTTTTACGCAAGCATTATCGCCGTTCATGAAGGCTTGGACCCCCTCACCTGCCATCTTGCAGTTGTCGGCAATACAGATCGCACAGGCAGTGTCGTCCTCGCAGCATCTCCTGCCATGAAACGAGATTTCAAAATTAAAACCGGCTCCAGGCTTTTCGAGATACCTGACGATCCAAAAATTAAAATTTTTAATCCGCGCATGGGCTTGTTTGTCCGTGTATCAACAGAGATTACGAAGCTGTTCTTCCGATATGTTCCGCCATCAGCCGTTCATACATACTCTGTGGACGAAAGCTTTCTGGATGTAACCGGCCTTGAGAAAATTTGGGGCACACCAGAGGAAATAGCGAGGCAAATCCAGCAGGATATCCTTTTAGATTTCGGCTTGCCGTCAACGATTGGCATCGGCCCTAACATGCTGATGGCAAAGCTTTGCCTTGATTTGTCTGCAAAAAAGACAGCGAACGGCATTGCAAGCTGGACGTATGAAGACATTCCGGAAAAGCTGTGGCCTGTTTCCCCGCTCCGGGAAATGTGGGGCATTGGCAGCCGTGTGGAAAAAACACTGCACAGTATGGGGATATTTTCTGTCGGTCAGCTTGCCCGCTATGATTTGGCCTTGTTGGAGAAAAAATTTGGCATAATGGGCAATCAGCTCTACCACCATGCTTGGGGAATTGATTTATCCGAAGTCGGTGCACCGATTATGCAGGGCCAGATCAGCTACGGAAAAAGCCAAGTTCTGCTGCGCGACTATAAGGATGAGAGCGAAATTAAATCGGTCATTCTGGAAATATGTGAAGAGGTGGCAAAAAGAGCGAGGGCACACCACCATGCAGGAAGAACTATCAGCTTTAGCCTGGCCTACAGCAAAGAGGAGTTCGGCGGCGGATTCCATCGGTCGCGGACAATTGACAAGCCGACTAATATCACGATGGATATATACCGTGTCTGCTTGGAGCTGATGCGGGAGAACTATAATGGCCAGACTGTGCGGCAAATCTCCCTTTCTCTCGGAAAGCTCGAGAAGGATACAGAGGTTCAGCTCGATTTATTTGATACAAACAGCTGGAAAAAGAGAAAAATCGGCTATGTGGTTGACAGTATCCGCAACCGTTACGGTCCTGCCTCCCTGCTGCGTGCTGTTTCCTACACCTCTGGCGGGACTGCCAAACATCGAGCCAAGCTTCTTGGCGGCCATATAAAATAAAGGAATTGCCTGTTCGCTCAGCGAAAATAACAAAATGGCAAAGTCTTTAAAAGGAGGTACCCTTGCTATGTTCCTAAAAAAAATCTCACTTCTGGCAGACAGCATGCCAAAAAGCAGCTATCCCTTTTCCATCCCAGCCCTTAAAAATTTACGGGAATTGAAATTAACCAATAAAGTAACCTTCTTTATCGGCGAGAATGGCTCAGGCAAATCGACATTGCTCGAAGCGATCGCCGATAAATGCGGCTTTCATACAGCAGGAGGTGGGAAAAACAATTATTATGAAGTGCATTCTGCTAACTCTGATTTAGGTGACTATATTCGGTTATCTTGGATGCCTAAAATTACAAACGGCTTTTTTCTGCGCGCTGAATCCTTTTACCATTTCGCGACATATCAAGATGAACTGGAAAGTGACAAATTAACGCGTACTAACTACCGAGCTTACGGCGGCAAATCTTTGCTTGAGCAATCACATGGCGAATCCTTTTTAGCTCTTTTTCAAAACCGCTTTAACGGGCAGGCCATCTATTTACTCGATGAGCCCGAAGCTGCGCTTTCACCGCAAAGACAATTAGCCTTTATCCGTATTCTTTATGATTTGGCTGAGTATGAAGATTGTCAGTTTATCATTGCTACACACTCCCCTATCCTGCTTGGATACCCAAACGCATCCATCCTAAGCTTCGACGATGGCGAAATAAAAGAAATACAGTATGAAGACACAGACCATTACCAGTTAACAAAGTATTTTTTACAGCACCGAGAAAGGATGCTAAGTGAACTGCTCAAAGACGATGAATAATCATCATGACCTCTAATGGATATTCTTCTAGAAATAGGAAAATATAAGAATATCTTCATCTACACAAGGAGTCATTTATGATTGGTATGCTAGCTGCCATTATTCTTTTTAATGCTGTCGTCTATTTTATAAAAAAGCGTTTAACCTGGAACCAAATTTTGCATATATGGATGTTTACCATCGTGTTCCAGTTGATTTTTGATGTATATATTGATTTGAAATACCATGCCTATTGGTATTTGTCAAAAGGGATTGACTGGCTGGCAATTCCCCAGCTATTTTTATTGGTGCCTCCTGTTAATATTATTTTTTTGAATTATTATCCATTCAAAAAAAAGCTAAAATCAAAAGCTGTTTACATTGCAGTTTGGGCTTGTGCCATAGTCTTGTATGAACTAGTAACATTGCTGCCAGAGCCTTGGGGCTATTTTCATTATGGCTGGTGGAAGATATGGTACTCCATTTTGTTAGATCCTTTTCTGCTCATCATCGTAGTCAAATACTACAAATTTATTTGCCGTTTGGAAGCAAAAGCAGAAAAACATGCACCAACTTAAAAATGAGTATAATTTCTCAGTTGAAGAAAAAAACATTTACAAAAAATTAATATGTGATAAAAGTCACCCCTTAGGAATCCAGGAGCTGCATGCGTTTTCCTTGACATTTCTTCGTATAATGATAGAATCGACTTGGGCAAATTTTACGAAAGTAAAAGACGCAAAGCCACGGGCCTAAAGCAAAAGCAATGGCAGCCGGGTTGCAGATAAAGAATGTGAGGCCGCGAAAATTAAGGATAGAAATCCCTGATTACGCAGCCTATTAAAGAACGACACTTCCTGTCTAATTTGCCTTAATAAATTAGAAAAGAGGAGAAGTATGTTTTATCCAACTGTTCTTAATGAAAAAACCAGCCTTCGACATATCGTGAAAGATAGGCAGTATTGCATGTGCGGTTCTAAGTATAATCCATATGCAACACTTGAAAAACGTGATTTTAAACGGATTGAATTTAAGCAGGAGCATGAAATTTCTTGCCCTAGCTGTAAAAGAATGTCTCATTAAGTGTAAAAAGGGAGCTGATGTCAGCTCCCTTTTCCTAATTTATGCAAAAAAAAAGAGCATCTTAACGAATGCCCATAACGCTTATATACTCTCTAAAAAAAACGCGTAAATCCTTTTCCTCATTGTGCAGTTCATAACTTTCCAATCTCAGTTTGGCTAATTCTTGCTGCAGGCTCTTGTTGGTTGAATCATGCTGGAGCTGTTTTATAATTAAAATCGACTTGGCCTTTGTTTCAAATTGGGCTTTAGCCAATAACTTCATTTCGTTGATAAAAGAGTCTTCTTTTAACATTTAAACACCTCCTATATATTCACTTCGACATTTGCTATTCATTTCCTTTTTTTTTCGCAAAAGTATCTTTTTTTCTTCCATCATTTTTTAGTACTTTAAACCCATAACATTTTTTTGTAATACAGGAAAAAAATACCTTAGCAACT
Source organism: Niallia laureatilytica (assembly GCF_046613985.1). Lineage (NCBI taxonomy): Bacteria > Bacillati > Bacillota > Bacilli > Caryophanales > Bacillaceae > Niallia > Niallia laureatilytica. Next base: position 34,590 of record NZ_JBKKHP010000004.1, on the reverse strand, counting down.
ACTTTCATAAGAGCTACAATAAAAATACAAACATAGACATGCTTAAAATATTTTTAAGGAGGATTTCTATGATTAAATCTTTTATTTGCTATATGCGCAGGTATCACAAATTCGACTATTATAATGATAGATGCAAAACTTGCGGAAAACTTAGAAAGCATCCTTAAAAATACAGAGCCTTTATAAGCTCTTTTTTTTTACAAAAAATTAGTAGAAAACAATGTTTAGTGGGGCCGGCGCTAGGGAAAAATGGGATAAATGATACTTATGAGAGGTGTTAATATGTCTTCCTTGAGACTCTTAAGTAATCAATCCTTGCTTCTCGCCTATCGGCATGCCCTTCGTTTACAGCTTGATCCAGCATTTACAATAATGCTTAAACAGGAAATAAAAAGGCGAAGACTTATCCGTATCGTCTATAAAGAAAACGAGAAATTTCTCTCTGAGCAACCTAAAAAAGGGCCAATCTAAGAAGCAGGAATTGGTGAAATGAATCAAGCTTTTAAAAAAAGAATAAAATTACGAAAATCAGCCCATACTATAAACAGGACTTGTAGCTCAACGGATAGAGCGACCAGGTTGTTCTAACATGAGAACAGCTTAGCGTATTTTGCGGGTTCAAATCCCGCCAAGTCCTATTTCCCTCCAATATACTCTCCACACTTCTATAGGTGATACAATGTCTATTCCTTAGTACTAACCGGTATTTTCCAAACAACAAAGCGCTGTCAGTGGTGGATAATTAAAGAAAATATCGCATTTTGACTGGCTATCCTTGTCGGCACAGTTTTTACCTTCTATTTTACATATAAAAATTGTCTCTTTACTTAGTGACAAACTTAATTGTCGGTGCTGGACTTTTTTTTGCTTTAAGCAAAAGGTATGAACACTTTATCAATTGGTGAATATCATGACGACTGTAGTCGCTGTTCTAATTTATCTATAACAAAGATGGCAAGGTGAAAGAGCGGGAAGAAAACGCCTCCTAAACGAGGCGTTTTTTGTGTATTTCCTACGATTGCGCCATTGCCCGGGAAATCTGCAAGACTTTTCAGATTATTTTTCTATTAATACAGTTTTAGCTTGGTTAGAACGGATAGAGAGAGAGAAACTATTGTCATATATAGGAAGCAAAGATTCAATATTTTCATTTAATTGACAGAGCCAGGCTTGTTTCAGGCTAGCGGCGTTGAAGCTGACAGAAATTTCGCCTTCGGTTGCAGCAGGGTTATACATCCGCACTATGAAACCGTCGCAGTTTTCTGCTTTTTTTAATGTACTTAACACCTCCGTTCCAGTTCCCTTTTCCTGAAGCAAACTGAAGCATAATGGCGTTTGCTTGTGTGACGAGTTAAGCTTCATCGCATGATAAGGAATTTTATTATATGTTTCAATAGGGGTTCTGAATTCTTTAGAGATTCTTGCTGTATATTGTGTGCCTTTACTGATGGAAATAGCAAATTCGACGTTAAGAATGCCTTGCATTTGCGAATCAGGTGTAGGAAGCTTGATTCCTGAAGGGCGTCCTGGCCTTCTTACTAAATTCTCCTTGCCAAGGTAACCAACACTGCGTAAGAGCGTTAAAGCAATCGTGTCAAAATGGTCTCCTATAATTTCATATTCTCTAATGCTGTTTGTAATAGCGCTAACCGTATAATGCTTATCATACAGGCTTACATAGGACAGCATTGGATAAATCGCATCAGGCCGCTCATCCCAATCTTCTTCCTCCCAGCTGTGCATCGCTGGATCGCTAACACCTCTTTTAATAGACCCAAACTGATTATCTGCAACAGAAAAAGCAGCAGCAATCTTTGTAGGAATTAACGTCCGTAAACGATAATCCTTTGCCTGATTATTAATTTCTCCAGACACTTTGATTATTTGCTGATCAGTAGGGATGATTATTTTCCAAGTTATCTCTGTGAGTGAGCTGTTTATATGCTTTTTTCTGTCCTCAGCGTCTTTTGGAACAGCGATTTTGACTTTCATATCTATTCGCGCTTCTAAGTCATTTTGGGAAATCGCATAAGAAGTGACAGCATGATGATGAACAACAGGCTCCTCTGCAAACACAGGAGAATAATCATACTCATCTCCATCATCGCCGGACGTTTCTAAAAGCAGCACATTACAAAATGTTCTGTCCATACTCTTATCATAAATAGTCAACGTCCCATTGAGATTAACGGTAATTCGATAAAATGGTGTTTCAACAGTATCCTTCTCAACGAAGGATACTTCTTTTTCTTTGTCCATTGGTACAACAAAAAAAGTTTTGTAGCCCATAGACGGAATAGTTGACTTAAATTGAATATGATAACGCCAAAAGGGTTCATAGTTTCCGTAATGAACAAGCTGCCTGTCAATCAAGCCAGGGTCCACCATTTCTTTAGCTATCATTTCAAACGGCACCTCATAACCATCTGCATCTTCTAAAATAAAGGAGCGATGTATCGTTGTAATCACTGCATTTACCGTATCATGTCTGCTATAAGGAAGAAGATTAAAGGCTGTGAGCAAATCCTCCTCTCGGTCTGTATCAATAGAATCAGTAATTTTCCGCTTATAGAACTCTATCAATCTGTCTGTCTTTTCTTCTGCCAGCAAAAAACGATTTTTTATTTCGGCATGAACTTTGTCAGAACAGCAGCAGCCAATACTGTCATGAGCATGATTTTTCAGGATTTCTTTCCAAATCAACTCGATTAAGCCATGATGATATTCAAATCCTAAAGAATAAGCGATAGCTGCTAATGGCTCAAGAATATCGACTAGCTTATTTTCAATTCGGGTATTGGCTGCCTTTATATCCATTCTGCTTGAATAAATGCTGCGATGAACTCGCATGTATTTGCCATCAAGCAACTCACCTTTTATAGTCGGCAAATGCTGCGCTAAATCTGCAAAACTATCTTGATAGCTGCTTAATAAAAACTGTCGATCTGGATAGATTTCTTTCAAGTTCTCGATAACTTGAAAGATATTTTTCTGGATTGGCATCTGGTCATGGCCATTTGGCAAAATAACACTCCCATTCGTGCTGCCTTTGTCCAATATTGGCAAATATTTATCCATTCTTTCGCGGAGTGCCACCTTGTTTTCTGGCAAATATTTGCCGATTGCATATCCTAACGGCAGCAGCTGAACAAGTACTTTGGAGCCTTCATCACTTTCCCAGTAAAATTCAGTTTTATCCGTTCCGTGCCGTTCAGAAGCTCCTCTCCAAAAAATAAAATGCTTCATATCAAAGCCATTTAATAGCTGCGGCATTTGCGATGACTGGCCAAAGGAATCAGGCAAATAACCGATCATCATTGCCTGGCCAAAGGCAGCACAATCCTTTAAGCCGTAAAGTAAATTACGGACAATCGACTCTGCTCCAACAATCATTTCATCTGTTTGTGTATACCAAGGTCCAATGAACAGCTTCCCCTTTTGCACAAGCGTTGTTATTCTGTTGCGGTTTTCTGGTTTTGCTGCTAAATAATCTTCTAAAATAGCTGTTTGGCCATCTAGCAGAAATGCTGGATAATCTGGGTTGTTTTCGAGCATTTCGAAAATTTCCTCCATGTTGTTTACAAGCAAGATCCGCGATTCTTCTGTTGAGAAATACCACTCTCGATCCCAGTGCATATGTGGGATAATATGTACTTTCTTCATCTTTCCCCTCCTGTTTCTTTGCTGAGTTTTCTTTGCCTGCTGATGATTAAAAGTGCTGTTGAAATACATGCTCCAACACATGCTGCGCCAAGCCAAATAAAACCAGCCATAAAGATTGATTTTCCTTGCAATAAGGCTAGAGAGAAAATCCCTGCTCCAGGGACGTTCAAGCCAATTTGCGAGCTGTACAACGGCGCCGGTAACTGCGGAACCAGCGATTAAGGACGGGATAACCCGAAGAGGATCGTTCATCATAAACGGAATCGCTCCTTCTGTAATCCCTGCTAATCCAAGGAGCCATGTTTGTTTGCCGATTTCCCGTTCTTGCTGATTAAAGAATTTCTTGCCAATAATAGTAGCTGCCGTTACAGCGAAGGCAGAAACCATTTTAACGGAAGCAAACGCTGCATAAGGAATAAAGTTGCCACTTGCCATCGCACCAATACAAAATGTGTAAGCAGCTTTATTGACAGGACCTCCCAGATCAAACGAAACCATCGCACCAATGATGGCCCCTAAAATAATGGCATTTGCGCCAGATAAATCTTCCAGCCAAGCATTGAGAGCTTGATTCAGCCATGCTAAAGGCTCGCCAACTACAAACAGCATGACAGCGCCAACGATTAATGTTCCTGCAACTGGATAAACCCAAAAACTAATAAAGCCAGCAAATATTCCATTCGTTTTAAATCTGTGCTTAAACCATTTGAGCAAAAATCCTGCCAGAAATCCGCCCAGCATCCCGCCTAAAAACCCGCTGCCAATTAAATTAGCTGCAATTCCCGCAGCAAAGCCTGGGGCAAGTCCCGGTTTATCCGCGATAGAATAGGCCATATACGCTGATAAAATCGGAATCATCAGCTGCCCGAGCATTCCGCCGCCAAGCTGCCTTAACAGCCACAGCCATGAGCCTTCAAGCTCATATACATCCTGTAATCCAAATGCTTGTGCTATTAATACAGCAGCAGCCAAGGTCATTCCTCCTGCGACAATAACAGGTATGATATAAGAAATACCTGTCAGGATGGAGTCTTTTACCTCTGTTTTAAAGGATTTGTTATCTGAGCTATCACTGTCGTCTGTCTGCGCATAACTATTTTTTTCTGCTGGCTGCCGTTCTGCTATGTTAATGGCTTTAGTGATGATTGCAGAGGCATTTTTCAGAGGTGCAGCAACATTTGTCTTCACTTTAGGCAAATGGCTGTATCGCTGCTCGTCTTTAATAGCCACATCGTTTGCAAAAATCACCGCATCTGCTCTATTTAAATGAGCATTCGTATGCATGTCTTCCACACCATTGGCACCTTGCTTCTCAACCAGCACAGCAACACCCAGCTCCTTGCCTGCCTGTATTAATGCCTCTGCTGCCATATACGTATGAGCCATGCCTGCTGGACACGCAGTAACCGCTAAAATCGTTTTGCTAGTCCCCGGTAGTTCAAAAGATTTTTGCTCGTCCGTGTTATCAAGCTGCTGCCATAACTCAACAGGGCTTGCCGCATTCAATAACCGGTGTTTATAGTCGTTATCAAATAAACGTTTCATAAACTCAGAAAGTAATGTTAGATGAGTAGAACCTGCTTTATCTTCTGGAATCGCCAGCATAATAACCAATTTTACTTCATTGTCTGGATTGACACTTTCCCAATCCAATAACGGCACTTTAACTGTAGCAATTGCAAAAGCTGCTTCTTTTACAGCTGTTGATTTTCCGTGCGGGATTGCAATGCCCCCCTCAAAACCTGTCGGTGACAATTGTTCCCGCTCCAGCACAGAATTAAGAAATTCTTGTTCAGAATATAGCTTTCCTTCCTTGTAGAGCAAATTCGTCAAAAACTCAATTGCCTGCTGCTTCGTTGCAAAATTTTTGTCGGTACACAATAAGCGGACAGATGTTAAGTCTCTTAACTTCATAGAACTAACCTCCTTTTTTGAAATCGATTTCATTTTTTCGGTTTAATACTAACAAAAAAAACAAGAAGAGCAGCTTTTCTTCTTGTTTTTACACAAATAAAAATTGTTTATGGAATTTTTGTGTATTTTTCACTTAATTTATGCTCCAATACTGTTCTGACAACGCTTGAAGTACAATCATAACAGGTGTTTTATCTGTAATGTTATAACCATTTTTCAACCTTTTAGGGGAATAACAGTATAAATTGTAATCTGTTAGTTTTTGTAGTGAATTATGACTAAAATGAGTCAAAGATATCGTTTGGATGTTCTGCTCTATTGCTAATTGGGCGATTTCAAGAACAAGCGGTGTTTCTCCTGAAAGACTGATTGTAAACAGCACATCTTGCTTTGTCATCGATTTAAGCATATGCATTAGCTCATGTCTGTGACTTAAATAGACAGAGCTTTTGCCGACTACTCTAAGATTTCTTACCATCATTTCACAAAAATCAGCAGAGTCACCAGCACCGTAAAATAAGATAGTTTTAGCAGAAACAAGTTTCCGCGCCAGTTTTCCAAGCAACTCTGCATCAAGAAGATCATATGTCTTTTTTATAAAAGCGAATGAAAGATGCTCCTCTGACTGTGCCGCTTGCAGCTCATCCTTCATGCTGTTTTTCATATGAGAAAAGCTGTCATAGCCAAGCTTTTTAGATAACCGTGTAATCGTATTAGGAACAGTGTACAAAGCAGCTGCAGAGGTTTGAATTGAATGATGGATAAAATCTTTTTTATGCTGAAGAATATACTCTATTATTTGGTCATCCGTATCATTAAGCTTATAATCAAACATATGTACTCGCTCTTCAAAGTTCATCTAAACTCACACCTAATGATAATTTTAGTAAATAGACAGAAAAGACCATTCACTTATCCATTTGCCTGCGCCAAATCATATGATGCGCTCCCTCTCCCCAATAATCTTCTAACAATAAGTATGGACTGCCAAGTTTTTTCGTCCATACTTTTTGAGCGAGCTGATAGCCGCTGTCCAAGCAATATTCTTTTATTCCCTTGCTTTTTAAGACTTCGAGGATGGCCTGCAAAAGCAGTGTGCCAATTCCTTTGTTCTGATGATCTGGATGAACAAACGCTGTGCCCACCTCCAACATATCAGTGAATTCTCCCTTTGTTTCTCTTACTATTAATGCACTTACAGGGCCATATGCAATGCAGCCGAGCAAGTCTCCAGTAGCTTTATCAGTTGCCAATAAAAAATATCGCTTCTTTCCGCCGCTCGCAAAATCTTCGTTAAGCTGGTCCAGCTTTTCTTGAAGCTCCGTTTGTCTGTCCTCGACAAGATTGGCAATACCATTCTTATCAAACGTGCTTTTGAGCATGATATCAAAAAAATGCTGCAGTTCTTTTCGGTCTGTCTCGAGCGGCCGTCTTATTTCTATTAAATGCATCTTTATTCCTCCCCATTATGCCTGTTTTTTCTAGTGTAATCCTTTTCTTCATGCATATAAATAGGACAATAATATAACTTGTGATAAGTTCCTATTTTTTGTAATATTAAAATCAAAGGAGTGGATATTAATGGAATTAGCACTCAGTTTGTTTCGGTTTGTGGGGGAGATCATCGCAGCTATTGCGATGAGTGCTTGGGCACATTATGAGGAAAAATGGAAAAGAGACTAATCATACAAAGATGACTGATAATAAACTGCCTTGGTATCTGAAAGAAAAAGTATTGTTTGTGCTGTGCTTTATATTACCGCCAATTGCCTATTTCATTGTAATGGCTAATAAGAAAAAATTAGGCAGAAAACGGTACTTAGAGCTCTTAACATTTTCGACATTAATGGTTAGTATTTGGCTGTTAAAATTCCTGCCAAACTTGCTGTATTTTTTGATTTTGCTTATTATCGTCCTGGCACTCATATTTAAGCCCTGGAAAAAATAAAAAAATAAGAGGAGTTTCCCTCTTATTTTTTTTAATGAAAAGATGGACTTTGCACTCCAAATTACCAGCTTTTATAGGTTACTTTGCTTTTAAAGTGATTAACCCAATGCTCGGTGTATTAAACAGACGAAATTGTGCAAACCAAGGTCCACTTACACCTAATCCGTTATTTATATATTGGGTATGATTATCAACCGTATGCACACCTGTTACGTTCACTTTACCAGGAAATAAGCCAAAATTCGGAGCATACAGCGGACCGATAATCGGCAATTTGAATTGTCCTCCAAGCGTATGACCGTTAAGACTGACATCCCATTGTCTCCATTCTTTGTCTGCATCATTTAATGTTGTTGTCCGATATTCATGCAGATACGGATCTTCATAATCAATTTCTGTGGCACGGTGGGAGATTTCAACCGTAAACGGGTCTTGCTGCTCCTTAAGTCGAGCTTCAAACTCTTCTTTTTCTTCTAACAATTGACTTGAAATATCACCTGCTCCTACTTCATTCATGCCAACATACGGATTTGTTTTTAACCAAATCGAGTCTCCTCCCTTCTTAATCTCCATCCCTGGATAGAGTGGCTTGACATTATATTTTGTAAACAAATCATAAAAACGGTCACCCTTTTTCAATGCAGCCGTACTGTTATCTCCATCCTTATCACCTAAAATATAATACATGTCGTTATTTTTCGGCATTCCCTTTAATAAGCTTTCAAGCGGCTGCAAATTCTCTTCTTCTTCGGAAATATAGTCTCCTGTGAAAACAACTGCATCATACTGCTGTTTTTTTATTACATTCACTAGTTTTTTTTGATTGTTTCCAAATTCCTTTCCTTTTAAATCAGATATCTGCAAAATTTTAAAGTTATCAAATGCTGCTGGTAAACGATTATGAGCAATTGTCACTTTGTCTACTGTTACATGTGAATTGCTCCAGATAGTGCCAAGTAGGAATAGAATAATTACACCAATAATAATCCAAGCTGTTTTTATTTTTTTCACTTTCATTCTCCTTTAGTGCTTAATGATTTTTTTATAGCTTTTTTCGGTGAATAGATAGGTTGCACCATAAATGACTGTAAAAATGATTGCTGCAAATAATCCGCTGCCTAACACAACAAGCCAATTATCCATTGCAGCGATACCAATGATTTTCGTTACAAGCGGCAAACCGGCTCCTAAATGAAGTAGTGCTACGGTGAGTGGGGCAAAAAACATAATCAGCGTTTGCTTTCTAATGGTTTTCATAATTTCTGCTTCACTCATGCCTACTTTTTTCATAATGGCAAAGCGATTTCGATCGTCATAGCCTTCTGAAATTTGCTTATAGAAAATCATTAACGCTGTCTCGGCAACTAAAACCGCACTAATAAAAATTCCTAAAAACAGCAATCCGCCAAAACGAACTAACAGTGATTCTTTGTAAATTGACTTTGCTTCTACATCCAAATAGCCAATTTTGTCGGCCTCCTCTGCAATCGCATGGGAAAAATCATTCACTGCGTCTGCATCCCCCTGTAAGTTAAAGTCTTGATACATAGTAAGTGAGTTTTCCAAATCTAGTGTTTGCGCAAATTCACCAGTTAACGGAGCAATGACGTAAATCCAATTGCGATCAACACTGTCAGCAAGGGCTGTATCAATTGGCAAATCTTCAACCATACTTTTCACTTTAAATGATTCTTCGTTTAGGTTGATGCTTTGTAATCCTGCAGTCTCTTTATCTATTAAAAGCATTACTTCATCTGCAGCTAGCGAAATATCCTCGTTTGTTAGTGTATTAAAATCTTCTAACGGCAAAATAAGAAAGAAGTCTTCCTTTCCATCTCCTGTTAAATCAGCAGCAAACTGTCCCCCGCGGTATGATGCAGCAGATGTAGTATCAACATCATAACGATTTTTATTGTTATCGATAAATGTTTGCAGCAGCTGCTGCTCAGGGATGTTTTCTGCCGGATTTGTAATGGATACATCGAACTGAAAGCTATTGTTCAGCATCGTATTAACACCTAAATATAAGGAAATGGTAGTTGTCATAACAATTAAGGTCGCCGTGCTTAACACAGCAATATTTGCTAATCCGACCGCATTTTGTTTCATCCGAAAAATCATGGTTGAAATGAGGGTAAAATTGTTTTTGTTATAATAAATGCTATTCTTTTTGCGCAGCATTTTAAGGAGAACAATACTTGCCGCAATAAAAAGCAAGTACGTTGCTGCCACAACAAGGACTATTGCTGTAATCATCGCATTTATATCTAATTTTGGGTCTTTAACAGTAAATGATAGAAGATATCCTGTGAATAAGAGGACACCACCAAGCACTGCCAGCACAAGCTTCGCCTTCGGTTCCCGCTCCCCTATTTTGGCCCCTTTCATTAATTCAATCACTGAAACAGAGTGAATCTGCTTTAAGTTAAAGACCAGGATAATGGAAAAGACCATTATGAATATGCCAATCGTTTTTAATAAGGCAGGTATAGAAATCATACTGACTGTTAACGGGACCTTCATCATGGCGGACATAGCTATGCCGACAGCTTGATTTAATACTAGACCAACTGCAATGCCACCTATCATTGTGAATAGTGCAATAAGCGCAGTTTCTAGTATTAATATTTTTCGAATATGCTTTTTCTCCAAACCTAATAAATTATATAAACCCATTTCCTTCTTTCGTTTCTTAAATATAAAGCTGTTGGCATACATCAAAAAGAACAGAGATAGTACGGTAAACAATAAACTGCCAAACTTCATCACGTCGATGGTAAAGTTCCCGCCTGAAATGGATTTCAGCGCATGAGCATTGACCAGGCTGTTAATGGTATAAAACAGGGCTATAATGACCATGCAAGTAAATAGATAGGGCCGAAACATTAAGCCATTGGTTTTGATGTTCGTTACCGCTAATTTCACATACCATTTTTTATTCATAGGCTGCGGCTCCTTTGTGCAATTGCTGCTGATTGCATGTCAAAAATTTGTTGGGTGATATCTTCATTCTTATCTCTTTTATGGATCTCACTGTTGATTTTTCCGTCTTTAATAAACAGCACACGGCTTGCTTTACTTGCTGCATACACACTATGTGTCACCATAATGATGGTTTGGCCCGCTTGATGAAATCTTGCAAACAAATTCAACAGCTCCTGTGCAGAACGAGAATCGAGTGCGCCAGTCGGTTCATCAGCTAAAATTAAGCTCGGGGCTGTGATTAACGCCCGTGCAACTGCAGCTCGCTGCTGCTGGCCTCCTGAAACTTCGTACGGATATTTTTCTAAAAGATGATCAATTTCCAATATGCTTGCTAAATCCTTTATTTTTGCATTCATCTCCTTTACAGAGTGATCAGCAAGGACTAGCGGTAAAAAAATATTATCCTTTAAGGTGAATTGATCTAATAAGTTAAAATCCTGAAACACAAATCCTAAGTGCTGCCGGCGAAATGCTGCCAATTCATCATTTTGAATTTGTTTGTAGTTCACACCCTCCAGCAGTACTTCCCCTCTTGTAACGTCATCTAAAGAAGCTAAAATATTTAAGAGTGTTGATTTGCCTGAGCCTGACTCTCCCATAATGGCAATATATTCTCCTTTATTTACAGTGAAGTTAATATCAACCAATGCCTCAACCTTTGCACCTTTGTGAGACTGATAAACCTTTTTTACATTTTGCACCTTTAAAATTTCCATACTTATCCCTCCGAAAAATAAAAAAAGCCTTTGCTTTCAGTACTTTAATCATACTGAAACCAAAAGCTTTCTTTATTTGCGTTCTATAACAATTATCTGCTTTTTTTCTGCGTAAAATCTTACAAAATTCTTACGATAACGGCAGCTTCACAGTAAAGTTAATCTTTTGCCCATTTGAACTCGCTGTTATCGTGCCATGATGCTGTTCCATAATTTGCTTAGCAATAGCCAATCCAATCCCAGCACCGCCGCTTCGAGTCGATCTCGCTGCATCTAAGCGATAAAATTGTTCAAACAGGCGATCCAGCTTGTCACGTTCAATCGGATATCCTTCATTACTGAATTGAATCACCGCACTGTCCTCATCCTGCGTAATAGAAATAACAATTTCACTATCCTCAAAGCTATAATGCACAGCATTGCTAACTAAGTTATCAAATACTCTTTGAATTTTCTCTGCATCACAAGCAATTTCGATATGTTGCGAGTCTTCGATACGATATGTTAAATTTTTAGCTCTTAATATGGGCTGAAACTCAAACAAGAGCTGCTCCAGCATAAATGACAGATTCACTTTGCTGTAATGTAAGGAGATGGCCGATAAATTAAAGCGCGTTATCTCAAAAAACTCATTAATTAAATCATCTAAGCGCTCTGCATTAGACATTGTTACATGGATAAATTTTTGATACATCTCGTCTGAGAGATTTTTCTCATCTCGCAGTAATGTTAAGTAACCGATAATCGAGGAAATCGGTGTTTTCAAATCATGTGCCAAATACACAATTAAATCATTTTTCCGCTGCTCCGCTTCCTTTGCTGCACGCTCTTTTTCCTTCAGCTCATACCGCAGTCTTTCCATCCCCTCCTCTGCATCCTTTAAGATAGGCGGAAGCTGTAAGTCGTGTTTCTCTTCAATCGTGATCGTTTCTAGGTTTGCTGATAATGTAACTAAATACGTTATCAGCTGTCTTCGTTGAATGATTAAAATAATAAATACGCAAGCAATAAATACACTTGGTGCCAGCAACAATAAACGGTTACTTGTCCATTTAACAGCATCTCCTATAACACCCGATAACGCTTGTGAATCATTAACACTTACTAGAATAAAAGACAAAAGAAAAATAATAACAAAACAAGATAAGGTCATGATGAAAAAGCGCAGTGCTAAATAGTTGGAGATTTGCTTAGCTTTCTTATTCAATCTTATACCCCACTCCCCAAACAGTTTTAATAAACCTCGGCTTTTTCACAGGCTCCTTCAGCTTTTCACGCAATCTAGCAATATGAGCCATCACTGTATTGTTATTCTCAATATATTTTTCTCCCCATACCTTCTCAAATAGCTCCTCAGCTGAAATAACTTTTCCTTGGTTTTCAGATAAGTGCCATAAAATAGAGAACTCGATCGGCGTTAACTCGATTGGTTCCTCAAATAAGGAACAGCGATGTGTGGATTTATTAATTTTTAATCCTCTAATATCGTACTCCTCTACATCCTTTACACTTCCTGCCTGTTCGTTGTAACGTTTATATCTGCGCAATTGAGTTTTCACTCTTGCCACTACCTCAAGTGGATTAAAAGGCTTTGTTATATAATCATCTGCTCCAATTGTTAATCCAGTAATTTTATCAATATCCTCAATCTTAGCTGTTAACATAATAATTGGATAAAAATATTGCTCCCGAATTTTTTTGCATAATTCAAATCCATTTATGCCCGGTAACATAACATCCAAGATCGCTAAATCATATTCTGTTGTTTTTATACGCTCTAATGCATCCTGCCCATTATGAAAAGTATCCACTGCATATCCTTGATCCTTCAAATAAATCTCCAATAAATTAGAAATATCCTCTTCATCTTCAACAAGCAATACTTTTTGATTCACTGCAAAATCCCCTTTTACTGTTTATGTAATTTCTAAAAATGTTTTTTTAGAATGAATTACTTTCCAATAGTATACATTAACTTTAAACTAATAGTTATATATACTCTATGAAAAGCCTTGAAGTAAGGATTGATTCTACCTTTTATTATCATCATCTGCAGCTGTGTAAATATATTCTGTAAAAAGACAATGTTTGTCTAAATTTAGTGCTTAAAGGAGGAGAATACTTGTTAGATTATATTTGGTTTGATGACCAATCACCTGTTCTAAAACAACTTCCAAGCAACTTTAAATCTGCTGCCATATTACTACACCCTTTTGTCCAAATGCCTTTAGGGTGGGAGGAATCTATGAGAAAAACCCCTTGCGAACATATCTATCCAAGTAATAATGACGCCCTTACTATTGGAAAGCCTGTTTCTTGGCGGGAAATTATGTCTTATAGCGGGCTAGATTCTTATAATGCTTTAGCCTTAGCTTTGTTAACCTCTATTTATGCTCTTAAAAAAGAATATAAAGAAGTGGACTTATCTAACAAGTTAAATTCAAACCTAAAATCAGATCTTTATTTTCCAACAGATGATAGTACATCTGTATTCTTGTTACATAGCTTACTGAAAGTTCTTGGCTCAAGAGGTGCTAGCAAACTATATTATTTAGACCCAATCTTAGAAAACAGGGGGATATTAAATATAAATGATGCTACCCCTTTAGATATATGCAATCTATGTGATAAAGAGTTAATTGTGACGGATGAAAATATGGATTTCGCTTTTATGAGCTTGTATGAATCCTTTACAACCTTGTTCTTTACGAAAGATAAAAATATCGAACAAATTGTTCAAACGATGAATGGTGAAGCTGTTATATGTGACCAAAAAACGTTTATTAACTGGTATTTTTAAATATTCTTTTTGAATAAAAAAGCTGCCATGTTCATCACACAAGAAATGCTCTCCCTTTAATAGAGGGAGAGCATTTCTTGTGTGATTAGAATAAAAAAGTTAAATGATATCCGTATATCAATTTTCCGTTAATCTATCATCTCTTCTTTCAAAGAACCGTACTTCCCGTTATAGTAAATAAGCGGCGCCTTATCTTCTACATAAATATCGGTTACTTTACCAATGAATAATATATGATCTCCCTCGATATGCTCTCCACTGACTTCACAGGCAATCTGCGCAATTGATCCTGGAATTACTGGTTTCCCATCAAGACGGTTAAAATCAACTTGTTTGTCCTTTAGTTGTCCTGCAAAAATCATGGATACTTCCTGCTGATCTTCGCCCAAAATATTCACTGAAAAGGTTTGACTCGATTGCAATTTTGCTAGAATACTTGCTTGTTTCCGTACAGAAATAACAATCAATTTTGGATCAAGAGATACTGACATAAAAGCATTAGCTGTCATTCCGTGTACTTCGCCCTCTACTTCTGTAGCAATAACTGTTACCCCTGTAGCAAATTTCCCCATTGCTGTGCGAAATTGTTTATCATCCATTTTAAACATTGCTCCCTCTTTTTTATGATATATTCTTGCTAACTTTTACGAATGATTTCCAATCAATTCATCTTTTTTTAAAATGGATGCTGCACCTAATGTCATGATATGCTGTGGAGGTATACCCATAAGGACCCTTCCGTAAAGTTCAAGACCAGTGGATGCAGTAGTAAGCGCATGATTAGAACCGCCTCGGATATCTCGGAATATCTGCGACAGTCGATTCGAATCAGCTATGACTCCACCACCGCTTTCTGCCATTAGCATATCCACTGCCTCCCAGCACAACATCGAAGCATATGTCATATCTATTTGAAGTTGTGCCAATTCTTTTATACTGAATTTTTCTCCTGTTTGTACTTTATTCTCTAAATTATCAATCGTACGACTGATATGAAGATGAGCAGATTCAACCTTCATAGCCGCAAGCCCTACTTTATACTGAATATGGCCTACTTCTGCCTGAGAAGTGTGAACTGTCATGGTAATTGGCTTATTAGGCGCTTTTTCAACAAAATATTCAATAGCCCCTCTTGCAAGTCCAAGGATTGCGCTGATTCCTGTAGTTATACTAGTGATAACTTGTACATAAGGTCTATATTTGTCGCGTCCTTCTAGGTTTTCTATAGAAATAATTTGGGACATATCCTGGACGGTGACGTATTTTTCAGGTATGAATACATTTTTCATCTCTAAACTATTACTTGCTGAACCTTTTAGGCTCATCGTATACCAATCATCTACTATTTTAATGTCATTCATCGGAACAACTGCCAACTTCATTTGCATTGCCTTGCCTTGCTGTATGGTCCTAATGTCGTTTAAATTTAATAATGCATGAGTGGCATGCTTAGATCCTGAACCAAATCCCCAAAATCCGTTCTCTACTAAATAGCCTCCCTCTACTTTTTTTATATCTGCCTTTCTTGCTTGCAAGACAGAACAAAAACGCACTTCCTCTTCTTGATTAAAGACAGTATTTAATACTTCAGTGGGTAAAGACAGAGAAGCTGTATAATTATTTCCGTTTATTATTTGAACCACCCAGCCGACTGAACCATTCCCCTTAGCCACTTCAGAAATAATTTCTACCATGGCACGGATACTAACTTCATAACCTCCGTATTTTTTTAGTGTCCCTAGCTTAAATAATCCAGCATCTGATACTTTTTTAATGACCTCATCCGGAATATGTCTCTCCTCATCGATTCTTCTGCCAAATTGCTGAAGATACGGAACTAACTCCGTTGCATTCTCCAATAGCTGCTGTTCCATTGCTGTGAGCTTTTTATTTGTCATTAAATGGACCATTAATATCTCCCCTTTTTCTACACATGTATATTTAATTTCCGTTTGTAGTTTATATGTTAAGTTGTATAATTAAAGACATCAACCGATGAAATGATCGTTCTGTTGAATAACTATACAGAAAGAGGAAATTGTATGGATAAAATGAAACAAGATGACCTCCGAATAAGAAGAACCCGCAAGCTACTGTTCCATGCTTTATTAGAGCTTATGGAAAAACAAGCCTTTGAAACTATTTCAGTTAAGCAGATATGTGATTTAGCCATGGTTCATCGAACCACTTTCTATACTCATTTTCAGGATAAATATGATTTACTTTCCAGTGCTATAAGACAGATTGCCGAAGAAGAGTTACCTCTTGCTGGTAAAACTCTTTCCCCATCTGAAAGCTTTCAAGAGATATTGTCGGTAGCAACTAAACATCATAAGTTATTTTCGCAACTTTTAAATAAAGAGAGGGATTCTCTAAGCAATATATTACGAAGAGATATGGGAGAAGGGATAAGAAAATACTTGGTTGAAAACTATGCTATGGAAGAAAATTCGATTGAACTTCACATTAGAACAGAAGCCTATATTGGAGCCATTCTCGGGGTGTTAAATTGGTGGCTAGAAAACAATATGTCTATTGATTTAGAGACTTTAATGAGCAAATTGGGTATTGTTAATGAGTGGGATTTTTTTGGATAATAAATATGCTGTTAGTATGGATTAATTCGGAGTATTTTTGATGGAAACATAAAGAAGGAGGTACTTTTTAAGTAGCTCCTTCTGCAAATATTACTATCTATTCTCATTTACCATTTAATCATACTTTTAATTCGATAAGTCTTCGCCATTTGTTTGAATTACCTTCTTATACCAGTTAAATGACTTTTTCTTCGTTCTGTTTAAGGTACCATTACCATTATTGTCTCGGTCTACATAGATAAAACCATATCTTTTTTTCATTTCACCAGTACCTGCTGACACTAAATCAATGCACCCCCAGCTAGTATAACCAAGAAGGTCCACTCCATCCTCGTCTACAGCTTCTTTCATAGCCTGAATATGTGCCGCTAGATATTCGATTCGATAATCATCTTCTACATACCCCGATTCATCTGGTATATCTACAGCACCAAGGCCATTTTCAACGATAAATAAAGGTTTTTCATAACGATCATATAAATCATTCATAGTAATACGTAAACCTAAAGGATCAATCTGCCATCCCCATTCACTTGCATGGAGGTACGGATTTTTTATAGTAGGGAATAGATTACCTGCCGTTTTTTCAACATTAGAATCTTCAGCTGCTGCTACACGGGAAGCATAATAAGAAAACGAAATAAAGTCCACAGTGTGTTTCTTTAGGATTTCAAGATCCTCAGGCTTCATATCAATGGATATATTGTTCCTAGCTAATTCTTTTAGCGCATACGCTGGATAGGCTCCTTTTGATTGCACGTCAATGAAAAAGTAATTCCCTCGATCGTTTTTCTTTGCTTCCCACACATCTTCTGGTCGACAGCTGTAAGGATAATAACTAGCAGCTGCTAACATGCATCCTACTTTATTTTCAGGATCAATCTCGTGAGCAATTCTAGTTGCTTCTGCACTTGCAACAAGTTCATGATGTGCTGCTTGATATTTTACTTGCTCCTCATTTTCGCCTTCTTCAAAACAGATTCCTGCTCCAAGAAATGGTGCATGTAGAATCATATTAATTTCATTGAAAGTAAGCCAGTATTTTACTAGACCCTTGTATCGAGTAAACAATACAGTACATAAGCGTTTATAAAATTCTATCAACTGCCGATTTCGCCAACCACCATAATTTTCAATCAAAGGCATTGGACAATCGAAGTGGGTGATTGTCACTAAAGGCTCAATTCCATATTTATGGCATTCTTTAAATAGGTCTTCATAAAATTTTAAACCTTCTTCATTTGGCTCCAGTTCATCGCCCTTTGGAAAAATGCGACTCCATGCAATCGATAAACGATACGTTTTAAAGCCCATTTCACCGAATAACCTAATGTCTTCTTTGAAATGATGGTACATATCAATCGCTTCTTTAGCAGGATAATAATACCCTTCTTCAAATTCAAACATTCTCTTTTTACCTGTAATAATACTTCTACGATCACTACCTGTTGGAATAACATCTACATTTGCTAAACCTCTTCCACCTTGATCGAATCCGCCTTCACATTGATTTGCAGCCGTAGCTCCGCCCCATAAAAAATCTTTTCTAAATCCCATTATTCTTCCTCCTATTTCATTATTTTAATTATTTCTTCTCCAAACTTAATTGCGTTATCATTTGCTGTTAGTATTTCTCCAACTTCTGCCGAATTTGTAATCACAATCGGAGTAATTGTCTTATATCCTTTTGATTTAATTCCCTCAAGGTCAAACTGAATCAACTTATCTCCTATTCGAACTTCTTGTCCTTTCTGAATAAGATACTCATATCCTTCGCCATTTAGTTGAACTGTATCTATTCCAATATGGATTAAAAGTTCTATACCATCTTCACTCGTAAGACCTATTGCATGTTTTGAATCAAACACGGCGCTTACTGTACCATTTATCGGTGAAACAACCGTACCTTCTGATGGTTCAATTGCAACACCTTGCCCTAATATTTCTTCTGAAAACATGCCATCATCTACGTGCTTTAAACCGTGTAAAGTGCCTTGCATCGGAGATAAAACTGTTGCACCATTTATATGCTGCTTCTCCTTTGCTGCCGGTTTTTTTGGTTCAGATGCTCCATCAACTACTGATTCTACTGGATCTTTATAAAGTATTAATGTTGCAATAAACGTTACTACAATACTGATAACTGCCCCTATACATGCAAAATAGAAGAAACTTAATGTGTTGTCTCCAATATAACTAGGTAATGTTAGCAGACCTGGTGAGCCACCAGAAAAGTTTCTTACTCTAAAAATCCCCATGAATAACCCACCTACTCCACCGCCAATCATTGCCGCGTAAAGTGGTGTTTTAAAGCGTAAATTAACACCATATAAAGCAGGTTCTGTAATACCAAATAGACCAGTCAAACCAGCAGAATAAGCTAATTGTTTAATCTTAGTATCCTTAGATTTAATACCAACCCCAATAGCAGCAGCACCTTGGCTTACATTGGAAGCAAGCATTCCAGGATAAATCACTGTATCATAACCTGTTGTCATCCGATTGTTAATTCCAATTGGAACTAGACCATAATGAGTACCTGTTGCTACAAGTAATGGAGTGAATGTACCAACCAACAATGGCACGATCCATGGACTAACAGATTCTAAAGCTGTTATTCCATTTGATATAGCATCACTAATCAAATAACCAATAGGTCCTAATACCACAAGACTAACTGTTCCTACAATAAAAATCGTAATCAATGGTTTACTAAAAAACTTAATTGCCTTTGGAGAAAGTTTATCTGCAATAGGTTCAATATAAGACATAAACCATACAGAAAGAATAATTGGTATTACAGAAGAAGAATAAGATACTGCTGAAATCGGCAGTCCCAAAAGATGAATGCTACCTCCAGACTCTTTTACTGTATTTACCATCGTAACAAAAGATGGATGTAGTAAGATTCCTCCAACCATTATAGCTAAATACATATTTGTCTTAAATTTTTGTGCAGAAGATGCTGCTAGCAAAATAGGCAAAAAGTAGAATGCAGCATCTGCCATGAAATTAATAACTTGATAACTTTGGCTTTCCGTTGTTAAAACCTTAAATACAACTAAAACAGATAAAACTGCTTTTAGCATCCCTGCCGCTGTTATGGCTGGAAGAATCGGTGTGAAGATACCTGTAATTGTATCAATCACTTTTGCAAAAGTAGAACGTTTATCTTCTCCTTTAGCCTCTTCCCCTTCATTTGAAATATTGGTTTGCTTAGTTATCTCTTTATAAACATTTCCTACATCGCTTCCAATAATAACTTGGTACTGACCACCTTTGTTTACTACTCCCATTATACCGGATGTGTTTTTTAACGCTTGTTCATCCGTTTTTGTGTCGTCTTTTAAATTGAAACGCAAGCGTGTAGCACAGTGATTCAAACTTTTAACATTTCCTTCACCACCAACTTTGTCGATGATTAATTTCGCTAACTCTTGATAGTTCATCTCTATCATCCTCCGTTTTAGAAAAAATGAATAAAAAAATACCTAAATGAATTCCTCAAAACACAGAGGGTCCATTTAGGTATAGCCTGCAAACAGTAACAATCCTAGTCATTTGTTATTCTTTTTATGTGTATCGTTAAATAGATTAACTCATCTTCTTCTAAATCTTTTCCAAGTTCCTTTTTTATATATTCCCTAATTTTCAATGCACAGGCATACTCGTTTGTATATTTTTCCTTCAACATAAAAATAAAACTCGTTGTCCCTGCATCATCCAATTTCACATCACTATACAAACGTTGAAAGAAAAATTTCAAGTGCGTGATAAATCGTTCGTAATAAAGGGAATACTCGTCCAACTCAATTTTGAAGTGAAACTTTATAATACTTAGAATATTTTGGATAACCTTCGCTATTTCTGAAACGCGACTTATTTGTCCCATATCCAGTTCTGCATTTACAATATGTAAGGCAATAAATCCAGCTTCATCTTCCGGTAAATCAACCCCAAGCCGGTTTCTTACAATTGATAACGCTTCTTTGCCAATTAAGAACTCATGGTTATAAAACCTCTTAATCTCCCAAAGAAGAGCATTTTTAATTTCCATCCCATTCTCATAGCGCTCAATTGCATAACTAATATGATCAGTCAATGTTAAGAAGATGTTTTCACTTAATTTTTTTCCAAGTGAAACCTTCGCAAAGCTAATGATTTCATTGGCAACCTGAATATGTTCGAGTGGGATGGAAGAAAGCAACTGGGTTAACTTATTGACACTCCACTCCTTTGAACTGAGATAAATATTCTCAATTCGAGTTTCATCAATACCGTCGCCGACTTTTTTCTTAAAGCCGATACCGCTTCCCATTACGACAATTTCATGATTATCATGATTTCTTGACAATACGATATTATTATTAATTACTTTATAAACATTCATCGATAGTCCCTATTCATCTTAAAATTCATTAATTAAAGCCATTCATTAATCAAAGCAAACATTAGGTATAGCCCACAATAAAGCGGTAACAATCCTTGAGGTAAGTCTAGCATAGGTAATTTCTTGTTGTCAATTTAATATTTACCAGTATTACTTGCCTATTAAAATTGTATAGCTTAGTACTAGTAGATTCCATAAAAATTGGATATTATTCTATCAAAATCGTCGATTCTTCACGATGATTAGTTTTATTTTCAAATCTACAAATCCTTTCAGGCTTATCAGAAAAAGACACGTTATATGAAATTGGATGGTTAAATGGAATAATTGAAACTGAATATACTACAGTTGAGACAAAAAAGAGCATTCCTTCTAAAGAAAATGCTCCACTATAGTGTCGATACAATATTTATGATGTAAATGGCCCTTGCTTAGCGAAGTATTGATCTATGATATCCAATACCCCATTATTATTATTAGATGGCGCTAAATATTTTGCTATATGTTTTACCTCAGCGCTTCCGTTTTCCATAGCAAACCCATACTCTACATGCTTTAACATTTCCATATCATTTCCACCATCACCAAAAGCCATCGTTTCATTGTCTTTTATATTCCACTTTTCTTGTAACAATTGAATTCCAGAGGCTTTATGAAAAGCAGGCACAATTAAGTCAATGCTTCCATGCCCACTAGAAACAGGTGATACTAAATTCCCAATGCTACTATGAAGCAAGTCTCTTAACGGAAGCGTCTCATCCTCTGGACAAGATAAGACAAATTTTAAAATTTGATCATTTACATTATCAAAACTTGGAATCCTCTTCAAGCGGTGATAATACTTATTCATCGTATTAAAAAACGTATCAGAAACCTCTTCTAGAACATAGGCACTTTCTTTGCCACATAACACAGTTGTAAATTTATTATGTGACCCCAATTCTTCTAGGATTACCTTCACGTGGCTTTTTGGAATGTCAACAGAGAATACTTCTTCACCTTGATCGACTATAAAAGCACCATTTTCAGAAACATAACTAATTTCATCTTGTATATCATCAAAAAATGATTTCAACTGGTAATATTGATTTCCACTTGCAACAACAAATCGTATTCCTAGCTCTTTCATCTTTTTATATTGCTTAAAAAATCGCTCTTTATCATATTCCATTTGATTATTTAGAAAAGTACCATCCATATCAACTGCTATGAGCTTAATAGTCATACTTTGACCTCCAGTAGTTTTATCCTTCCACCATTAAAGTACGGGTCCTTGTAGAAGTTAAATCTCTCTATTAAGAACAAAACTTATTAAACATGTTTAATAAGTTTTGTTCTTAATATACCATATCTTTTCAGATGAGGGTAATAATCATTTTAAATTCCTATTTTCTATTCGCTCAAACATTCTTCTACTCCACCAATATCATAGATTCACTTCATCAATTATTTAATGGAGTGAACAAGAACACATACAATCTTATACGTCTTTTAGTACAAGTTAATAATGCTATTTGCTCCTTATTGGAGATTATATACAAAAAGTTTCTGACCAATTAAACGAAGATGCTTTATGTCTGGCTATTTGCGAATTTGAGAAATAAATTTCTCCTCAATCTTCAAAAAAATACGTAGCAATAACTAAGTGAAAATTAAGTATTGCTGCGTATTTCATTATTAAAAGCGAGGTATTCATTCATAAATCGTTTATCCTACTAACTTTCTGTTTATATCTATTAGAATTATTCCACATCTTCTCAATTTATTATTCAATCTCAGCTTTAATCTCTGTTATTAGATTCGACTATTAAAAAAGGATAATTTATTTGAATTTATACCATTCTTCTAATGTCATCATTTTAAACTCTTCTTCATAATCCAATCTTAACGGAGAAATCAATTCAATACTATTTCCATCTGGATCTTTAAAATAGATTGCGGCATGTGCTTGTGGATTATTTGGTAATACTAATGGCTGTTTTTCAGGTGGAAAGCCAAAATTTGTTGAGACATCTATGTTTCTTTCTTTTAACCATTCTTTAATATCCTGCATATTATCTCTATCAATTTGGAAAGCAATATGCCTTAAAGAAGGATGGTAAGGTGTATTTACCATATCTGTTTCCCATAATCCTAACCAGCTTCTTCCCTTCTCAATCCAAAAAAATGCTAATTTTTCTTTTTGATAGGCTATTTCTAAGTCAAATTTTTTATAAAACTCAATAGATGTTATTAAATTACTGACAGGTAAATGTGCTTCATATATTCCTTTAATCATGATTAGTCCTCCCATATATTGCACTATATGAATAAAAGAATTCTTCACCAATTAGATAAAAACCTTCTTGGACAATCCTGCCCGATTTGTTCCTTATCCATTTATTTTAAATCTATTCTATGAAAGCTACTACTATTGTACCAGAGCGGTAAAACTATCTTTCATCGCCTTATTAGAATGCATCAATATTTTAATATAAGTTATACATAGTAAGAAATTCTATGTAAACTACCCGTTATAGCTCATTCGATTATAGTAACGTTTAACAAAAATATGAACTGGGTACTAAATAATATAACTAAAAAGTACTAAAAAGGAGTGCATAATCATGGCAGAAAATAAACAAAGTATAGCAGATAAAGTAAAAAGTGGTGTATCTAAAGTTAAAGGGGAAGCGAAGGATCAGATAGGTAACGCGAAAGGCGATAAGAGTATGCAAGCTGATGGTAAAAAAGATAAAGTCAAAGGTAAATTACAGGAAACAACAGGTAAATTAAAAGAAGATGACGACAGTAAGTATTAATACCAATTTTGGCTGCCCTTTGGCAGCTATTTTTATGCCAAACTCTCCGCAGAATCTCCAATAAGTTTTTACCGCTAGCTATCCAGCACGGTTTGTTACTAGAAATACTCTTTCCTTATTCAAACAAAAAAATTTCCATTGTTTTCAAGAATTGCTTTTTTTATACTGTTAATTAATGTATAATCTCCATTAATAAATGCATTGAAGAGAAGAGTAAGTGTGCAAAAGCATAACAGAGAACTCCAGTTGCTGGAAATGGAGGATGTAATGGTACACTGAAACAAGCCTTAGAGCAGCATATAGGATATTTCGTTCTGATATTGATTATGTGCCGGTTTTCTCCCGTTAAAGAGAATAGTATAAACATTCCATTTAATGGCTGTGTTGTACTTGAAAGGTTTCTATGGTAACACAGAAATAAACTGGGGTGGTACCACGAACTTCTAAACTTGTAAGGAGTCTCGTCCCCAAGGATATTATCCTTGGAGGTGAGATTTTTTTTATTTATTAATCTTATATTTAGGAGTTACTGAAATGAAATGGAAAAACCCGAGTTTACTGTTATTTGGTATTGGAATTTCTAATATAGGTGCATGGGTTTATTTAATCGCTTTAAACTTAATTATTTTAAATATGACGAAGTCACCGTTAGCCGTATCAATACTATATATACTTCTACCTCTTGCCACCTTAGTTACAAATTTTTGGTCTGGAACTGTCATTGACCGCTTTAACAAAAGGAATCTAATGATTATTTTAGACTTAATTAGAGCCATATTAATTTTCACCTTGCCTTTTGTAGATTCTCTTTTTCTGATTTATGTGGCAGTCTTTATGATTAATATAGCCAGTTCAATCTTTGAACCTACTTCAATGGTTTACATGACAAAGTTAATTCCTAAAACAAGTAGGCAGAAATTTAATGCAATGAGAAACTTCATCCATTCATGCGGATTTATAATCGGGCCATCTGTTGCTGGGTTCCTTTTTATTGTTGGGTCACCTTACCTAGCTATATTTGCGAATTCCTTTGCATTAGCCTTATCAGCAATCGTCATTTTGCTACTTCCAAATGTGGAGATAAAGAATGAGGAAATCATAATTCAGCGGATTAATATAACATTAATCTTAAATGACTGGAAAAATATCATTAATTTCAGTAGAAAAAATATTTATGTGACGCTAGTTTATGTTCTATTTAGTATGATTACAGTGTTTATGACTGCCTTAGATTCCTTAGAAGCAGCTTTTGCCACAGAAGTATTAGCGCTATCTGAAAGCAAATATGGATTTCTAGTCAGTATTGCAGGAGTTGGGATTATTGGTGGTTCACTAGTAAATGCGTTATTTGCCAACAAATTGAATCTAAACATTCTAATTGGACTTGGTGCCATCTTTACCCCTATTGGCTACATAATCTTTGCTTTTTCACCTAATTTCATATGGGCATCTATTGGGTTCTTTACATTAACTTTTTTCTTATCATTCGCCAATATAGGATTTTTAACTTTCTATCAAAACAATGTACCCGTAGATATTATGGGAAGATTCTCTAGTATCTTAAGGATTTTCGAAGCTGGTTTAATCCTATTATTTACGATAACAATCGGCTTATTTGCTGAAATATTTGAACTTCGTGGTGTATATATAATAGGATCCTTCAGTTTTTTAGTATTGGGGATCATCATACATTTTATTGTAACTGTGAAGTCAAAAAGACATTATTATGAACGAGTGTTAGATTAATAACAACAAAGTTTAAGACAAAGCAAGTCCTTGTCTTAGACAGAAAAGAACAAGGCTATTCTTCTCCCCCATAAATGGTAAACCTAACTAAACCCGCCCATCGTGATAACTGATGAGCGGGTTTTGCCTATTATTTTTCCTGTTCCTTTATTACTTGCTCAATTCCCAATATTATCACCTTCACGCCGAACTCAAAAGCTCCGTCGGTTCCCATCAACTCGAACAGCCCGCCAGTGAACATTCTCTTAAACAATCCAGCGTCTGTTTCGCTCATACTGTCCAGAAGTTGTATCAGCTCATCACCTGGAAGTGTTTCCTGTTCCTTAAGGGCAACGGAAACATTCCGCTCATGCTGATAATCATCTAGGACAAAGTAAAAAACATAGTTTACAAGCGTCGTAACGACTTGCATTTTCTGCCCTTGCTCAAGTGGCGTCGATTCAACACAGAGCAGCATGCGGTTAGTGAAGCGAATGATATCCGGTTCATGGGGCAGTGTCATCATCATCATCTGTGTGGAACATGGATATCTGCTGAGCACGCTCCGTGTTGTTACCGCAAGTGCTGTCAGTTGCTCCTTCCAGTCTCCATCGGAGTGGAACTCTTCCATAATTACCTTCGATACATGGTTTGCTAGCCGTTGATAGAGTTTCTGCTTGCTTTTAAAATACCAATACAGTGATGGAGCCTGTATCCCAAGCCGGTTGGCCAAGCGTCTCATACTAAATTTTTCTATCCCATCCTCTCCAAGAAGCTCCCACGACGTTTCTATAATTTTATCCTCTGAAATCTGAGGCTGCTGCTTTTTCATCATTATCCACCCTTTTATCTAACAGTGTAAGTTTATGCTTTACAGGTTCATAAAAGGATGATATCATCTAACACTGTAAGAGGCAACCTTACACTGTTAGATAGAAACCCTACTAAAACGCGTTTATTAAATTGTTGGATAAAAGTTGTCATTGTATAGTATTTAAATTTTTTTATTAATTATAAAGAAAGTAGTGATTAAACATGGATGCAGAAAACCTCTATTATTTTGAAAAAGCACCTGTCGCAAAAGCTGTAGCTCACTTTGCAGTACCAATGATGATTGGTTCATCAATGAATGTTATATATTCCCTTCTTAATGCTTATTTCCTTGGAACACTCCATAATACTGCCATGTTAACTGCACTCGCATTAACATTGCCGTTATTCGCAATCATAATGGCATTTGGCAATTTAGTGGGCATGGGCAGCGGTACATTTATTTCCCGTTTGCTAGGAGAGAAAAAATATAATGATGTCTTGCATGTGTCTTCATTTGCCTTTTACAGCAGTTTAATTCTCGGTCTTATTATGATAGTCGTAGGTCTTCCGTTGATTGATTCAATTGTTCATGGCTTGGGAGCAATGTCAGACTCCTTTATATTCACAAAAGAATATGTAACAGTTATGATTATTGGTTCCCCATTCGTTATATTGTTTTTCACACTGGAGAATATCGTACGCTCAGAGGGTGCAGCAATTACATCGATGATTGGGATGATTCTCAGTGTTGTTTTAAATATTATTCTTGATGCTTTAGTCATCTTCGTATTCCATTGGGACGTGATTGGTGTTGCAACTGCTACAGTTATTTCTAACTTGGCTGCGAGTGCCTATTTCGCCTACCATATAGGAAAAAAGAGCCCATTTTTAACGATCTCTTTAAAATGGTTTAAAGCCTCCAAAGAGATTTTGAGCAATGTAAGTAAAGTTGGAATTCCAATCTTTATCATGAGCATCTTTTTAGGTGCAATGTCGCTTATCTTTAACCATTTTCTTGTCGATTACGGGGAACAGGCTGTAGCGGCATACGGAATTTCATCTCGTTTATTGCAATTTCCTGAGTTTATTGTAATGGGCTTATGTGAAGGAGTCGTGCCATTAATTGCCTTCGCTTTCACAGCAAATAAATTACGTATGAAAACTACGATTGGATTTACGATTAAAGCAATTGTGACATTAGCAGTCGTGTTCGGCATCGCCGTTTACTTTGTATCCGACCACTTAATCGGTTTATTTACAACTGACCCGCAATTAATTGAAATGGGCAGCTATATTTTACATGTAACGTTTCTATCCTTGTTCATTACAGGAATGACCACACTATTTACAGGCATCTTCCAAGCAACAGCACAAGGAACTGCCGCATTTATTATGTCCATTATTCAAGGAATTACGCTGATTCCTGTATTGTTTATTGCCAATCATTTATATGGATTTGAAGGGGTCGTTTGGTCGATTGTCATTGCAGATGCCGTCGCATTTCTTGTTGGTGCCTTTATGCTGTATGTTCTGCGTAATAAATTGCAGCCGGAATTGGATAGTTTAGTAGAAAACATATAACCAAAGTAATCTCATTAACAGCTGTATTCAAAAGAAGAATCTATATAGATTCTTCTTTGAGTTTATTTTTACTATCTGTACTGGAATATGACCGGAAAATTACTGAAGTAACTGCATTAAAGATAACTAAATTTAATGGAGCACGCTATGCTAAAAGTCCCGATAGATTTGAAGAAGATAAGTGATGAATAAAGAAGGATGAAAATGAAGGTTATTAAGCTCATCAATTTTTTTGCTAATCTGAAGAATAACACACAGAAATTAATATCTTATTACTCACATTAAGATTATTTCTAATAAATAGTAAAGAAAGCTATAACTGGCTTTCCTTTTTAAAGATATCCCCTTATAAAAAAGAAATATAAACCCCTACTTACAGCAAGGTTTAGCCATCACTTGATAACGAAGTCCCGGCCAACTCCGCCTGAGTATTTTCCCTTAAATCAATAGGATATGTAATTGCAAAAAGCCCCTCTAATTAGGGGCTTTTAACATACTAAGTAAAAAAAAGACCTTACCCGTAAAGTTTACATAAGAATAAGGTCTGCAATAATACTTGAACTTAATCAGCAATATTTATTATATAGTAAAAAATTCCTAATTCCAAGTAAAAAGACCTATAAATAGAATTTTACTAAAGGCTTTTTTAAAATATTTAACAAGGGGTTCTCCTACATCACCCTCTTAAACATCTTCTCCATCTCATAAGAAGAATAATGAACAATAATCGGCCTGCCATGTGGGCAAGTGAAAGGATCTGATGTGTGGCGGAGCTCTTCAAGCAAACTTTCAATCTCGTCATTGCGGAGATGGCGGTTTGCTTTGATGGAGCCTTTGCAGCTCATCATGATGGCTGCTTCTTCCCGGAGCAGCTTGATGTCGACTTTTTTCATGGCAAGGACTTGTTCGATCATTTCTTCAATTGTTTCTATTTCTTCGTCCTTTGGAAACCATTGCGGATGGGAGCGGACGAGATAGCTTTGCTGGCCGAATGGCTCGAGGAAGACGCCGACTTTTTCTAGTTCTGCTTTGTTTTCCTCTATCTTCATCCATTCATCTAATGAGTATTCCAATGTAAGTGGAATCAGCAGCTCTTGCAGCTCGTTATGAACTTCACCGACTTTTTCGCGGTAAAATTCGTATTTGATGCGCTCTTGGGCGGCATGCTGGTCGATAATGTACAAGCCTCTTTCGTTTTGAGCGAAAATATAGGTGCCATGCATTTGCCCAATTGGGTATAATGGCGGAACGCGGTTTTCCGCTGCCACATCTTCGAGCACTTCCTCTTCCCACGTGTCTTCGCTGGTATCCACTACTGGTTCTGGAACATTTGGAAAAGCAGTTTCTTCTGTGTATAGTGGCTCCTCAACCGGAGGCTCTTTCATTGAAAACAGTTCTGGCCGCTCTGCATTTTGGAGCGGAGCTGTGTCTACTGGTGCATAATCAATGCTTGTATTGGAGAAAGCAAATGGCTGTGCCTGCTGTTTCGGCATTTCCTGACGATTTTCCCTGGCTTGGTCAAAGGAGAACGCTGTTTGCTCGTCCTTCGGTGCTTTCGCTTTTTCACGGATAAAGCCGGCTGGAATTAATTCCTTCTTTTTGAACGCTGCTTTAATACTCTCACTCACCAGTTCATTGAGCTCTTGCTCCTTGCTGAAGCGAACCTCCATTTTAGATGGATGGACGTTAACATCGACTAGCATCGGATCCATTTCCACATTCAAAAGAACGATTGGAAATCGGCCAATTGGCAGCAATGTATGATAGCCTTCTTGAATACTGCGCACAAGGGAGTAGTTCTTAATAAACCTGCCGTTAATCATCGTTGAAATATAATTGCGGGAGGCTCTCGTTATTTCAGGGAGCGCCATAAAGCCTGAAAGGGTAAAGTCCAGTGACTTTCCTGTTATCGGAATCATCTTTTTCGCTATATTTAACCCATAAATACTTGCCAAAACTTGCCTAACATCGCCGTTTCCGTTCGTATGAAGCAGCTTCCTGTCATTATGAACAAGGCGGAAGCTGATCTCAGGGTGCGATAATGCAAGCCTGTTAACGATATCTGTGATATTGCCAAGCTCTGTATGAATGGATTTCATGTATTTCAAACGTGCCGGTGTATTAAAGAATAGATTAGAAACAGTGATTTCCGTGCCTTTTCGTCCTGGAGCGCTCTCTTGCTTCTTAAGATGACCGCCTTCAAGCTCGACCATTGTACCTTTTTCTCCAGTTGATGTTGTCAGTACTACATGGGAGACAGAAGCGATACTTGGCAAAGCCTCGCCTCTGAAACCTAATGTGCGGATGCGGAAAAGATCGTTTTCATCCTTAATTTTACTTGTAGCATGACGGGAGAAGGCAGTCAGCACATCCTCTTCCTCAATGCCTGCGCCATTATCGAGAATGCGGATGCTTTGCAGGCCTGCTTCCTCGATAAAGATTTCGATATTGGTGCTGTTTGCATCAATGCTGTTCTCTACTAATTCTTTAACAACAGAGGCTGGCCTTTCGACTACTTCTCCTGCAGCGATTTTATTGGAAAGTGCATCATCGAGTTGAAATATCTTTGCCACTGTCTTCACCTCTTCTTTTATGTGAACTTAATCGTTTTTTATCTTTTTATGCAGTTCATATAATGTGTTTAATGCCTGCATTGGTGTCATATCTAAAATATCGAGTGATTTGATTTTCTGAAGAATTTGTTTTTCCTTTCCTGCCAATTTAGCAGCAGGTTTTTGGTTTTGCATTTCATCAAAGAATGACAGCTGGGCATCTCCATTACTCTCAACTGCTGGAGTTTCCTCCTTCACAATCACTTGTGCAGCAGGTTGCTTGCCATCTTCTTTCTGCTCAAGTGACAACAGAAGTTCCTGTGCCCTGTCAATCAGCTCTGGCGGAAGCTCTGCCAATTGTGCGACATGAATTCCGTAGCTCTTGTCTGCCGCTCCTTCTTTAATCTTATGAAGGAAGACGACTTTGCCGTTTTGCTCCATGGCACTTACATGAACATTGCTTAGGCGGGCAAGCTCTTGATCGAGCACTGTGAGCTCATGATAATGGGTAGAGAATAATGTTTTCGCACCGACTATATCATGAATATGCTCAATTATTGCTTGAGCAAGGGCCATGCCATCATAGGTGCTTGTCCCCCTGCCAATTTCATCAAATAAAATCAAACTGTCCTTTGTTGCATGCAGCAAGGCATTGCGAGCTTCTAGCATTTCTACCATAAAGGTACTTTGTCCAGAAATCAAATCATCTGCTGCCCCGATTCTAGTGAAAACTTGGTCAAAGATTGGCAATGTCGCTTCCTCTGCCGGGACAAAGCAGCCGATTTGTGCAAGAATGCTAGTTAAAGCCACTTGCCTCATATACGTGCTTTTACCAGACATATTCGGACCTGTAATGAGCAGCAGCTCTCTGTCAGCATCCATTAAACAGCCATTAGCCACATAGCTTTGTGAATTCATCACCTTCTCGACAACAGGATGGCGTCCATTTTGAATGTGCAGCACTCTTTCAGAAGAAAAAGCAGGTTTCACATAACGGCGGTCTTCGCTGACGGTTGCGAAGCATTGGAGCACATCTAGTGCGCTGACGGTTTTCGCTAACATCTGCAGTCTTGGAATATAGTCTTTCACCGTTTCACGGATGATTGTGAACAAGTCGTATTCCAGCTCTACTATTTTTTCTTCTGCCTGTAAAATCAGGCTCTCTTTTTCCTTCAGCTCTGGTGTTATATAACGTTCTGCATTTGCCAATGTTTGTTTTCGCTCGTATTGGCCTTCCTGCAGCAAATGCACATTTGCTCTCGTCACTTCTATATAGTAGCCAAACACACGGTTATAACCGATTTTTAACGACTTAATCCCTGTTTTTTCCCGCTCTTGCCGTTCTAGCTGGGCAATCCAGGTTTTACCGTTGCGGCTCGCATCTCTGTATTTGTCAAGCTCTTCATTATAACCATCAAGAATGATATTGCCTTCCTTGACAGATAGCGGCGGATTTTCCACAATCGCTGTTTCCAGCAAATCTGTAACCTCTTCACAAGGGTCCAGTTCACTTGCAAGCAAGTTTGCTTCATTAGTGCCGAATTGAGCGACAAGCTCTTGAATTGCCGGAATTTGCTGCAGCGATTTCTTCAACTGCACAAGATCCCGTGCATTCACATTCCCGAAAGCAACTCTTCCGGCAAGTCTTTCTAGGTCGTACACTTCCTTCAGCTTTTCGCGCAAGTCCATTCTTTCGAAATAATGGCTGATCATGACCTCTACCATGTTTTGTCTTTCAGCGATTTTATCTCTGTTCAAGAGCGGACGGTCAATCCATTGCTTTAAGAGCCTGCCTCCCATTGCTGTTTTCGTCTCATCCAACAGCCACAGCAAAGAGCCTTTTTTCCCTTTCGAGCGGATTGTTTCTGTCAGTTCAAGATTGCGTTTTGAGAAATAATCAATTTTCATAAAGTCATCAATCACATATACAGACACGGGCTGCAAGTGATCAAGGCTTCGTTTTTGTGTTCGGTAAAGATAAGCAAACAATCGGCTCACAGTAGATTGCAGTGCTTCATCATGGACTTCAGCCAACAACACACCATACTGCTCGAAAACAGCAGCATCGTTTTCATAGGACAAAGTTAAATGAGCACGCTCCTGCATGCGTTTTTTGCTGTCTTCTGGAAAATCTGGGCTGATGATGACCTCCTTTGCTCCTGACAAGGACAATTCATTTAAAGCTGTATCAAAACCCGTTGTTTTAGTCGCTTTACACTCACCTGTTGACAGATCACTATAGGCAAAACCATATGTATGGTTATCCAATACCGTGATTGTGGCAATATAGTTATTTTCCTTATCGGAAAGGTTTCGCCCTTCCATCATCGTTCCAGGTGTAATCAGCTGAACAACTTCCCTGCGGACAACTCCCTTTGCCTGCTTCGGGTCTTCTGTCTGCTCGCATATTGCCACCTTATAGCCGCGCTCAACGAGCTGCTCGATATAGTTCTTCGCTGAATGGTGGGGAACTCCGCACATTGGAATCCGTTCATTTCCCCCGCCTTCCCTGCTCGTCAGCGTGATTTCCAATTCTTGTGATGCTTTAATTGCATCATCAAAAAACATTTCGTAAAAATCGCCTAAACGGAAAAATAAAAAGGCATCCTGATAATCTGCCTTTACTTGTAAATATTGTTGTATCATGGGCGTGTACGTTGTCATAAAATCCTCCAAAAAGATGTTGCTCACATTAATTCAAATTTATTATTCTACCATTATAGCATATCGGGACACTTTGTTTCAGGTGGTTCCTTCTGCCAGAAAAAAAACAGTCTGCTTTAAGCAATTGCTTAAAGCAGACTGTTTTTTAAAAAATAAGAACTAGGAGAACCTCCTAGTTCTATTCTTCTTCTGAGCCTACAAGGAAATCAGGGTTCAAATCTTCAAACTCTTCATCCTCAACATCCAAGCCCCATACATCATCGCCATCATGTTCTTTATGCTCTGGGAACACTTCAACAACTACTTTTGTTTCCCCGATTACTTCCACTAAAAATTCTCTTTCCACATGAACGATGATTTTGTTGCCGTTTGGTGAGATAACTGCTTCAATGCAGTTCGGTTGCTGAAGCACACGTGCAATCACATCATGATCATCAAGGCAATCTGGATCACGATATTTTAATTTCACGATATCTGTATATTCAACCCGTTCAGTTACGACTTCTGTTTGTGTGTTGTCGTTATAGGAATACCAAACGTTGATATCGTAGTAACCGCTTATTTCTACTGTCTTGCCATTCTTTTCCGCTTCGTACGTATGGTTGATGATCCAGCACCCTAAAATGCTGGAAGGGCTGTTGTCTGGGCAGATCGTATGGTTGGATTTTGTAAATTTACGTCCTTTCGCAACGACTGCCTTTGTAATAATCTCTCTATATTCTCCCATTTTCGAGCGAAACCTCCTCATTCATTTTCATTTCATCCTATGCGGGATAGGAGACTAGTGTGCGATAATTTTTGAAGCTGATAAATTAAAGCTTAAGCCTAATTCATTGTATGAAAATGGAGGGCAAATGTGCCGAACAACAGGAGATTTTCTAGACGAACAACTTAATTTTCTTGCAAGTATGTTTTTGCTACAGTTCCAGCGAAAGCCGAATCATGTCTCTGCATATAATCCCGTTTTCAATGATTTCTTCCTCATAATCTTTAAAGAAATCAAAATCGATACCAACAATACGGAACCCGCATTTCTGATAAAATGCCAGCTGACCGATACTCGAGTTGCCTGTGCCAACGTCTATCTGCCTGAATCCTTGCTGTCTTGCCCAATTAATGGCATCATGCACAAGCAGCTTTCCGATACCGCGTCCTTGCATCGCTTCAGCGACTGCAATATTCACTAATTCCACAACTTTAGGTCGTGTTGGCAGAAGAACATATACACCTGCTATTGTGTTATTACTGTCTGCCACAAAACATTGTCCTCTGCTTAAATAATCATGGATATGACTAGAAGAAGGATCTGCAGACAGCAGCAGTGTTAACGGAGGTGTTTCATTTACTGACAGTTTACGTATATTCATCTCAAATCTCTCCTTTATCCATAAATAATTCTTTCTAAGCTTTAAAAAACCTTCCTAACAAAAAAAGCCTGATA
>NZ_JBKKHP010000039.1:0-1019 GCF_046613985.1 Niallia laureatilytica | reverse complement strand
ATAAAAACGATTATTGTTGACGTTTTGTTTGTTCAGTTTTCAAAGAGCAATTAGTAAACTGCTTAATGCAGCTTTTCAACTATAATAAAAATTGGATACATTGTCAATACCCAAAAAAATATTGGTGGAGCCTAGCGGGATCGAACCGCTGACCTCCTGCGTGCAAGGCAGGCGCTCTCCCAGCTGAGCTAAGGCCCCATCTTTTAATGAGAAATAATGGTCGGGAAGACAGGATTCGAACCTGCGACCCCTTGGTCCCAAACCAAGTGCTCTACCAAGCTGAGCTACTTCCCGTATATTTGGCGCGCCCGAAAGGAGTCGAACCCATAACCTTCTGATCCGTAGTCAGACGCTCTATCCAATTGAGCTACGGGCGCTAAATATTTGAAAAACAATGGTGCCGAGGACCGGAATCGAACCGGTACGGTAGTCACCTACCGCAGGATTTTAAGTCCTGTGCGTCTGCCAGTTCCGCCACCCCGGCATTGTTTTTAAAAATTGGAGCGGAAGACGAGGTTCGAACTCGCGACCCCCACCTTGGCAAGGTGGTGTTCTACCACTGAACTACTTCCGCTTAGAGTATGAAATTAAATGGTGCGGGTGAAGGGAGTCGAACCCCCACGCCTTGCGGCGCTAGATCCTAAGTCTAGTGCGTCTGCCAATTCCGCCACACCCGCGTAAATGGTGAGTCATGCAGGATTCGAACCTGCGACCCTCTGATTAAAAGTCAGATGCTCTACCAACTGAGCTAATGACTCATCTCATTTTAAAAGATGGTGCCGACGAGAGGACTTGAACCCCCAACCTACTGATTACAAGTCAGTTGCTCTACCAATTGAGCTACATCGGCATTTATATGGTGGAGGATGACGGGATCGAACCGCCGACCCTCTGCTTGTAAGGCAGATGCTCTCCCAGCTGAGCTAATCCTCCGAATATTGGTGACCCATACGGGATTCGAACCCGTGTTACCGCCGTGAAAGGGCGGTGTCTTAACCGCTTGACCAATGGGCCAGTTT
>NZ_JBKKHP010000038.1:0-1260 GCF_046613985.1 Niallia laureatilytica | reverse complement strand
AGTCTGGTGGCGATAGCGAGAAGGTCACACCCGTTCCCATACCGAACACGGAAGTTAAGCTTCTCAGCGCCGATGGTAGTTGGAGGTTCTCCTCCTGTGAGAGTAGGACGTCGCCAGGCATACAATGGAGGATTAGCTCAGCTGGGAGAGCATCTGCCTTACAAGCAGAGGGTCGGCGGTTCGATCCCGTCATCCTCCACCATAATAAGCCGATGTAGCTCAATTGGTAGAGCAACTGACTTGTAATCAGTAGGTTGGGGGTTCAAGTCCTCTCGTCGGCACCATTCTTTGTAAAACGAGATGAGTCATTAGCTCAGTTGGTAGAGCATCTGACTTTTAATCAGAGGGTCGCAGGTTCGAATCCTGCATGACTCACCATTATGCGGGTGTGGCGGAATTGGCAGACGCACTAGACTTAGGATCTAGCGCCGCAAGGCGTGGGGGTTCGACTCCCTTCACCCGCACCATTTAATTTAATACACAAGCGGAAGTAGTTCAGTGGTAGAACACCACCTTGCCAAGGTGGGGGTCGCGAGTTCGAACCTCGTCTTCCGCTCCATTTTTTAAAAAACAATGCCGGGGTGGCGGAACTGGCAGACGCACAGGACTTAAAATCCTGCGGTAGGTGACTACCGTACCGGTTCGATTCCGGTCCTCGGCACCATTGTTACTTTAAAAATTAGCGCCCGTAGCTCAATTGGATAGAGCGTCTGACTACGGATCAGAAGGTTATGGGTTCGACTCCTTTCGGGCGCGCCATATACGGGAAGTAGCTCAGCTTGGTAGAGCACTTGGTTTGGGACCAAGGGGTCGCAGGTTCGAATCCTGTCTTCCCGACCATGTATGTTACTCCATAAAAATTGGGGCCTTAGCTCAGCTGGGAGAGCGCCTGCCTTGCACGCAGGAGGTCAGCGGTTCGATCCCGCTAGGCTCCACCAATTTTAATTAATACTGAATAATGGCGGCGTAGCTCAGCTGGCTAGAGCGTACGGTTCATACCCGTGAGGTCGGGGGTTCGATCCCCTCTGCCGCTACCATATTATTTAGGAACTTGTTTGGACCTTTAGCTCAGTTGGTTAGAGCAGACGGCTCATAACCGTCCGGTCGTAGGTTCGAGTCCTACAAGGTCCACCATCATATCGAGGAGGAATACCCAAGTCCGGCTGAAGGGATCGGTCTTGAAAACCGACAGGCGGGTCAAACCGCGCAGGGGTTCGAATCCCCTTTCCTCCTCCATTTTTGAAGTATTTGAATATTATT
>NZ_JBKKHP010000037.1:0-1373 GCF_046613985.1 Niallia laureatilytica | reverse complement strand
GAGGAAAAATTACAAGCAGCACTACGGTACTTAGAAGGCAAAGAAAGCTCACATGAAATTGCTAAAACTATTGGAACAGACCATAAAGCAATTCTTAAATGGGCGAAACAATATGAGTATAACGGTGTAGAAGCTTTTATTAAACGGTATACAAATTATTCAGCACAGTTTAAACTAGACGTACTAAATTACATGATTGAACATGGTACGTCCTTTATCGAAACTGCGGCTATATTTAATATAGCTACTCCATCTACACTTCGAAGTTGGAACAAACAACTTGAAACAAAAGGATTCGATGCCCTTCAATCAAAGAAAAAGGGGCGTCCATCCATGAAAAAAGAAACGAATAAACAACCAAAACAAACACCAGTAGAAGGGTCAACAGAAGCACTTCAAGCACGTATTAAGCAACTTGAAATGGAAAACGAGTATTTAAAAAAGTTGAATGCCTTAGTTCAAGCCAAGGAAACATCACCAAAAAAGACAAAGTAAAGGTCATCTATGAATTAAGGCATAAATACTCGGTGAAGGCACTTGCCAAATTTGCACAGATTCCACGTAGTACGTACTATGACTTAGTGAAGAAATTAGATCGACCCGATCTAGATGCCGAGTTAAAAACCGAGATTCAAGCGATTTACAACGAACATGAGGGTCGTTATGGGTACCGACGAATTCGTGATGAACTCGCAAATCGTGGGCGAAAAGTGAATCATAAAAAAGTTCAACGCATCATGAAAACCCTTGGTTTAAAGTGCATAGTCAGAATGAAAAAGTATAAATCATATAAAGGGACAGTCGGTAAAATCGCACCTAATATTTTAGACCGTAAGTTTACAGTTGAAGTCCCTAATACGAAGTGGGTAACCGATATTTCAGAGCTTAAATTATTTGGTGAAAAGCTCTATTTATCACCTGTTTTAGACTTATTTAATGGGGAAATAATTACATACACAATTGGTCATAGACCCACGTATTCCCTTGTTTCAGAAATGTTGGAGAAAGCATTAGAAAAGTTACCAGAGGAACACCAATTACTGATGCATTCCGATCAAGGTTGGCATTATCAAATGAAACAATATCGTCACGCACTTGCATCAAGAGGCATTGTGCAAAGTATGTCTCGTAAAGGAAACTGTTACGACAACTCAGTTATGGAGAATTTCTTTGGAATTCTTAAATCGGAATTCCTCTACTTAAAGGAATTTGAAAGTATGGAACATTTTAAATTGGAACTTGAAAATTACATAACGTATTACAACACAAAACGCATGAAGGCAAAATTAAAAATGAGTCCGATACAATACCGAACTCATTTTATACAAGCTGCCTGACGAAATAACCGTGTCTAACTTTTAGGGGTCACTTCA
>NZ_JBKKHP010000036.1:0-1376 GCF_046613985.1 Niallia laureatilytica | reverse complement strand
TTTTTTATGGCTAAATATAGTGGGAATTTCAAACTGAAAATTGTACAAGAGTATTTGAAAAGTGCTTTAAGTTATGACCGATTGGCGCAAAAATACAGTATTCCATCTTCTTCGCCAATTAAGAATTGGGTAAGTGCTTATAAAGCTTTTGGCGAGGAAGGGTTACAACGGAAAATAGTTAATGAGGAATACCCTGTTCAATTCAAATTGGATGTATTACACTTTATGAAACAAACAGGTGCTTCTTTTCAAGAGACAGCGATTCAATTTAGGATAAATAATCCGAGTTTAATCGCCAATTGGAACAGTAAATTAGAAAAAGAAGGAATAGAGGGCCTGCAACAAAAAGCAAAGGGGCGCCCGTCTATGTCTAAAAAACCAAAAACAACAGCGAATAAACAGAATAAACCAATGTCACGTGAGGAACAGTTAGAACGTGAAAATGAAATGCTTCGTTTAGAGGTTGCCTATTTAAAAAAGTTGAAGGCTTTTCGAGAGAATCCGGATGCCTTCCTCGAAAAGCACAAGCAGCCATCGCCTTCGAACTTAAAGAAGAAGGATTCCGATTAAAAGATGTCTTAACACAAGTGAAAATTCCAGAGGCAACGTATCATTATCAAATCAAACAGATGAAACAAAAGAATCCAAATGAAACGTGGGAAACGCTGATTTTAGAGACGTTTGAGAAGCATGAAGGCAGATATGGTTACCGTCGTATTCATGCGGAATTGAAAACGCAAGGTTACCCTGTTAACCATAAGAAAGTACAACGTATCATGAAGAAACTAGGTTTGAAATGCGAAAAATTCGTGCGTAAAT
This sequence comes from Niallia laureatilytica, assembly GCF_046613985.1. Taxonomy (NCBI): domain Bacteria; kingdom Bacillati; phylum Bacillota; class Bacilli; order Caryophanales; family Bacillaceae; genus Niallia; species Niallia laureatilytica. Next base: position 557 of record NZ_JBKKHP010000036.1, on the reverse strand, counting down.
CACGCTACAAATCGTATAAAGGTACGGTTGGGAAAGTGGCGAAAAATCGTTTGAACCGTCGTTTCCACACACCACATACCCTTCAAAAAGTTGTGACCGACGTAACGGAATTCAAATGTACAAATGATGAGAAGTTGTATTTAAGCCCTATCATGGATTTATATAACGGCGAAATTATTGGGTTTAGTATGTCTAAAAGTCCAACGCTGGAATTTGTGATGGATTCATTAAAACAGGTGCTTCCTATTATTCAAGAGCGTGCCAAATATAGAACAACCATTCACTCCGATCAAGGCTGGCACTATCAGCACTACAAATGGGTACACACATTGAAAGAAAATAAGATGTACCAAAGCATGTCTCGCAAAGCAACATGTGCAGACAATGCAGCAATGGAAAACTTCTTTGGCTTACTGAAGCAGGAAATGTATTACGGAGAACAATTAATTTCTTATGAAGCCTTGAAGATGAAGATTGAGAAGTACATCCATTACTATAACAACGATCGAATTAAACAAAAACTGGCCGGCATGAGTCCGGTAAAATTCCGAACTCAT
>NZ_JBKKHP010000035.1:0-1475 GCF_046613985.1 Niallia laureatilytica | reverse complement strand
TAAAATGTACCCTATAGAGTAGACACTAAAAAAAGTCTACCTATAGGGTGCTTTTTTGTATAATAAAGAAACACAACTAGAGAAAAAACAACATGGGACTGGAGATTTTTTATGAGTAATAGGATTTTTACAGAGAAAGAGATAAAACTACTATCAGCTAATAAGTACGTTAAATCTGTAAGTGCAAAAGGAATCACTTATACGGAAGAGTTTAAACATATTTTTATCGCAGAAAACGAAAAAGGTAAGCTACCAAGGGTAATATTTGAGGAATGCGGGTTCGATATAGATATTATTGGTATGCCTCGAGTTAGTTCTTCGGGAAAGAGATGGCGTGCTAACTATCGTGAAAATGGGGTATCTGGGTTACAAGATACCAGAAACGAGAATTCAGGAAGACCTAGTGAAAGAGAACTTAGCATGGAAGAGAAATACGCAAGACTAGAAGCTCAAAATAATTTATTAAAGGCAGAAAACGAACTATTAAAAAAGATTCGTTTGGCAGAAAGGAGGATGAAAAAGTAGTTCTCCCTCCTTTCCAAAAATATCGCCTCATACATTCGGTAATTGAAAAATACCACTTGAAGCATATGGTGAGTTATTTATGTGATATCTCAGGTGTATCAAGAAGTGGCTACTATAATTACTTTTCTCAAAAGTCACACGAACAAAGAAAGAGAAAAGATGAACAGGATGAAGAAGTGAAGGCAATCATCTTAAAAGCATTTCATTTCAAGAATCGTAAGAAAGGGGCACGCCAAATTAAAATGACTTTGGCGGGTCAATTTAAAGTTGTCTATAATTTAAAACGTATACGACGAATTATGAAGAAATACAATATTATTTGTCCGATTAGAAAGGCAAATCCTTATAGACAAATGATGAAAGCTACAATGGAACACCGTGTTGTACCAAACCTTTTAAATAGACAATTTAAGCAAGGGATTCCAGGGAAAGTGCTTCTGACTGATATCACATACCTTTCCTTCGGCAAAGGGCTAAGAGCCTATTTATCAGCAGTTAAGGACAGTTCAACTGGTGAAATTCTAGCCTATCATGTATCGGATAGAATGACCTTGGAATTGGCAACAGTCACTCTCAAGAAGTTAAAGAAGAACAGAAACTTTACGTGTGCAAAAGATGCTTTCATTCATTCCGATCAAGGTGTTCATTATACAAGTCCTATCTTTCAAAAAGCAGTAAAAAAATTAGGGTTACGCCAATCTATGTCAAGACGAGGAAACTGTTGGGATAATGCCCCCCAAGAATCATTCTTTGGCCATCTTAAAGATGAAGCCTCTATTAAAACATGTACAAGTTTAGATGAAGTAAAAAAGGAAATCAAACAATATATGATTTATTACAATTACTATAGATACCAATGGAACTTAAAAAAGATGACCCCTGTTCAATACAGAGATCATCTTCTTACAGCAGCATAGACTTTTTATAAAATGTCCTTTACAAAGGGTACA
>NZ_JBKKHP010000033.1:0-2357 GCF_046613985.1 Niallia laureatilytica | reverse complement strand
GGGTGGGGTTGGTAATATGAGTTCCTACTTGAAAGCTGAGAGCAGGGCTGATGTTGGGAAGGTTAGTGGGGATAAGAGCGAGTATTTGAGTAATGTTGAGTGGGCGTGGTAGTGGTGTTGTTGATGCTGGCAAGGGTACGGGTAAAGTGTATCCAACGAGACAAATAGATTCAGAAACAGAAGCACATATAATTGATAGAGTGAAAGAACTAAGAGGGAATTTAACAAGTGGGTATAAGAAATCTGGTAATTTTGCTGTTGCAGAAGTGGATGTCAGCGGGATAAGTAAATCTGAATTTTATGCTCAAAGTAGCATAAATGAACTCAAAGTAAATCTTGAGCATAAGGTGCCTGATATTTCTTTACAACCTGAAAATCCAATGTTTAAAGCTACAGATGCAGTTGGTAAAGAGGGAGAGAGTTATTTAAGGAATACAGATACGGAGTATAAAATACTAAATGATATTGCTTCTAGGCTTGGAGAGAATAAACAAGCTACTGGGAAAATTAAGTTATTTACAGAATTGGATACTTGCGACAGTTGCAGTAAAGTCATAGCAGAGTTTGCTGCTAAATATAAAAATATTGAATTAGAAGTCATACACAACAATGGTAATAGAATTATTCCTTAAACTTAATTTTTTTGGAGGGGAAGACTGATGAAAGACTGGGAGTATAATGAATTATTTGATGCGATTCAGGAGACATATGAAGAGTTGTTGGAGGAAAACAGGGGATATAGGTATGCTATAGCAAAACTAGCGGATGAATTTGATAACTTAGGTAAGATAGAAGATGTTATTGTTGATACTGCTATTGGAGAAATTGCAATCTGCCATGAGAAAGTTTTTGTTCGGCGCATTGAAGGTATAACAAAGAGATTAAGCATGTTTAATCCACAAGAAGCAGAAGATGAATTAACATTAGAAGAAATAAAAGACTTATCGAGAAGAATAAATAAAGTAATAGAAGGACTAAAAAATGTAGAGGTTGATTATAATCCTTCAGCAGAATAAAGGTTAGTGTTTTAGAAAAAACATATGAACATAAAGCACTTGATTGTCAATTAAAGACTACAAGAGCTTTTTGTGTTTTAGGATAGAAATGAGTAGGCACATTATAATTTTATAAGTGTACTTAGTATTAGTATTAAATTTTTATAGATTGTAATGGGTGTGAACAGAGTATGACGATAGTAGAGGAATAAATAAAGGTTTGTGTAATGTTTTGAAGTCATCGTAAAGTACGTTTTAACGGATGAACATTATGAACACATGTCCACATTGTAATTTTATTACTGAAGGATTTCAATTTAGTTCAGAGGTGAAAAAGGTTGGAAAATAAGATGGATGTATTAAGTAAAGAATATGTATTAGAACATGGTATAGATTTTGATGAGGAACTATGGTTTACCTCTTACAGTGATGAAGTGCTAGATAAACCAGAAGATGAGGATGGAAACCCTTTTACTGGGTTAGCTTATGAGTTATATGACAATGGGAATCTAGCGTATTACTGTTATTATAAGAATGGTTTTAAAGAAGGTAACTATGTTAAATTTCACCATAATGGGAAAGTTAAATCTACAGATTACATGATAAAAGGACAAACAAGAGGCATCAGAAAAATTTGGTATGAAAGCGAAGAACTCAAATATGAAGGAGCGTTTAAGTTTGGCGTTTGTTTAAAGTATACTGAATGGGATAAACAAGGGAATATAATCAGGCAAAAAGTTGCTCCAACAAAAGAGGAGTTAGAACTAATTACCCGATTATCTGATTGTGATGATAATGAATAATTTTGATGAAAAGAAATTAATACAAAAGTTTTCAAAAATCCAAGATGAATTATTACCTAGAATTAAATTAGAAAATAATTTTCAAATACAAGAAATTCAATTTATCGCAGGGGTAGATTTGGCTTATTGGGATGTAAATAAAACTAAGTATGGTACATGTTGTATTGTAATCATTGATTATGGTACAAAGGAAATTGTCGAAAAAGTATACAGTTACGGAGAAATACCAATCCCTTATATTCCAGGTTTCCTTGTATTTAGAGAGTTACCTTTAATAATAGAGGCAGTTAAAAAGCTAACGAAGCAACCAGATATATATATATTTGATGGCAATGGATATTTACATTATCGTCACATGGGTATTGCTACTCATGCTTCCTTTCTTCTAAATAAGCCAACCATTGGTGTAGCAAAAAGTTATCTTAAAATTCAAGATGTAGATTTTATTATGCCAGAGAATCTAATAGGCTCTTACACCGATATTGTAATAAATAATGAAGTCTATGGTCGAACTTTAAGAACGACAAAAAATGTTAAACCAATTTTTGTTTCTTGTGGG
>NZ_JBKKHP010000032.1:0-2734 GCF_046613985.1 Niallia laureatilytica | reverse complement strand
CAATCTGGACGGTGGAGTTCAAGGCTTGTTGGCCAAGTCGGTTGGCTTCTTTCGCCATACCTGGCACAAATGGTAGGCCTGCGAAGATGCTTTGGGTTAGGCTTGCTTGACGCTGCTGGTCTGTGAGTTCGTTTCCGAACATGTCTTTGCCGGTTACGTATTCGGATAGTCCGTTAGCGGATAGAAGGCCGTAGATGCCCATTTCGGTTTTTTCCAGGGTGCTGAAGGCTTTTACGTTTTTGTAGGTGCTCATGGCATTTTCGGCGGCGCTGATTCCTTTTGTTGCCGAATAGATGCCTTTGCCGCCTTCGACTGCGCGCTTGTAATCATAATAGCCGGTGAATTTATAAAAATGTTTACTATAACTCTAGCTTCTCATAAAAAAACCTGATTCCCTAAAAGAGAAATCAAGTGCTTTATAGTTAAGTATAGTAATAATCATAGTTCAAAAATTTTCTTATTTAGTAAATACTACTCGGAATAAGGGTTATAATCTATTTTAGCCTTACTAAGACCATTAATTAAAGTAAAAAACCTTGAAAGGCTTTTAGCCAATCAAGGATTTTTTTAAAAAATCAGAATTTCTCTCTCGATACAACATTAATACTTGTTTCTTCTAAAAAAGTAATTAGTCTAAATTAATATTTTTTACATAAACTTTTGGATTCGAAAACTTTGTTACCCCTATTTAATCCATGTATTCCTCAGCAATTTGAATACTTCTCTTCAAGTTTAAGTCTGGGTATCTTTGATCTAGTAAGTATAGTAATTCAATATACCTTTCTCCCGTTAGGTAATTAAAATTTATGTAACGCTTTTTAAACGAATAGCGAGTATTATACGACCGTCTCTTGTAAAAATACAACCCAATTTTTGTCTGCCCTGATGCTAAACTAGTAACCTTCTTACGTAACCTACTTTTTATCCACCATATAAAATGTCATCTCGCCTAATTATCGTACTTTTCTTACTATCCAAGTATTAAAATGATACTCCATGATGGTACAACCATCATGAGCTTTCGCTTCTCAAACAAATCACATTCTTATTGTTTCACTCAAAAATCTTCACTTTTTATTATTCACTATCTTTATGTATCCGTATCGTTATCACCTTTAGCATTACGAGCTTTGTCATTGTTTTTAGTTTGTGGGTTTTTCAGTATCATAAGTCTTCTTGACATGTAATATGTCATCTCGCCTATTTATCTTATTATTTTCACAAACACAGTACTAAAACAGAATGCCATGAGGGTACTACCTTCATGAGCTATGAATTTCATACAGTCATTATTTATGTTATCTAACGAGTACGTTCCATACAAAAAAGCACTTGTTGCCTAAAAGATAATCAAGTGCTTTATAGTTATAAATTCTATCTTAAACAAATGAGCCTATTAATTTCTTTATTGTAGGATTTTATACTGTAACTCTTTATTTATTCTTTTTCATCCATCATTCGTTTTAAATATTCAGCAATTTCTGTTTGTCCTCTTTCTATGGCAAATGCATAAGCATCCATATCTTTCATGGTTTCTCCAGTGTATTTAATAGATATATTTATATTATTCTCAACTAATAATTTAACAATCTCCAAATGCCCACCATATATTGCAGCAAAAAGAGGATTTCTATCTGGTTCACTAATATCAATCTCCACATTCTTGCTAATTAGATAATCAGCAATATCTAAATGTCCTTTTGCAATCGCTCTTTCAAGAGCATTTGTAGAGAAAGTTCCACCTTGTGCATTAATATCTATTCCAGCATTAATAAGATATTCTACTATCTCTAAATGTCCATGTGCTGTCGCTACATGTAACCAAGTACCAAAAGGTGTCATCCATGTTAACATTTCTGGTTCTTTCTCAAGTAAATCTCTTAAAGTATCCAATTGACCACTTTTTATGGCACTTCTAATATCTTTAGCAAATTGATTCTTATCCATATTAATTTCTCCTTTAACCTCTATTTCCTTGAAGCAGTTTGTTTTCCAAGGTCTTCTAGTATTTCTATGATATCATCTATGTCTGCACCAGCCGCATCAACTGCTTAACAACATTTTCAAGAGCTGCAAAACTATGTTGTCCGGAAACTCTATTTGGTGCCCAAACTAAATTTTTTTCCCAATTACAGGCTCAATACCATTTTCCCTTAATATTCTTGACCTTCTTGAACGAGTTTTTGTTGAGCCTCACCTAAACCCTTTTATATAAAATATGATGTGCATGTGGATCTATCATAATAGTAGGTGAATCACCTATTAGTCCTTTGAGATATTTGCCAAAATCCATTTTAGCTAATACTTCATCATATTCTTTAGTAATGCCTAATTCAGACATCTTTTTTCTAATCTCAGACAGCTCATCTACACTAAAAGTATTATTCTGTATACCATTTTTAAGCTTATTCATCTTATCGGCATCAATAAGTTTATAACGCTCTTTTCCTTTTCATGCTAAAACAAAAAAGCACTCGTCGCCTATTTTAGACAATCAAGTGCTTTAAGTTCATGTGTTTTTATGTAGCATTAAGTTTGTAAGTTTTATAGTAACAGTACGACAGCCTTTATATGTTGCGACAAGTACTACCTTAAAACTTACAAGCTTGTATGAATTCATTAATTTATTACCTACGCTCATTATAATTGTCGCCTAATAAATATAGAATACACTATTTTATTTATTAAAAAATTTATAATCATTCAATGTCTTAATTTTCTATTTTACCCGTCC
>NZ_JBKKHP010000031.1:0-2899 GCF_046613985.1 Niallia laureatilytica | reverse complement strand
ATCTTTAGCCGAAACAAGTTAAGTTAGAAAGGGCGCACGGTGGATGCCTTGGCACTAGGAGCCGATGAAGGACGGTACTAACACCGATATGCTTCGGGGAGCTGTAAGTAAGCTTTGATCCGGAGATTTCCGAATGGGGGAACCCACTATCCGTAATGGGATAGTATCGTTACTTGAATACATAGAGTAACAGAAGGCAGACCCGGGGAACTGAAACATCTAAGTACCCGGAGGAAGAGAAAGCAAACGCGATTCCCTGAGTAGCGGCGAGCGAAACGGGATTAGCCCAAACCAAGAGGCTTGCCTCTTGGGGTTGTAGGACACTCTACATGGAGTTACAAAGGAACGGGGTAGATGAATAGGTCTGGAAAGGCCAGTCATAGAAGGTAAAAACCCTGTAGTCGAAACTTCGTTCCCTCCTGAGTGGATCCTGAGTACGGCGGGACACGTGAAATCCCGTCGGAAGCAGGGAGGACCATCTCCCAAGGCTAAATACTCCCTAGTGACCGATAGTGAACCAGTACCGTGAGGGAAAGGTGAAAAGCACCCCGGAAGGGGAGTGAAATAGATCCTGAAACCGTGTGCCTACAAGTAGTTAGAGCCCATTAATGGGTGATAGCGTGCCTTTTGTAGAATGAACCGGCGAGTTACGATTACATGCGAGGTTAAGTTGAAGAGACGGAGCCGCAGCGAAAGCGAGTCTGAATAGGGCGTAATAGTATGTGGTCGTAGACCCGAAACCAGGTGATCTACCCATGTCCAGGGTGAAGTCCAGGTAACACTGGATGGAGGCCCGAACCCACGCACGTTGAAAAGTGCGGGGATGAGGTGTGGGTAGCGGAGAAATTCCAATCGAACTTGGAGATAGCTGGTTCTCTCCGAAATAGCTTTAGGGCTAGCCTCAAGGTAAGAGTATTGGAGGTAGAGCACTGTTTGGACTAGGGGCCCCCATCGGGTTACCGAATTCAGACAAACTCCGAATGCCAAATACTTATCCTTGGGAGTCAGACTGCGAGTGATAAGATCCGTAGTCAAGAGGGAAACAGCCCAGACCACCAGCTAAGGTCCCAAAGTATACGTTAAGTGGAAAAGGATGTGGAGTTGCTTAGACAACCAGGATGTTGGCTTAGAAGCAGCCACCATTTAAAGAGTGCGTAATAGCTCACTGGTCGAGTGACTCTGCGCCGAAAATGTACCGGGGCTAAACGTATCACCGAAGCTGTGGATTGACATCTACGATGTCAGTGGTAGGAGAGCGTTCTAAGGGCGTTGAAGCTAGACCGTAAGGACTGGTGGAGCGCTTAGAAGTGAGAATGCCGGTATGAGTAGCGAAAGATGAGTGAGAATCTCATCCACCGAATGCCTAAGGTTTCCTGAGGAAGGCTCGTCCACTCAGGGTTAGTCGGGACCTAAGCCGAGGCTGAAGAGCGTAGGCGATGGACAACAGGTTGATATTCCTGTACCACCTTATGAATCGTTTGAGCGATGGGGGGACGCAGGAGGATAGGGTAAGCGTGCTGTTGGATTAGCACGTCCAAGCAGTTAGGCTGGTAATGAGGCAAATCCCATTACCGTGAAGGCGGAGCTGTGACGGCGAGGGAAATATAGTACCGAAGTTCCTGATTCCACACTGCCAAGAAAAGCCTCTAGCGAGATTCAAGGTGCCCGTACCGCAAACCGACACAGGTAGGCGAGGAGAGAATCCTAAGGTGAGCGAGAGAACTCTCGTTAAGGAACTCGGCAAAATGACCCCGTAACTTCGGGAGAAGGGGTGCTCTTTTGGGTGCAAGCCCGAGAGAGCCGCAGTGAATAGGCCCAGGCGACTGTTTAGCAAAAACACAGGTCTCTGCGAAGCCGTAAGGCGAAGTATAGGGGCTGACACCTGCCCGGTGCTGGAAGGTTAAGAGGAGGGGTTAGCGTTCGCGCGAAGCTCTGAATTGAAGCCCCAGTAAACGGCGGCCGTAACTATAACGGTCCTAAGGTAGCGAAATTCCTTGTCGGGTAAGTTCCGACCCGCACGAAAGGTGTAACGATCTGGGCACTGTCTCAACGAGAGACTCGGTGAAATTATAGTACCTGTGAAGATGCAGGTTACCCGCGACAGGACGGAAAGACCCCGTGGAGCTTTACTGTAGCCTGATATTGAATTTTGGTACAGCTTGTACAGGATAGGTAGGAGCCTTGGAAGCCGGAGCGCCAGCTTCGGTGGAGGCATTGGTGGGATACTACCCTGGCTGTATTGACATTCTAACCCGCACCCCTTATCGGGGTGGGAGACAGTGTCAGGTGGGCAGTTTGACTGGGGCGGTCGCCTCCTAAAAAGTAACGGAGGCGCCCAAAGGTTCCCTCAGAATGGTTGGAAATCATTCGTAGAGTGTAAAGGCACAAGGGAGCTTGACTGCGAGACCTACAAGTCGAGCAGGGACGAAAGTCGGGCTTAGTGATCCGGTGGTTCCGCATGGAAGGGCCATCGCTCAACGGATAAAAGCTACCCCGGGGATAACAGGCTTATCTCCCCCAAGAGTCCACATCGACGGGGAGGTTTGGCACCTCGATGTCGGCTCATCGCATCCTGGGGCTGTAGTCGGTCCCAAGGGTTGGGCTGTTCGCCCATTAAAGCGGTACGCGAGCTGGGTTCAGAACGTCGTGAGACAGTTCGGTCCCTATCCGTCGTGGGCGTAGGAAATTTGAGAGGAGCTGTCCTTAGTACGAGAGGACCGGGATGGACGCACCGCTGGTGTACCAGTTGTCTTGCCAAAGGCATAGCTGGGTAGCTATGTGCGGAAGGGATAAGTGCTGAAAGCATCTAAGCATGAAGCCCCCCTCAAGATGAGATTTCCCATAGCGTAAGCTAGTAAGATCCCTGAAAGATGATCAGGTTGATAGGTTTGAGGTGGAA
>NZ_JBKKHP010000030.1:0-4101 GCF_046613985.1 Niallia laureatilytica | reverse complement strand
TTTTACATACTTGCAGGTCTTTTTATTTTCTCTAAAACCTTTCTTTAAAACTTGAAACTAAGTAGAATTGACGAGTTTATGAATAAATTTAGTTAAGCTAACAGGAGCGATAGTTTATGAACAGGGATAATTATATATAGTCTAATTTATATGTAGATTCTTTGAGTTTTACCATGTTATCTAGATGCCACGAGGGAAATGTCCAATAGAGCTCAAGATTCTTAATTGCTGCCATTAGGAACGCTCCCTAAAAATCAATGGACATGTTACCAAGAAGGGGTACCTATACAGCCAATAAGAAAGTGTTTAAATTTGGTGGTGAATACGTCTAACCCTTCGATATATAAGGGATCAGGCGTATTTTTATTATATTCAATTTTCATTCAAATAAGGATTAACGAGTTAACGCTCATTTACTGCGTGTTCAAAAGGTATAATAGTTTGATTATTTCCCTGTCTTTTCGCCACGGGCAAGTATTCTAGGAACACGATTGTACTGAAAAGATAACCTTTTTTGTTGAAGGAAATGTAATGCGAAAAGACAATCTAGGATGGTTGCTTCAAAGCGAAATAATAATTAAAGATAAATGTTTGATTGGCTTAGGTAGAGAGTTTAAGAGATTTATAATGGCCCAATGAACAAAAAATAAATTTAGGTTGTATAAATGCATAGTCAGAATTTATAATTATATGGGTTATTAAAGAAATAAAGATAGGAGCAAAAGAGTTATGTCCTGGGACATTTGGAATTATCTCGGCACTATCGCATTTGCGATTAGTGGGGCGCTTATTGCCTCGGAAGAAGATTATGACCTTATCGGATACTATGCATTAGGCTTTATAACTGCTTTTGGAGGCGGAGCTATACGGAATTTATTGATAGGGGTGCCAGTTTCGGCATTATGGGAACAAAACACATTATTTCTACTAACATTCCTATTGATTACGGTCATATATTTTATACCTATTCAAAAAATTGTTAGTTGGAAGCATTGGTATTATTCATTTGGTCTAACAGATGCGGTTGGATTAGTGGCTTTCGCCATTCAAGGTGCTCTTTACGCGAAAAATTCAGGATTACCTGCAAGTGCTAGTATTGCTTCTGCTTTATTAACCGGTGTAGGTGGAGGTATCATTCGAGATGCCTTAGCGAAAAGACAGCCATTTGTTTTTAAATATGAACTATATGCTTTTTGGACTATCATTACGGGGGCTTTAATAGGTCTTAATTTTATTAATGGGACTATCGAAACTTACGTATTATTTATAGTAATTGTTGTCTTAAGGATGTTGTCTTTAAAATATAAATGGCATATTCCAAGGCCAAAAAGACAAGCATCTAATACTGAAAAAGCAATTTAATCATAGTGAAATTTTCTTCGAGCAGGGCACACCAGATAAAAAAGAAGTCTGGGATAAGCATTGTTGCAGGAACTTTTTATTGAAATAACTCCTAGTGAGTGGCTGTTTTATTTAAACAGGAATAACAGTGAAGATTTGTGAAATGAATGATTTAGTTTTATAAGGTTTAAATCATGCTGCCGCAACGGTAGCTTTTTTTTATGTGAAAAAAGGGTTATTAAAAAGATCAAAATTGATAAAATCGCTCTGTCAAAAATTAAAGCCTCGAAAAAGACTTTTGAACACCCAAAAGGGGGATTTGTTATCTTAGAACTACAGTTAGGAAGAGGGTAACTAAATAAAAAAAACTGTCAAAACCACATAGTCATAAAAATACCGGAAAGCTCTTCCGGCATTTTATGACTGCCTCTAATTATTTTGCTATTCCCCAACACTGCATTAATTGGTGAATACCGTCCTCGATTTTTTCTATTGGAATACCGCCAAATCCTAACAAAAATGTTGGATACTTATATTCTATTGGTTTTAACAGATAATCAGTTACCGGGTAAATGGCGATGGAGCTTTCTGCCGCAATTGTTTTTAACTCCTTTTCACTTTTCTGCAGGGGAAGGGAAATTAAAATATGCATCCCAGCCTGATCTCCGGTGATAATGACTTCAGGATAATCTGTTTTAAAGATATAGGTCAGTTTATCAAGCTTTTTATGGTAAATTTTCCGCATACGGTTTAGGTGTTTTGAAAAATAACCGTCTTTCATGAAGCTAGCTACTATATGCTGGTCAAATCTCGGAACTGTTGCTGAATAATAACTGAAAGTTTCTTTATATTTTTTTAGCAATGTTGAAGGCAAAACAAAATAAGCCACTCGTAATGAAGGCATTAATGACTTGGTAAACGTACTCAGATAAATCACCTTATCGTTTTTGTCCATTCCTTGCAATGCGGGAATCGGTTTTCCAGTGTAACGAAATTCACTGTCGTAATCATCTTCAATGATGTAGCGATTTTCAACTTTTGCTGCCCAATGCAATAACTGTGTTCTTCTCGTGGCGGAAAGAACTGCACCTGTCGGAAATTGGTGCGAAGGTGTGATGTAAACCACATTTGCGTTTGTTTTTTTTAGTTCATCTACAATTAATCCATCTTCATCAACTGGAATCGGAATTGCTTTGTTTTGCAGATGAATTCTTGGGATTGCTGAATAGCCAGGATTTTCGAGGGCGAAGTTTGAATCATTTTCAAGCAGCCTTAAAATCATAGGAAGAAGTTGTTCCGTTCCAGAACCAATCACTATTTGCTCCGGTTTACACACAATCCCCCTTGATTGATAAAGATATTTTGCTATTTCAGTCCGTAACGCGTATTCTCCTTGGGGTTCTCCAATCTGCAGCAGCTCCTTGGAAGGAAGATCATATAGATTTTTTGCATATTTTCTCCACTGTGAAAAAGGAAAGGAATCTGTATCAATTTTTCCTGGGTGAAAGTCAAACTGGATAATTTTTTCCTCAGTATCCTCCACTGGCAGCTCGACCTGCTCTGTTCCGATATAAGGTAATTCATTAATATCCTCTACAAAAAAACCAACCCGCGGTTTTGAGACAATAAAGCCCTCTGCAATCAGCTGAGCATATGCAACTTCTACGGTTGTTTGACTGATATTTAAAAATTCGGCCAACTTTTTTTTAGATGGCAGCTTCGTTCCAACTTCAATTTGTTGGCTCAAAATGGCGGTTTTAATTCCAATATAAAGCTGTTCATACAAGGGTTTTGTTGCATGTTTATTCAATTCAAACATAAGCATATCCATTCAAGAATCCTCCTCTCTGACCATGTTATATTTTAAAAAAGTGGCACTTTTTATATTGTCAGATTTCATTATACTAGTAATCATTAAAGAAGTGGAGATTCTTTTGAACACACACTCCGAAATAACGAGGGGGATTTACATGTTTACGACAGAACATAATAAAACGAGAACTCTGGTTCTTAATGCACTTTTTATTACCTTAACTTTCCTAGCTACTATGTTTATCAACATTAGGCTGCCACTGATGGGTAACGGGGGCCTCATTCATTTAGGTAACGTGCCGCTTTTGATTGCTGCCTTTGTATTTGGTAAAAAATCAGGCGCAATAGTGGGAGCCTTCGGAATGGCTCTGTTCGATATTGTTTCAGGCTGGACATTATGGGCTCCGTTTACATTTGTTATCGTTGGTGCAATGGGATATGTAGCTGGCCTTATTGCTGAAAAGATGCCTGGCAAAAAGGTATACGTACACGTACTGGCAGTGGCTGTTGCCCTTATTATCAAAGTTGTCGGCTACTATTTTACAGAAGTTATCCTTTATAGCAACTGGATTCAGCCGTTCGGCTCTATCCCAGGTAACATCATGCAGCTCGTTATTGCCGGCATCATCGTCGTGCCTCTAGCAAATGGGTTTAAGCAAAGAATTGGGCGTTCAAAATCAATCTAGTTTTGATGACCGGCTCTGTCCGGTCTTTTTGTTCGAATACTTTTGTAGCGTGAAGTTTTTAATGAAGCGGGAGTTACCTTAATATCAGTAAAAGTGGTGGCTAAGACCCAATTTAAAATGTCTAATCCACATGGAGGGTTAGCCACTTATATAAATTTATTTAAAAAAACTATAAAAAATATGTTGACGAATATAATATAGTTTTTATATAATAACTTTTGTCGCCAAATAAGAAGTTTACTTGGCTACTAGAATTAATGGT